>NZ_CP092417.1:6125714-6430000 GCF_023716865.1 Endozoicomonas sp. SCSIO W0465
AGAGGACAGCGCGTTCTCACACTGCTCTTCACTGCCGTAATTAGCCAGAAATTGCATAATGCCAAGGCCTTTTTGGAACTGAATGGTGTTTTTACACATCAGTTTTACCTCCAAAACACATGACTATCGACGTTTATTATAGCAGCTGGCTCACGACGTAGGGTCGGTGGATCAGGAAAAATTAAGTGGAGCCCTACTGCTATCTGGCGACTAAACTTCCCAAGAGCAAGAAACATAAGGGATTGCCAAAAACAGAGGACTCCAAATGCGCAAAAAACGCAACCCGCAGTGTAGTATGGAACTCCATTACGTACCTCATGAAATCTGCTCCCAGCTTTCCGGTATCTCGCAATGGCTTGACGCCCATCCACAGTTCAATGACTGGATTTATGAGGACTTAAGTTCTGGTGATAAACAGAACACTGGGCGGAACGGACTATCAGCAGAATCCGTTCTTCGTGCGGCACTCCTGAAACAGTATTTGAATTGTGATTATGACTACTTGTCGTTTGTTTTGATGGACTCCATGCTCTTTCGAGACTTTTGTCGCCTCGAACCAAACCAGCGCCCCAGTCGCTCCAGTTTGCATGGGCTCATCAGCCTTCTTACTGCATCTACATGGGAACGGATTAATAACTGTCAGCTAATGACCGCTAAAGATCAGGGTATTGAAAAAGGGCGCACTGTGGCTATTGACAGCACAGTCACCGAATCGGATATCAAACCTCCTTGCGACAGTGATCTTTTAGCCAGTTCCGTTAAAGAAATTTGTCGGCTGCTGGAACGGGGACAAACACTGACAGCGACACCGCTTTATGAATATACCCATCACAACCGAGCCGTAAAAGATGCGGCCAGAAAATGCATCTACGCTGGCAAAGAAGAGCGGCATCAGCATTATAAAAAACTGCTGCAGTTGACCCGAAAATCCCGGAAGGTACTTATCGAAGCTACTGTCACGCTAGCAAACGCCCGTCAGCAGGGGCAGTGTCTCCTGGCTGATGATGCCGACAAGTGGCAGGCCGATGTGGATCACCTGTTACCCCTGGTGGATGCAATAGTCTCCCAGACAGAGCGCAGGGTCTTTAAGGGTGAAAAGGTGCCAGCCCAGGAAAAAGTGGTTAGCCTGTATGAACCCCATACGGATATCATCGTAAAAGACAGGCGGCAAGTACAGTATGGCCATAAACTGAACCTGGTTCAGGGAAAAAGTCGATTGATCCTGGACCTGGTTATTGAGGAAGGTAACCCAGCGGATTCGGACCAATTCATTCCGATGATGGAAAGACAAAAAGAAATTTATGGTCGTGTACCTCGCCAGACAAGCGGTGACGGCGGATACGCGTGTCGCGCTAATTTGGAAAAAGCCAAGGCCATGGGAATCAGCGATGTAGCTTTTAATAAGAAGCGCGGACTTGAAGTCGAAGAGATGACTAAAAGTCAGTATGTGTATAAAACGCTCTTTCGCTTCCGGGCAGGTATTGAAGCGGGAATTTCGTGGCTAAAGAGATGTTTTGGGCTATCACGTTGCCACTGCAAGGGTTCTGAGCGTTTTGATTCTCATTGCTGGTTATCGGTGGTCTGTTACAACCTGGTGATTCTGGCCAGACACCCGGCACCATCCTGATAGCCACCTCCACGCTACATGAAAGTACCTTTCCAGCATGGTGGGAGGATGTTTTCTGCCTGCTTTTCGCGTTTTTCTCCAATATCCGTCCCAGATTAGAGAAAAAAAGGGAAGAGTTTTTGCGGCTCTCTGGAATTTCAGGAAATATCAAAACGCACGTACAATCTAATTATGATTGCCTGATGCGTTTTTGGACGAGAACTAGATAGTATCTATTAATAAGTCCGAATTATTGTCTGGTTCTTGGCAGAAGCGACAACATTTGATGGGACACTAGGCAGGTTAGTCATCATTTAAGATATGGCAAATTTTCTATGGTTTTTTATCTGTACGTAAGTACATAAAAAATGAAATCACATAGTTTCCAGCCTCCTGGAAGACTTCCGGTGTTTGTCAATAGAGCTTTCATAACCCTGGTGTATGGCTAAGTTACCGTTAATGGTTGAATCAGCTAAACTCCCATAAAATCTACGTTGTAGGGGAGTGATATGCAATCTGAACTCTTCCAGAATTTTATTGATTCCATTTCAACATTAACCAGTGAACAGCGAGACATTCTTAACAACTCGCTCCTTAGTACTCAAATAGAGGTTACCGAGGTAGTAGAAACCACTGACTCTGAACCTGTTTACAGTGAATCTATACCCAATAACGATAATGCAACACCTGACGTAGAAAAGAGCATACTTGCCCAATTTGCCGAAAACCCCAGGTGCCCCAAATGCAAAAGCCATAGCGTTGGTCGCTGGGGCATACGAAATGGCCAACAGCGCTACCACTGCAAGACTTGCGACTCAACGTTTAACGCCTTTAGTGGAACGCCTTTGGCAAGGCTCAGGCACCCTGAAAAATGGAACAAGTACCTCGCAGGTATGACTCACTCTATGGTCTTGCGACCAGCTGCTGCTGAGAATGCCATTGACTTGAAAACTGCGTTCCGCTGGCGTCACCGCTTTCTTGAAGTGATTAATAATGATCAAGCAGAAGAGCTTTGTGGCATTACTGAGCTTGATGAAACATTTTTCCGTGAATCCTTCAAAGGGCAAAGAGAAGGCCTTCCACGGCCAACCCGAAAGCGGGGTAATGATCCCAACAAAGCCCGAAAAGTCCCGGTAATGGTGGCTCGGGACCGTAATCGAAATACCGTTGACGGTGTATTAGAAAACGAAAGTGCTAATGAATTGTGCAGGCATTTAAATGGCCGCATATCGATACAGGCCACGGTCTGTGCGGATGCACACCTCGCTCACGAAAAACTTGCTGACAAGCTTGGATTTGTCTTCAAGGAGCTGGTGACATCAGCAGGTCAACATGTTGTTGAAGGCATCTACCACATCCAGACTGTAAATTCTTATCACAGTCATTTAAAACGCTGGATTGGCGGCGTATTCCAAGGGGTTGCAACTCGTTACCTTCCCCATTATCTGGCCTGGAGGCGAGAACTGACGGCAGCAAAAAAATTAACTGTTGGCCGGTTGATCAGCAGAATTACTGAACATTGGTGCTTCCAACCATTAACGGTAACTTAGCCCTGGTGTATCGTGTTGATTTGCACTATCCCGGACCTCTCCGGGCCTTGCAGATACGGATAACATCCCGGTAGAAGAATGAGTTTTCTGGCCCGGTTGGTACAAAGCAGCAACAAAATAATGCCGCTGATTACTGGGTGATTAGTTTCCACTGGCCTTAATAGATACTGCCCATCAAGCTGGTCATGACAAAGAGCAGGTTATTGGTCAGGATATCGGGCATCAGCTCATTTCACTGCCGTTCATGGCCACGATGTCAGACGCTCGGTTATCACTACAAACTCGGTTTTATTGACGTAGATCAATTCTTTTAGTTCGGTAAATACGTAATCTATGTCTGTCCATTGAGTGATTGCCGAAGTCGATAGCGATTGTTTCGGGGCCTGGTAATAAAAACACTAAATACTCACTCTTTGTCTAAGAATAAATACCACCCCAATAATAATAAAAACCGCATACAGCTGATGGATCAGCAATTGCAGCCTTGCTTTTGGCGAGGTTGTTTATTGTTACCTACGGGAGAGTCAGCAGTGTTTCCCGTATTCAGGCGGATAGGATGATACGTCACTGTGCGTAAAATAATAACCTCAACCTATAGGCCAGGGCCTTGGGTTGAGTGAAGCACTGCGCCAGGGAACAGGTGTTCTGGTATCACAGTGACGTGAACCAATGGAAGCCTCAAAAAACCAGGCAGGATGCACTGGAAACTCCAACGACGCTGTTCGTTCTCTACGGTCCCCGCTTTATGCGGGGCTTTTGTTTTGCTCAGATCAACGCCAAGAAAAGTAACCTGACCCTCAATTCTTTTCCTTTTCTCATTTACGCACCCATTTAGATCATGCATGAACGTATAATGAATAAACGCTTAACGTGATATTAAGGTACAAAATTTATAATAACTGCTTTCCGATTATTATTTTTTGAAGCGTTACCATGTTTAAGCAGTTGTTGCACAACAAAAAGGTTTTGATTCTCCCTCTCGTCCTTGTCATTGCTGGCTGTGGCGGTGGCGATGGCAGTGGCGACGACGACGTTTATTTCCCACCTCAGCCACCGACAATAACACCGATGCCGCAAGTGCTACCTAAAATTATTAACGGTGAACTGACCCGGTATGACCAAAACAGTGGCGACGGTGTTGTCGCTGGTTACTCGGTCTCTCTGGCTGGTATTAGTCTGAGCCGCTCTTCTGCTCCAGAGCTGCAGGTTGGCATGGTGCTTAAACTGACCACTGACGGCAACAACAAGGTGCTCTCTGTCGTTTATGACGATATTATTCGTGCGCCCGTCACCGCAGTTGATAGGGAGAAAAAGAGCCTGACCGTGGCCGGTATGACCATTCTCACTGAAAACGCCCGCTGGGGTAATGGCCTGACTTTTGACACTGCTATCAGCGGTACATTAGTAGAAGTCAGTGGCTTCCTGATTGATAGCACGACTATTCAGGCGACTTACATCGAGCAAGAGATTCACGAACTTGAACTGGCCGAAATTGAGGGCGTAGTGACCGGGGTAGACAGTGTTGCAAAAACCTTCAAGCTCGGCAGCATAATCGTCGACTACAGCAAATTCTACGCACCCGACATGATTGTTAATGGTCTCTGGGTTGAAGTCACTGGCATTATTAATGGCATGGCCATGACTGCTGAGATGATCGATATCGACAACCCCGACTATGATGACATGACCACCATGGAACTGGAGGGCCGGGTTAGCTGGATCAGCACCAATCTTGATCGCCTGCAACTCAACCATAACCGCTTTGTCACCCTGACTGCCAACACTCGCTTCAGGAATTTGGCCAACGCAGCAGCTATCAAAACCGGTATGCTGTTGGAAATTGACGGTACCTGGGACAGTGCAACCAATAGTCTCGCTGCTCAACGGGTTGAGCTCGACAATGATGATGGTTATTTCGGCCCAACTGGGCCTTCCGGACCGACTGGCCCGACATTTGCCCGCCCTGAGTTTAATCTTGAGGGAAAAGCCTTCTACGACAGTACAACCGACACCATCGAAGTGAACGGTTTTTCATTCACGCCAACCCTGATGATGGAAAACGAACTCTATAACATGCCTTATCAGAACCTGAATGGCGACAGAGTCTCTCTTTCTGGCCTGACCCAAAACAGCCAAAACCTGCTGCTGGAGATCGAGCATGAAAATTATGATGGTACAATCGAACTGAAAGGGAAGGTGACTCAGTCTGAAGCCGGGCAAAAGAATGTGTGGGGCTATACCGCAACCGACGGCAGTCTTCCACAAGAGCTCGGTACCTATGTGGATGTTGAATGCCATCTTGATACACCCACAGGACTGACGGTTTCAGGCTGTCACTATGACGACTAACCGCTGCTATTCTTAACCAACGTTAACGCTGCCAACCGTCAGCGTCAGCAGTTTCAGCAAGCATTGCCTGGTGTAAAATGAATGTCGTAACTAATAGGATGATAAGACAGACTCTGAAAATAATTATTTCCCACTTCGGGATTTGTGGCTGCTGGAACCGATATAGAACATACTGTGTTCAAGATTTCCTTTATCTAAAAGCTGAACAATATCACCCCACTTTAAGTCTTTTTCATTGAACGGTAAGAGTGAAGCGAATGGAAGATTTTCATACCAGTCAAGAAAGTCAATATCTTCTTGCTTATCCATTCCAAAGGCTAAATAGTTTGCAAAGTGGTGGCAGTTCCCGGAAAATACACATCCTTTATCCTCAGGCACTGTAACCTTGCATAACTTTTGAAAGCTATATGTAAAAATATTAGAGAGCCTTGTCACTGCTTCATTCCACGTATTCGGCTGCTGTTGATTATCCTCTGGTATTCTTAAGCTGCAATTATGATTCAAAAGAGGAATGTCTGGATCAATTTTAAAATGTTTGCTTCCACCTAGTACAAAAGGAAAAACAACAGGATTTCGCTTCGATTTTTTTATCTTAATGTACAACTCAGGAGAATCTAAAACCTGCAGTTGTTTTAAACATCTCGACTTTAGAGTCTGTATAAAACGATAATTCGGTCAGCTTTTTATAGTGAAGCAAGCCGAAATCAGTGAACTGTTTTTCCAAGTTCGTTATTACTTCCGTTTTTTGCCTAAAAGCCTTTAGTTATGCTGCTTCTGAATTATCCGGTATTAACTGGTCGATCAGATCGCGAAAATTGAACTCATATTTTTGCTTATATCTGTTCCAGCCCTTGCGAATAGAGAACCTCGGAATAATTCCTGAAAGAGCAATTTTCATCATGCCTGCAGTGGTTGTATCCGGGCTTCTCCAGGGTATCCGAGAAATATTCAGACATGCCTGATTTTTACAAACGGTTAATAACTGCAATAATGCATAGCCTGCCATTTTCAAATGCATCCATCGAAGCAGTGTTCGCAATTTCTGCTGCCATAAATGGCAACAGCCAAAAGCATGTTTGAGTTGGTGAAACATTGGCTCTACCGGCCATCTCCGGGAATAGGCACGAAGCACCTCCAGTCCCTCAAGTTCCGGATTGGTCGAGATGAATATTCTGCTTTCGGTCAGACCTTTGTCATTTTCAAAGCGACTCCAGACGACGCGTACTTCACGACCTTTAAGGAATCTGGCGCGACAGATCAGGGTACGATAACGTATTTTGCGAAATTTGCCGTACATCCATACTGTTGCTTTTTCTTCCGGCAGTTTCTTAACCTGTTCTGTCGTCATCTTGATGCCGTACTTTTTTGGGCGCCCTCGCTTCTTTACGGTGGGTGCTGGCGGCAAAGCATAGAGGGCCCGATTTGAAGGTATCTGACCAACAACTTCTATGTTCATTTCCAGAGCTGGCTTTATCAGTGTCCAGTTCATATACCAGCAATCGGTTAGCAGGCGTAGCACTCGATCCTTCACTTCATTGCGTACCACCCTGAGCATGGCCACGGCAATTTTCAGTTTGCTGGTGTTACCTGAAGCTGGTGTCGGAAATGAGATCACCGGTATGGCGGTAAATACTTCATCTGCAGCCCGCTCAAATATGATGGCCAGGGAAACCCAACACTGCCCCCAGATGTACGTCGGCCGATTGCGTTTCTTGCTGTGTTGATGATGTGTACGAATCGGGTAAGGGCCGGTCTTTCTCCAGCCCTCCCCACAGCACCCGGCATGCGGGTCCGCACCGGGCGGTTCAACGATGATGGTGAAACCTGATCCATAAGTCTTTCAATGAAACAAGCCCAATTTTCGCGAGGTAACTGTTATTCAGTGCCTGTTGTACCGCATAGGTTTTACTCAGACGGTAATACCCTTTGCTGCTGGCTGCGATCTTGGCGGCGTTAATTTTATCAACGCCTAACCTGACCAGATTCTTAAAACGGGTTTTCGGCTTGCGCCATTGCTTCAGAAAGCAGCAACGGATTCGCCGACGTATCCATTGATCCAGCAGGGGAATTGGTCGGTGATATTCCGATAACCGGAAATACCCCATCCAACCCCGGATATATTGTGCCAATTTGCGTAACCGATGTTGCATTGAGACACCCCAGCGACGACTGGTCAACTTGAGTATCCGGTATTTGAATCGGTCCAGACACTTCTGGGCCCAGCGAACTTTCTTCCCTGTGAAGGTGAAACTCAGGAATTCGCTTTCTGTTGCTTTCACAACTTTACTTTTCCGGGAGTTAATCTTCAGTTTCAATTTGCGTTCAATGAATTGGGTAATGCTGTGCATCACCCGATCCCCTGCACGCTGACTTTTGACGAGAATCACAAAATCATCACAGTATCTTGCAAAGCAATGACCCCGATATTCAAGCTCCTTGTCGAGTTCGTCGAGGACCACATTAGACAGCAAGGGTGATAAAGGCCCACCCTGTGGCATGCCAACCCTGGTCGGGTAGACATTGCCCTCAATCATGACACCGGAGCGCAGGTAGCTACCAATCAGTTTCAGAAGGCGTTTGTCGCGGACCTTACGGGAGACCCTCGACATCAAAACGTCGTGATTAACCGTATCAAAGAATTTACTCAGATCAACGTCAACAGCGTAATGAAGCCCCCGGTTGATCAACTGCTTAACCTGACGGACTCCGTCGTGTGCTGACCGTCCCGGTCGGTAGCCGAAGCTGTTTGGAGAGAAACCCGGATCAAAGACAGGGGTCAGCACCTGCACAATGGCCTGCTGTATGACCCTATCCATCACGGTAGGGATTCCCAGCAAACGCTCACCGCCGTCCGGCTTTTCTATAACATGTCGGCGCACGGGTGATGGCTGGTAGGTTCCGTCCAATAAGGCTTGACGCACTGAAGGCCAATGCTGTTTGGCAAAGTCTGGATAAGCTTCAATAGTGACTCCATCAATACCCGGAGCACCCTTGTTGCTTTTGACCTGTTTCCATGCACTTGCCAGATTAGCCGGTTCAAGTACGCAATTTAGTAGATCATGGTTCAAAGCTGGTTAAAGATTCTGTCGCCAAGTACGGTGAGTCGCCGGACGGCTGCATCGCCTTGAGGGAATCAGTCTCCTCTTTGTCGTCGATGTTCGGCCCTTCGCTAACGACTTCCCATCCGTTAATGGCTTCTGTCGTACAGCTACTATGGCCTCTGCTGACTTCTGTCCAATCACCACGCGGAGTTACCTCTGCTGGCGCTATTGGTTGCCATCGGGTTTGCTCGAACAGGATGATGAGACCTGTTCGCCGAGCCTGTTGTAACCAGTGGCTGAGAACTGGGAATTACCAATCGCATGTTGAACAGATCTCCCCGGATAAGGCTGACTCTTGATCACATCTCTCCAGCGCTGAACTGCCGGGCTATCTGCCAGGTTTTTACCCGATCCTGCAATTTCGCCCAGCCTTCCCATACCACTAACCAGCCGGGCTGCCCTGTATGCTTTGAATCACCCCAACCACCAAGCCGAGCAATCGTTTGAAGCAGCCAAGTGACTGTTGGCGGCTTATCGGGCAACGCTTTTTTTTCATAGGTTAGCCAGAGAACCTGCCATTCATCATCACTGACCACCTCATTCGCGAGTGTTTTTTCACTCCAAAGCTTTCTGTCTTTGTGCTGCCTGTCATTCGGTAACATTAATGCTTCACGGATTTGCATTAGTCTGACAGCGACAAACATTAATATGACCGCAAGTCGTTCAATGTTATCCGGAGATTGCAGACGAAGCCTTTCTACTCCTGCTCCCGATTTCCAAGCCTTATGGAACTCTTCTATTCGCCATCGGAGCTCGTAAAATCGAATGATAGAGCGACAGTCTTCGAATGTTTCAATATCTTCAGTTGTCAATAGTACCCAGTGCAAACGGTCTTCGGAGTCATTGCCAATCTCTTCAGCCGACACAATATTCATAGTTACCGGTTCCGGCCTGCCGCCTGGCCTTTGCGGCGCCTGTATTGTCATCTTCTTTCTTTTGACCTGCAGCGTTGCCTTTCGCTTCTTTCTACCTCCTTTTTGAGGAACCACTATCGTATATTTCCCCAACACTTCAGTCTGAGCTAAGGAATCAAATAATAAGAGTTCGCCATCCACCAGGATTCTGTTTTGTGTAGCTCTTACAACAAACCGCTGTCGGTTATCCAGTTTGTAGTGCATATATTCGTATATATCCGCCTCCCGGTCGCAAACACTGATGATGTCAGGCATTTTACCCCCCATCCTTTGTTCTGTGTTTTCAGAGGCTCTTTGCCACTTAAAGCTTTCCTTTCCCTCGTAAGGTAGCTGACGACGTTGGTTCTTTTTCCCCCGCTGAACGTCCTCTCTAACCCATCGTTCTTGATCAATAAGCCCAATGCTTCGCTCTGTATCCGCATCAACCAAGAAGACAGAGTGGACGTGGAATCCTCTGGTTTTAGAGCCTTCAGGACCTCCAAGATCACCAAGCTCGGATCTGACAGCATGTTTATAACCCAGGGTTGTTGTATCTTCGAGAGCCAGAAGTAGGCGAGACTGTCTCGCTATTTTGGCAGTTGCCTGAAAGCCTGCCTCAGCTATTGCTTCAGGCTTTACGGCCTCATTCTCAATCAGCCGGTAAGCTCCAGTTACCAGTGCGGTATAACCTTCGCATGAAGATGACAAAGAATTACCGGTATGAGCTGAAAGCTCGGCAGCAACTTTGACAAGTCGTTTTGTACGTCGAGTATCGCCCAAATCAGCACATCCAAAAGTTAGTTCTGACCATGGTTTAGGAGAAAGTGGAAGCATGACCTGTTTTATCAGTGAGAAATGATAGAACAAGGTAGCTATTTGTGATCAAGAGACAGGGATAAGGACATGAACTTTCAGTGCACAACCGCCGCATTTACCGTGTCTCACGAACCATAGGGCTTTGTGATCCTTGGCTCACTCGCCCAGAGACTCAGCCTTATATGCGATTTCTGTACGTCGGCTCGCACCTTTGCACTCAGACTGCCTCCGCACAGCCCCTCGCGGGACTGCACTTGCCTTAAGCTAGTGGTTGTCATCAGCAGGCGTCTTTACCGCCAGTCAGATGTAGGTTCTCCCACAGGGGACTTTCACCCCATCAGTTCATGCCCATGCCGGGCGTACCAAGCAGGGGCTTTGTCGGAAAACCGTTCGATTACCCAGTCATCAAGCCCCAGGACCACAGGTTGATTCTCAGGAGCTTTGGAGCAGACCAGACGGATCAAGTGGCGTGCCAAGTTCTTCCATTGCCACTTGCCCTGAGATAGCCAGTGGTGGTAGCTGCTCCACACACAATGAAAATCAATTGTTAACAACGCCTGTGTAACAAAGCCGTCGGCTGAAAGCATGCAACCGAACAGCAGTTCGCAGAACGTTGGTACTGCAGTTGATGATAGCGCTCCAGCAAGAAAGGTTGTATATGAAGCGAGCTCCCTGAGGATTACTTGATGATCTGAAGTGAGCATGGCAACCATCTCGAATTTCGTCATTGGGGATGGTTGCTTTTAGCAGATTATGCGCCGGAACTATTGTGCTCTTAAAACTCTAAAGTCGAGTTAAACATGTAGCTTTTCTTTTATTTAAAGAAACCTGAGCTCCAGGAGTTGATGGTTTTCTTTCAGTAACTCTTTTGATATCAATGTTTGATTTTAAGTCAGGAGCTGGTGGAGCATTAATTTGATAATTTTTTATTTCGGTAGATAATATGGGTTGCATATATCTAATATCCCTTTAAGTGTAGTAGAGACTTTTTCATTTGATCAGTTGCTGGAACTGTGTACCCGGCCAGACTTCACTGAGGCCAGAGTGATCGCAGCTCTCTTTCTGGTTCGTGAGAAACTTAAAGCCGGGTTATTAGCTAATGCACACAATTAGCCAGCAAGCTTATGTTAAAAGAGACTGACCCACCTTTGGCACTATGAGCGCGAGATATGAGCAGCGATCTTGAGTCTTTAACCCCTGAGTTAGTTCACATTGCCCGAGAGGCAGGAAAACGTATTCTTGCCGTCTATTACCAGGATGATATCGGGATACAGACCAAACCAGATACGACACCGGTAACTAATGCTGACTTTGCGGCGAACGCTGTCATTGTGGATGGACTAAACAGTTTATCCATAAAGTACCCTCTGCTTTCTGAAGAATCGGAATATCCTCCCTGGCAGGAAAGAAGAAACTGGCAGCGATACTGGCTGATTGACCCACTGGATGGAACTAACGAATTTATTAACCGAAATGGTGAATTCTCAGTCAATATCGCCCTGATTGAGAATAACTACCCTCTGCTTGGTATCGTGCATATTCCCGCAATGGATATCTCTTACTGGGGTGGGGAAAGCCTGGGGGCGTGGAAACAGGATAAAGAGGGTGTAGTTCAGGCGATTCAGCCCAGAAAGTTTGCCCCGGAGAAAGAAGTGATTGTTCTTGGCAGCCGCAGTTATGGAACAGAAGCAGCCCGTAATTATCTTAACGCACTAAAAGCTATTTACCCGAACCTCATTTCAAGAAAAGTAGGCAGTGCCCTGAAAAGCTGCCTGATTGCTGAGGGTCAGTCTGATATCTATCCAAGGCTTGGCCCTACTTCTGAATGGGATACCGGAGCGGTGCAGGGAGTTGTTGAAGGGGCCGGAGGCTTATTTCTCAATCCGGATGGTCAGCGCTTCAGCTATAACATGAAAGAAAGCCTTGTTAATCCTGACTTTCTTGTACTGGGTGATAAAACCATTGAATGGCAAAGTTTCTGGCCACCGCATTCATGAGAGACTGCCTGGTAAAAGGCATTTTGAATAAAATAATCATCACTTTTTGAATGCAAATAGCTCTCTTGATAATGGTTAAAAAACATAATAAATATCATCTACCTCAATCCTGGGGGTTCTGTCGGGTGGGTTATCCACCTCCCCCTTGATAACGATGGGAGCGTTTAGCTTAAGCCGCTCATCAGGTAGGGCTGAATCATCAATAACCACATTAATATCACCGGTTTCACCACGAAACAGGTAAATTTTCCCTTTGATTTTCTTAACAATTTCCCCGGAAAGCCGAACCAGTTCTTCATCGTCTGATGCGTTCAGAATTTCTTCCACACTGTGCCTGTGATACGTGGGCTTTTCTAACATAACACTTTCATCAAGAGCGAAGTGTTGTTCCTGGGTGCAGGCCGATACAATAAGACCTGAAATGATTATTCCTGATAACTGTCCTTTTGTCATAACACTTTTCTCTATTCAATCCATATATGATGATTCGGCCGTACCAGGCTATGATGCAATAACCATTTATCCTTCAGCATTTATCCTTCAGAAAAAGGAGGGCCAAGCAAAAACTATTTGTTTTTAATCAAAAATTTCAAACAATATCTTTGTTAATCAATACCTGATTCAGCATAGCAAAGACTTTTCGAATTTGTTTAAAGAGAATCATCATAGCTGAGTTTGAACGATTTAACGATTTAACGGTCAAATGTTCTCAGTTTCTTAACGCTTAAGGAATGGCAAGAACACAACAAACTGCTGCGCATTATCGCAGGTTAGTTTTGAGAGACTGAAAATCTTCAATAATCCAATTAAGAAGTGATTCTATATGCAACCACAAAATAATAACTTTTACAGTGTGAATATTAACTGTCCTGGAACTGAATGTCCTGAATTTGTTGGAGCCGTTACTGGTGGTCTTATTGGTGCCTATTCGGGTCACCCGGTTGAAGGGTGTATTGCAGGGGCGGCAGTAGGATGCTTATGCGAGGATTGGTTAAGGGCTCCTCGCACGATTAACACAGGGGGAATAGAACTCAGTGACAGAACCGTCACTCTTCATATGCCTAGCACGCAGCGAATACACAGGGACTAGGCTAAGTTACCGTTAATGGTTGAATCAGCTAAACTCCCATAAAATCTACGTTGTAGGGGAGTGATATGCAATCTGAACTCTTCCAGAATTTTATTGATTCCATTTCAACATTAACCAGTGAACAGCGAGACATTCTTAACAACTCGCTCCTTAGTACTCAAATAGAGGTTACCGAGGTAGTAGAAACCACTGACTCTGAACCTGTTTACAGTGAATCTATACCCAATAACGATAATGCAACACCTGACGTAGAAAAGAGCATACTTGCCCAATTTGCCGAAAACCCCAGGTGCCCCAAATGCAAAAGCCATAGCGTTGGTCGCTGGGGCATACGAAATGGCCGACAGCGCTACCACTGCAAGACTTGCGACTCAACGTTTAACGCCTTTAGTGGAACGCCTTTGGCAAGGCTCAGGCACCCTGAAAAATGGAACAAGTACCTCGCAGGTATGACTCACTCTATGGTCTTGCGACCAGCTGCTGCTGAGAATGCCATTGACTTGAAAACTGCGTTCCGCTGGCGTCACCGCTTTCTTGAAGTGATTAATAATGATCAAGCAGAAGAGCTTTGTGGCATTACTGAGCTTGATGAAACATTTTTCCGTGAATCCTTCAAAGGGCAAAGAGAAGGCCTTCCACGGCCAACCCGAAAGCGGGGTAATGATCCCAACAAAGCCCGAAAAGTCCCGGTAATGGTGGCTCGGGACCGTAATCGAAATACCGTTGACGGTGTATTAGAAAACGAAAGTGCTAATGAATTGTGCAGGCATTTAAATGGCCGCATATCGATACAGGCCACGGTCTGTGCGGATGCACACCTCGCTCACGAAAAACTTGCTGACAAGCTTGGATTTGTCTTCAAGGAGCTGGTGACATCAGCAGGTCAACATGTTGTTGAAGGCATCTACCACATCCAGACTGTAAATTCTTATCACAGTCATTTAAAACGCTGGATTGGCGGCGTATTCCAAGGGGTTGCAACTCGTTACCTTCCCCATTATCTGGCCTGGAGGCGAGAACTGACGGCAGCAAAAAAATTAACTGTTGGCCGGTTGATCAGCAGAATTACTGAACATTGGTGCTTCCAACCATTAACGGTAACTTAGCCCAGGGACTAAGTTTGTAATTTACTTCGGATCATCCACTATTTCTGGTTGGTAATCTGGTGCTTTTTGCCAAATCGTAACAGTTGACTCGGTTCATTCTCAGCTGTGAGACAATCACAGCTGGTGCAAGATTGAGTTCACCGCATGTTTTGGATCGAGCCGTTCAAGCCTGGCATAAAAGTCTGAAGGTCATGCCTGACAGTTTGACTTCACGGTGCCTTCAATAAGCACTCAACCTATGTATAATTTGGTCGTCCACTGCGAAGATGGGCGAATCAATATCAGTAATGCAAGTGCTGAGAACACCTCCGCGTTGTACTTTAAGATTACAATTCAACTAATTCAACTTTATGATTGAACTATGGCGGGTTTAGCTGGTCAGCATTATGTGCCATCAAGGCATAAATTGGCCGTTCTACTTAATGCAATCGTACCCCCATGGCAACTCCCGTACCAAATCACACTGCTTTCACCACTTCCCCAGCCACCATTGCTACTGAGCGATTACCGGACAACAACAACATCAGAAAGCGCTATTTCTCCGGACATAGGGTTCAACCCGTTGGTAGGGAAGACAGGCAAACTCAAGAGGATTTCACAGAGCGGTTAGGCGAATCGAAACGGCCTGCAAAAAAACGGAGGTGTCGGCAACATGTGAATACCGTAGAGACTGGCAGATCAACTTCTTCTGAGCAAGAGCCAGATTACAGCAAAATCATCTCAAAGTTTATCGCCACTCATCAACGTCAAATAAGGCGATACCTGAGTCACCCGAGCGTCAAAACCTTACTGTCTAACGCCAGTACCTTACTGAAAACCCTGGAGGAGAGGAGTATCCAGTTATCCATGGGCAGAGGCACCTCTCCCCTGCCGACTCTGTTTTCAAAAATTGAGCAATTCGACATTGTTACAGAGCATTGGGCGTGCTCAGAATATTTTCAAAAAGCCAATGTGTTTTTTTCGGCGGTTGACAAAACAATGAACAACACTGGTTGTTTAACCAACATGCTTAAGAGTAAGGTCAGTGTAACCGTGTTTTCGACCATGGAAGAAGGGGATGTTGCCTCAATTGCTGCCAGCCCATTTTTAAAACAGATTTCTTCCATGTGCCATAACAAAGGCCTTCCGAAAAAGGCGAATGTGGAAGCCTTCCTGAAGCTGGGTTGCCTGAAAGAGGGATGGCAGGGTATTGATGAGGCTGTTAAGAACCAGCCGCTCGACCTGGCACTGGTTACTAACATTTCCACCATGTGTAATTGCAAAGGCTTACCGGACAAGGCGAACCTGGAAGCCTTTCTGAAGCTGGGCTGCCTGAAAGAGGGATGGCAGGGTGTTGATGAGCACGTTATGGACAAGCCGCTTAACCGGGCGCTGGTCAGCAATATTTCCTCCATGTGTTATGGCAAAGGCTTACCGGAAAAAGCGAAAGTGGAAGCCTTTCTGATGCTGGGTTGCCTGAAAGAGGGATGGCAGGGTATTGATGAGGCGGTTAAGGACAAACCGCTTAACCGGGCACTGATCACCAACATTTCCTCTATGTGTTATCGCAAAGGCATACCGGGCAAGGCGAAAGCGGAAGTCTTTCTGAAGCTGGACTGCCTGAAAGATGGATGGCAGGGCATTGATGAGGCGGTTAAGAACAAGCCGATCGATCGGGCACTGGTCACCAATATTTCTTCCATGCTTCATAGTCAAGGCATACCGGAAAAGGTGGAAGTAGAAGCCTTCATGAAGCTCGCTTGTCTGAAAGCGGGTTGGCAGGGCATTGATGAGGCTGTTAAGTCGATGCCACTCGACCGGGCACTGGTCGCCCGTATTTCCTCCATGTGTCATGGTAAAGGCTTACCGGAAAAGACGAAAGTGGAAGCCTTCCTGACACAGGGCTGCCTGAAAGCGGGATGGCAGGGCGTTGATGAGGCCGTTAAGGACAAACCACTCGACCGGGAGCTGGTTGCCCACATTACCTCTATGTGTCGTGGCAAAGGCATACCGGAAAAGGCGAAATTGGCAGCTTTTCTGAAGCTGGGCTGCCTGAGAAAGGGATGGCAGGGCATTGATGAGGTCGTTAAGGACAAACCGCTCGACCGGGAGCTGGTCGCCCACATTACCTCCATGTGTCGTAGCAAAGGCATACCGGAAAAGGCGAAAGTGGAAGCCTTCTTGACGATGGGCTGCCTGAAGAAGGGATGGCAGGGCATTGATGAGGCCGTCAAGGACCAGCCGCTCGACCGGGCACTGGTTGCCCACATTTGCTCCATGCATTATGGCCACGGCTTACCGGGCAAGGCAAAAGTGGATGCCTTCTTGACGATGGGCTGCCTGAAGAAGGGATGGCGGGGTATTGATGAGGTCGTTAAGGACAAGTCGCTTGATCGGGCATTGGTCAGGCACATTTCCTCTATGTCTTCTGGTAGAGGCTTACCGAAAAAAACAAATGTGGAAGCCTTCCTGAAGTTGGGCTGCTTGAGAGAGGGATGGCAGGGTATTGATGAGGCCGTTAAGAACAAGCCGCTTGATCGGGCACTGATCAGCAACATTTCCTCCATGTGTAATACCAAAGGCTTACCGGACCGGGCGAAAGTGGAAGCGTTCCTGAAGCTGAGCTATTTGAGAGAGGGATGGCGGGGCATTGATGAGGCTGTTATGGACAAGCCGATCAACCGGACGCTGGTCGCCCAAATTTCCTCCGTGTGGCATAGCAAAGGCTTACCGGACAAGGCGAAAGTAGCAGACATCCTGATGACGTTGTTTTAGTTTTCCGGACTTCTCAAAACGGGTACCGGCATTGGTTGGTCAATGCCACCAAACTGCCCGGCATGCTCACTTTATTGAACGTCGATATCTTTGTAATCAGGAAACAATAATTATCCAGAAATAATGGTCTACAATAGTTTCTGCCAGTGAGCCACCATAATCTTGATAAAAAGCATGCAGTCATCTATTTGTTTGTTTACACCAAATTCACAGTTTCCAGAACTTAGTGTTCAAGCTCATAATAAATAACCGGAGTATTCAAACAATGATGAAAACTGTTGTTGTATCAGTCCTGCTCCTGGTCTGTTTTCTGGTCATGGCAAACCTTGTTCCCTGCCTGCTGCAAGATACACGTCCATCCAATGATAATGAACCGCGAAAACAAAACCATGACCAGATAATCAAATCAATAATTCTCCTGGTTGGAATCGCGATTATGCTAACACTGATCCTGCACTTCTGGCACTGACTTAGAACGGATTAGTAGTTTCACAAATAAGGATAGCGGAGAACAAACGGGATAATGGGAAGTTATTGAAACATGCTGTTTTGACGTATCATATTGACTTGGCATCACCCTACCGGTCATGCCGGTTCAGGAAGGATACTTCTTCTCTCATCCCCTGAGGTTACAATTATTAGCAGGATTGAATGCGTATATGGAAGCCGTTGCAAAAAAATACCGACCCGGAAAGATTCGGGAAAATAATAAAAAGAGCATTCTGGCTGCTGCCGAACAAGAGTTTGTGGCTCACGGTTTCAAGGGCGCTACCATGCAGCGCATCGCACAACGGGCAAATCTTCCCAAAGCCAACGTCCACTATTATTTCAGCAATAAGCTCTCGCTCTACGCTGCTGTTCTATCGAATATCCTCAAGTTATGGGATCAGAGCTTTGACCGGCTGAGTCCCGAGGATGACCCGGAAGAAGCACTGGCAGCTTACATCCACACCAAAATCATGTTCTCCCGGAAGAATCCCCTGGCATCCAGAATATTTGCCCAGGAGGTTATCAATGGAGGCCCTCATCTGACGGCGTATTTTGGTGAAGATTACCGTGAATGGTTCCGTGACCGGGCGCAGGTATTCAAGGCATGGTCAGACCAGGGGAAAATGGCACCGGTCGATCCCGTGCACCTTATTTTTCTGCTCTGGTCATCAACCCAGCACTATGCAGATTTCTCTTACCAGATCACCCGGGCTCTTGGTAAAGATACGCTTGGGCAGTCTGATTATGACCAGGCAACAGAGACGTTAACCCGGATAATCCTGAAAGGATTGGACATTACATCAGACCAGACCTGATGCTTTTTAGATCCTGTTCTCTCGCCTGATCCTGGCGAAGGAAGGTTGGCACCAATGGGTCTTTACCCGGAAGTTAAGACTGGAAGTTAAGAGATATCCCATGACTACAGGGAAGATGACCCGGAATTTGCAGGGCAAAACCCATGAGGATTAGCTGTTTCAGCTACCTGATTTTATCAACACGACGACAATCATATGCATTCGCCATCATAGTTACGGAACTTAAAAAGCCAAATGGACGATAGAGATACAATGTATCTGCTTTCATTTCCACAGCCTTTTTGCTCATTTGATTAATAGTACCCCAAACCATATCGCGATCACTGTGCAGCCAGTAATCGTAAAAATGACCTTCAGAACCATAGACAATTCCCTTCAGCTCACAACTTGCAATACGATCCGTTTCATCCCAGATGACCTGTACTTTTGCAGATTCTTCTGTAGGAAAGGTAATACAGCCCGTCAGGCTCAACGACAGGATCAGTCCGAAAAGGCACTTCTTAGCATTCATAAGGTTTTATCAATCAGACGTGAAATGCCGGGTAGTATAAGGAAAAGGGGGAATAAGAGAATAAGTGCAAACCCACGGACATCTAGCGTTACTCATAAGTGCACTATCATGAAAGGCAATGGCCCTTACAAAAACAATGGCTCTTACAAAAACAATGGCCCGTACAAAAAACAAAGCCCCGACTGGCGGGGCTATAATCTAAGTACTTCCTCTTTGTTTTTATTATTTCCCTGGGGTGGCCATCCTTGGCCTGTACATCCCTCCTGGAACTGGTACTGAGCTGTTTCCTTGCAACATTATCTAATCACTTTACATGCCAACTATAACAATTCTCATGAATAACAGTAACTTGAGATCAAATGTCGGATTTACAAAATCCATATATTTGAGTAATTGTTACTGACTGGTGTCACCATGAGAAACAGATTGGCATTCAGTGCTATCTTGATATCGTCAACATCAGGGATTTACTTTAGAGAAATATTTCACCTCTTTGTTTCAGGCCAGGTTATGTCAAAAACTTTTCAGTTCTTGCAGTTTGGTACCTGCGAAGTATGTGGCCTTGCTCAATTACCGGAGCAGTTATCTTGCCTTATGGTTCCACTGGATCCGAAAAAGGTTCGTTTTTTTACCCTTTTTTATTGTTCTGATAATCCTCAATGTCACTTGAAAGCTATTGATAAGCTGTCAGAAAAAGAAGGACAACAATATTCGGAAATTTCGCGTAATGTTTTTATCTGTAAAAAATGACAAGATAAAAATGAAAAACATTACTGATATATGACGTTTCATCTGCATCAGATGTAAGCTTTTATTTTCTCAACTTGATCCGCCAAAATGATAAACGTCTTCTCATTATTGAAGCAGAGCCTGCTTGGTGACCAACCAGATAATAATTAATCTCATTCAGTAAACGACAGCCTTGAAACTCATTCCTGATTACCACTGATCGTACGTCATGACACAGGGAAAGATAATTTAAGAATATACGTGCAGCTTTTCATTCTTTATGTCTATAACCCGGTAAAGAAATAATAGAACCTCTCCAGTATTACCGGTGGAGCAGGCATCATGACGGCTTGTTCTCCAGATTATCAACTAAATTCGGTTTCATAACCGCTCCGAACAAGCAAAGACCCACATCATCATTCGAAATAATGATATTAATACGTCAACTGACTTTCAATTATCGGTTGATGGCTAACCCGGTTTCCACTGGACGTCTGGCAGTTTGAGAAGTCGATCCGGCATCGGTGCTGTATTGACTGCAGCCCGACCTAGCCTTGAGATCATTGAAGGCATATCAAAACGCCGGTTAAACCGATAGTTGAACTCTGATAGATAACGGCCCAGATGCTTGGGGTCGAGCTTATGGTAAGTACCGGTAATCGCTGTTTTCACGTTTCCCAGCATGGTATTTACCCAGGTGAACAACTCATTCTCCATGGATGCATGCCCACCACCGGTAATGATGGCTGTGTGCTGGCATCCGGCATCTTCAATACCCCGGAAACAGGACAAGCCATCGCTGACGGCCCGGACACCCTTTTTCAGGGCATGTTCTGCCCACTCCTGAATGGTTTTTCGCCGGAAGTTATCAACGGCATTGAACTTCATGTAGATAGGGTGGTTATCAGCATCTGTCTGAACTGCGGCCACGAAGGGGGCTTTGTTCTCTGAGCCTCTGCCCCGGCGGCCTCCGTGGCGCTCTCCGCCCCAATAGGCGTCATCAATCTGAACAAAACCACTCAACTGCCAGCTGTTATCTCTTTCCATCATGACCTGCATGAGTTTGTGTTTCATGCGCAATGCGGCATTGTAGGAAATGCCAAGTTGTCGATGAAGCGTCAGGCAAGAAATCCCCGCTTTATTCTGGGTGACGAGATAGATACCCAGAAACCAGGTAGCTAGAGGCAGCTTTGTTGAGTCAAAGATAGTGTTACTGGTAAGCGAGGTTTGGCAACGGCAGCAATTGCACTGGAATTCAGCTTTCCGGTGAAGCTTGCAGAAACTGCGGGAGCCACACTTCGGGCATTGGAAGCCATCTGGCCAGCGCCAAGAGGACAGCGCGTTCTCACACTGCTCTTCACTGCCGTAATTAGCCAGAAATTGCATAATGCCAAGGCCTTTTTGGAACTGAATGGTGTTTTTACACATCAGTTTTACCTCCAAAACACATGACTATCGACGTTTATTATAGCAGCTGGCTCACGACGTAGGGTCGGTGGTAATCAGGAACTCATTTGCTGTGAAAATAACAGACATTGATTCAGGTCATTTTTTCAATGGGTATTGGCTGTCCTGGTACGATCATCTGCCAAATCTGGCCTGAATCCTGCGTTTTTCTCTGCATTTAAGAACAGTTTTAAGAACAGTTTTAAGAACAGTTTTAAGAACAGTTTTAAGAACAGTTTTAAGAACAGTTTTAAGAACAGTTTTAAGAACAAGAGTTTTCCAAGAAAGCTTGAGGATGAGGAGTTTCGACAATGGGTGACATTATGCGTCCTATCCCTTTTCGGGAAATGCTGGACCGAATCCATGGAGAGTACAAAAGCAGCCAATCCCTCTTTGGTATCCGGACAGACCTGCTATTTCGCAAAAAGAATCACCAGAGCATCAGGGTCTGCTCAGAAACTGCCTCCACTGCTGTTGGCCCTGCCGCTGGCCCACACACTCAGCTGGCACAGAACATCATCGCTTCCTGGGCCGCCGGTGGTCGCTTTATCGAGCTGAAAACCGTTCAGATCATGGACACTCTGGAGATCGAAAAGCCCTGTATCGATCCGGAAGATGAGTGCTACAACACCGAGTGGTCCACCGAATTTACCCTGCCAAAAGCGTACGATGAATACCTGAAAGCGTGGGTGGTGCTCCATGTGCTGGAAGAGCTGTTTGATCCGGCCATGGCTAATCCGGGGGCAGGGAACCGTGAAAAAAGTTTTATCTTTAATATGAGTGTCGGTTACGACCTCAAGGGCATCAAGACCCCTCCCATGCAAACCTTCATTGATCACATGATGGACAGCAGCGGTCATGAGAAGTTTGCCCAATACCAGGCCATTGCCCGTGAATGGCTGAAAAGCGAAGACGTCCAGGCAACCTTCCAGTGCAAAGACCGGTTAGGTTCACTGCTGGCCACCGTTGATCGGATCTCCGGCAACATTGCCCGCTCTGTTACCCTCTCAACCATGCACGGTTGCCCTCCCCACGAAATCGAAGCGATCTGTCACTACATGATGACAGAAAAGCATATTGATACTTATGTAAAACTGAATCCAACCCTGCTGGGCTTTGATTATGTCCGTAAGGTTCTGGACGACAGAGGTTTTGGCTACATTGGTTTGAAAGAAGAATCCTTCAGCCATGACCTGCAGATGGAAGATGCAATCCCCATGCTGCACCGGCTGCGCAAAACCGGTGCTGACCTGGGTCTGAGCTTTGGGGTCAAACTCTCGAATACCCTGGGCTGTGTCAATAATCGCGGACGCTTGCCGGGCGATGAGATGTACATGTCTGGTCGTTCACTCTACCCGTTGACCATCAATCTTGCGGCGGTTATCGCCCGGGAGTTTGCTGGCCAGATACCAATGTCTTACTCCGGCGGTGCCTGGAAAGGTAATGTCGCTGACATCTTTAATACCGGTATTCGCCCGATCACCATGGCTACCGAGATGCTCAAGCCCGGTGGCTATATGCGTCTGCGTGATTGCGCCCTGGCCCTGGAATCTTGTGACAGCTGGGCCCGTGATACCGTTGATGTAGCTGCCCTGGAAGCACTGGCAGCCAAAGCATTAACCGCTGATGAGTACACTGAAAAGCGCTGGCACGAAACACCCACGCGCCAGAAGGCAAACTCACCACTGACCGACTGCACCATCGCTCCCTGCAAGCAGGCATGCGCTATTGGTCAGGATGCGCCTGAGTACATTCAGCTGGTCGCTAACGGTGAATACCAGCAGGCTCTCAGTCTGATTTATGACAAGAACCCACTGCCAGGTATTACCGGCCATATCTGTGACCATCAATGCATGTTCAGCTGTTCCCGTAAAGACTACGAAGGTGCCGTTCGTATCCGTGATATGAAGCGGATTGCCATGGAAAAAGGCTGGGATGAATATCAGGCCGCCTGGCAGAAGCCTGCCCGGGAACAGACTGCCCGTTGTGCTGTTATCGGTGCTGGCCCTGCAGGCCTGTCTGCCGCTTATTTCATGGCCCGTGCCGGTTTCCCGGTGGTGGTGTTTGAAAAAGAAAAAGACGCTGGCGGTATCATTCGTCATGTCCTGCCAAACTTCCGTATCCCTGCCGAGGTGATTCAGCAGGATATCGATTTTGTCCGGGCCCACGGTGTACAGTTTGAGTTTGGTTGCGATCCTAATCTGGATGTACTGGATCTGAAACACAGCGGTTTTGATTATGTCTTCCTGGGTATCGGTGCTGAGAAAGGCAACCAGATGCCGCTTAAAGGCGATTGCAGTCGTTTATTGCCCTCCCTGCAGTTCCTGCGCCAGTTCAATGATGCACCTGAAACCATCAAACTTGGTAAACGAGTGGTGGTAGTGGGGGGCGGCAATACTGCCATGGACAGTGCCCGTGCTGCTCTGAAAGTGCCGGGAGTAGAAGAAGTCCGTGTGTTCTACCGCCGTACCGAAGAGGAAATGCCGGCTGACCGGGAAGAGTATGGCAATGCCGTTAACGACGGAGCACGGTTCCAGTTCCTGACCAACCCTGAAAGCATGACCGAAGAGGGTATGCTCACCTGCCGCATCATGACCCTGGGTGAGCCCGATGCCAGTGGTCGTCGCCGTCCTGTGGCTACCGAAGAAACCTTTTCATCGCCGGTTGATACCATTATCACCGCCATTGGTGAGCAGGCTGATTCCGAGCTGCTGAACAAGATGGGTATTCCTCTGGGTACCGATGGCTGGGCGGCTGTTGATCGTCACAGCAAAGAGACTGGCGTCAGCAATGTCTTCCTGATCGGCGATGCCCATACCGGTCCATCCACCGTGGTTCGCTGTATTGATGAAGCCAGAAGAGCAACAGATACCGCCATTGCCCGCAACCGGGCATTGGTTAACCATTCTTTTGAATTCAAGAGTAGCGCAGTGCCTGTGGCTGATGAACAGCGGATTCGTGCCCGCCGTGGCCTGATTCCCATGAGTTCTGTGCCTGCGGACGACGTGGAAGCCTTCGCCCGTCAGGAAGGTGAACGCTGCCTTGAGTGTAACCACATCTGTAACAAGTGTGTGGATGTCTGTCCGAACCGGGCAAACGTAGCCGTGGAAATTCCGGGCTTCAAAGAGAAGTACCAGATTCTGCATCTGGATGCTTACTGCACCGAATGTGGCAACTGTGCCCAGTTCTGTAACTGGGAAAGCAAGCCTTATAAAGAGAAGTTCACCGTGTTCAGTTTGATGGAGGACTTTGAAAACAGCACCAACAGCGGCTTCCTGGTTCAGGACGATATGGTCTGGCTGCGCAGCGGCAACTCTTCAGGTGATAAGCAGGTCAACAAAATGTCCATCAATGTGATGGGCGAGTTGAGTGAGATCCCCCGGGGACAGGATGATCTGTGCAGGATTATCAGTCATGTCTACCTGAATAACGCTTATCTGCTGGGTAAGGTCTATCCATAACTGAAGTTACGCAGCTAACAGCTCTCTCAGCTGCCCCAACGAAGCTTTCAGCCCTGCCATATAGATTTTGGCTCTGAGCTGAAAGTGATTCAGATTTACTTTCAATGACAATACTTCCAACCTGAAGGCTGAGTAAATTGAAAGAAAGATATGATTACTCTGTGTTCTCACAGTATGCGCCGGTGACTTGGCCATTGACGCATTCGATTTCAGCGTTTTATGGAAGACCTCGACTTTCCACCGTTTCTCGTAGATTGCCTTGAGAGTCTCGGCATCACAGTCAAGATCGCTGCAAACCAGATAGAGAATGCCTGTGCTTCCGTCTTTGTTTTTAAAGACCTGACGGTATAGCAGAACAGGGAAATCGACACCTGCTATCCACCCTTGTACAGGCTTATCTTCTGAAAAATCAACAGTATCTATACGCTGTGAACGGCCTTGTAATTTGTCGTCCAGACTGAGGGATACCTTGCGGTTTGACTTCATCGCCATCAGGAAATGTTTATTACAGTCGTGTCGAATAAACATCATATTGTCGTTTGAGCAAAACCAGCTATCTGCAAGGACATAGCGGAACATAAGCTGGTTATGGCAGCAAATCATCAGCATCTCCCGCATCATTTCATTTTTGGTTTGCTCTGCATATCGTCTTACCTTTTTTGTCTTCAAGTCGGTGTACAGGATGGTTTTCTCGATCAATTTATAGGCGACAGGAATCGACGCATCTCCGGCATGGTAGTGTGCATTGAGCAGATTTATACCTTTCACGGTGCGATTTTTTGTATGATCAAAATGCCAGGTGTTCAGGGCATTCTCTTTGCTGAACTGCTTTTCCTGAATCGTATCGTCAAAGATCAAAACCCCATCACTGCACTCAACCTGTCGCACGACGGGTTTAACGTAAAGCCATAAGTCACGACTGGTAAACTCATTGTTTGAAAGCAATCGGGTGAATTGGTCATGACTGTAGACATTATCCAAAAGCTCTGACACTCCCGTTGCAGTGGTCTTCCCAGACGACGACAACAGGTAGTCAGAATAAAGTTCTATGAGATCATTTTTCATGCCACCAATAATGGCTGATTTTCAGCAAGGTGCGTAACTTGAGTCCATAAGACTGCTGCCCGCTATCCGCAGCCCGTCTCCCGCAAAAGCATAAGTACATCTTGTTTTTTTCGGGCTGCGGGCAGCGGGAGGCGGGAAGCGTTCGTTTCGAATAAGGACACGTTGTATGTTACTGATAAAAAACGCCACTGCTGTTCAGTTTGAACCCGCCAGAGTGACCGAAGGGGTGGATATTCTGGTGGATGGCAACAAAATTGTCGAAGTCGGCTCCCGGGTGGATCGGGCCAAAGCAACCCGCACCATCGATGCTGCCGGTCGTATCGTGATGCCGGGGATTGTCTGCAGCCATAACCATTTTGGCTCTTTTCGTATTGCAGACTGCTGATTTCATAAATCAGGCTGGAATCCTCCTGTGGCAGGGCTTGGCAATATTTAGCCAGCAGTTTCCTGAAGGCATTGTATATCAAGGCCTTTGGCCAATTTTCATTGCAGAGCAGTCTGTAACCCGAAAAGAGCCACCATTTTTACTCCGGCCTTTCCCGGGGGGTAATGGCGGATATTAAACCCAGTCCTGATTTTGTCAGCACGCTGAAAAACCTCTGGTGGCGACTGGACCGGGCCATTGATGAGGAGATTCTTTATTACAGTGGCCTGATCTGCTCACTGGATGCCATCCGGGCCGGTTGTACTGCCGTTATTGACCACCACGCTTCTCCCTCCTATATCAAAGGCTCCCTGAAAACATTGCGCAAGGCTTTCCTCAAAGCGGGCCTGCGGGGCATGACCTGTTTTGAAACCACAGACCGTAATGGGGGCATTAAAGAGCTTGAAGCGGGTGTTCGGGAGAACATTGAGTTTGCCAACCTGGTCAGCAGTACCAAAGACAGCGAGCCTTACCTGGTGGAAGCTCATATTGGGGCCCATGCCCCTTTTACGGTTTCCAATGATGGTCTGGGCATGCTGTCAGACGCGGTGCGTGAAACCGGCCGGGGGCTGCATATCCATGTGGCGGAAGACAAGTACGATGCGACCTGGAGCCGTCATCACTACGGACAGGAGCTGATTCAACGCCTGGACCGTTTCGGCCTGATCAATGACCAGACGCTTATCGGGCACGGCATTTACCTGGCGGATTCTGATATTGAACTGCTGAATGAAAGAGATGCCTTCCTGGTGCATAATCCACGTTCCAACATGAACAATCATGTGGGTTATAACGAAAAACTGACGTCGTATAAAAACGTTGCCCTGGGTACTGATGGTATTGGCAGCGACATGTTTGAAGAACTGAAGTTTGCTTTCTTCAAGCACCGTGATGCCGGTGGCCCCCTGTGGCCGGACAGCTTCGTGAAGTTCCTGGATAACGGTAACCGCTTGCTGGAAAGAAACTTCGGTGGTCATTTTGGTCGACTGGAAGCAGGTTACCAGGCGGATCTGGTCATTTACGATTACCACAGCCCAACACCCCTGCAGGCAGAAAATCTGCCGGGTCACCTGGCATTTGGCATGAACAGCAGTGGCGTGAGAACCGTTATCGTTGATGGTGCCGTTGTGCTGGAAGACGGTTGTCATCCATTTGATGTCAGTGAGATTTATGCCGACGCACGGAAAGCGGCACGGCGTTTGTGGAAAGGTATGGACAGTCTCAGCTGAAAAAAATCAGCCATAAGCCGTGGGGAATGTTCATGGTGAGTATTCCCGGTTAACTGGCCTCTGGGGGAAATCATGCTAAATACCGATGTTGACCACGCTTCCGTAGAGAAGCGTAGCGAGTCTCACGACAACTCTCTGCTGGAGCGACTATTCAAGTTGAAACAGCACGGGACAACCGTGAAGATGGAGGCCCTGGCGGGGTGCACCACCTTCATCACCATGTGCTATGTGGTGTTTGTGGTGCCGGAAATGTTGTCCGCTGCCGGTATGGACCGGGGGGCACTGTTTGTTGCTACCTGTCTGATCTCCGCAATCAGCTGTATTGCCATGGGGCTTTACGCTAACTGGCCGGTGGGTCTGGCTCCGGGTATGGGGTTGAACGCATTCTTCGCTTATGCCGTGGTGCTGGGTATGGGGTACTCCTGGGAACAGGCGATGGGTGCCGTATTCTGGGGTGGTATCGGCTTTATGCTGCTGAGTATTTTCAAAGTCCGGGAGTGGATTGTTGACAGTATTCCCAAAGGGCTGCGCATCGGTATTACCGCCGGTATCGGTTTGTTCCTGGCAGTGATTGGCCTCAAGTCTGCCGGTATTGTTGTGTCAAACCCCGCAACCATTGTTGGCCTGGGTGATATCACCGGTTTTGCCCAGATCATGGCCAGCCTCAGCCTCTTCCTTATTCTTGCACTCAGCTATCGCAAGATGAAATCTGCAGTGCTTGCCTCCATTGCTATCGTGACCGGTATTGCCCTGGTGACAGGACAGGTACAGTTTACGGGTATCGTTTCACTGCCACCGAGCATTGAACCCATTTTTGCCAAGCTCGACATTATGGGCTCCCTGACCCCTGATATGATCGGTGTCATCGTGGCATTCATGTTTGTCAACCTGTTCGATACCACCGGTACGCTGATTGCGGTGGGTGATAAAGCTGGTCTTGCTGATGAAAATGGCAAGATGGAAAACATGAGTAAGGCCATGGTCACCGACGGTACTGCTTCATGGGTTGGCGCTATCTTCGGTGCTCCGACGGTGACTACCTATGTTGAAAGTGCTTCCGGTGTGGCTGTTGGTGGTCGCACTGGTCTGACCGCAGTATTTATTGGCCTGTTGTTCCTGTTGACGCTTTTCCTCTCACCCCTGGCTGGCATGGTGCCCGGTTATGCCACTGCCGGAGCGTTGTTGTACGTCGCCGTTCTGATGACCAGCAGCCTGGGCGCTATGGACTGGTCCGATCTGACCGAAGCGGGCCCTGTGGTGATCACCACCATCATGATGCCTCTGAGCTTCTCCATTGCTAACGGGATTGCCCTGGGCTTCATCGCTTACCCGGTCATCAAACTGCTGGCCGGACGTGTTAAGGAAGTGAGCATCAGTGTCTGGGTTCTGGCCATTATGTTCGCCCTTAAATTCATCATTTTCGGGATATAAAAAAACGAACGACTGTCGTCATTCGTTTTGTTAGATGAAACGATCTCGTTCCCTTTGCATGAGGGAACGAGTAAACAACAGTTGCAGATCAGAGAAGACTATCATAACCAGCCCACAAAAGGTTTTGGTGGCTCATGTACCTGTTGGCTGGATAAAGCGGCATCCAGACTATTAACCATTATGTCTACCTGCTCTTTCTTTTTGTTCAGCCTGTCCAGTAGCTGTTCTCTCGATGGTTTTATTGTGGTTCGGGTACGGTAATATGAGCTGTAATATGGGCTGTAATAAGAGCTATCATCATCAGAAGCTGCCATAAAGTCGCTATAATTTTTATCAGCTTCCGTCATTTCATCAACAACGTCCATATCAGAAATGCTGGTTGTTTCTGGTGCTTTGGTACACGTTTTCCTGGTACTGATAATACTGATTTTATTATCCAGTATTTGAGGAATGCCTTGCAGTTTTGCCAACACTGAAAATTGGACATCCTCAGGTTGAAAAGAGAGGAAAAAAAGCATTTGCCGAACGGCATAGGCAAGGTTTTTATGCTCTTGTAATCTTATCTGATCAGGGTTACCAGGGTTATAGCGTGTACATTTGGTCACTATCCAGTCGGCAACCTTAAGGCTTAATCTCTTGCCATTCTCACTTCTCAAGTATTCACACAGGTTTATGGCATTGGTCAATGTTGCCAGGTTATGCGTGGTGATCACCTGTTGCCACTCAATGATTTTTCCATTTTCGGAAGGCCTGGCGCTTCGATAAACACGATCACCATAATGATAATAGTCCACGCTGGTACCGCTTTTGCTCAGGCATAGATCATAAAGTGCTTCCGGGGTTTCAAGATTAGCGATGACCCCGTAATCAAGCCCATAATATTTTTCATAAAGTGTTCCCTGCATCAGGCTGGCAGCTTGTTTGGCTGCCTTAAGGAATTTTTCAGAGAATTCATGCATGAATATATCGGCTGCAAGCTCCTCAGTCAGGGGAGGCTGCTCCATAGAGGACTCTGGTAGTGCTTTTATTACCTGGCCTAATGATTTGATAAATGTATTCGGCAAAATGGTATGGGGAAAATATGTGTAGGTCTGGATTATCATGTCAGAGATAAGCGTTCGTGCATTTTCCAGTCTTTTGCTTTCGTCTATTGGGGTGATTGATTGTAAGTGTTTAACCCAGGGCAGTTCATCCATCCTGACCTGCGATTGCAAATTCAGAAGAAGTAGAGATCGTCGTTTATTGAAGGCTAGTGCAATTTGTGCGAACAACCTGGCCAGCATGGGGTCATGGATACTTTCACTTCTTACAATGGGCACGATTTCCAGCAATTTGCTGGCCAGCACTTCAGCAGAGGTGATATCTCCCCGTTCAAGCAGTTCACCTAATGGTCTGGGCTGAAGCTTTTCCAGTAATTTCTTAACCGGTTCGGGGATTCCTGCCATATCCATTGTCAGGTAGGGTATTACCTGTTCAGTGTTTTCTAATGGCTGTAGCTGCGTCATCAGTGCCCGGCCTGAAAGGGATAACTGTTGGTATTGTTCAAGCCAGCATTGGCGGTCGTTCAGAGCGTTCTGATACTTTTCAGTTTCAGGCAACCCCTGCTTGTGGTGGATATCTGCCAGAGTTTTTTTCAATGTTAACTGTATTTTTTGAAAACCTTCCTGATCAGATGGCTGCCGCTGTTCTGGTGGGTACGTGAGTAATACTTCCAGTGAACGTTGCAAAATCCGTTCACTGCCCCGTCTGCGGGTAGTACGGTGCCTTAATTCGGGGTGTTGCGCCAGTATCTGCTTTCTGTCTGTTTGATACTGCCTGGCTTGATAAACCCACTCTGGCGTTACAGTGGCCAGGGGCATGCCGCCACACAGCTTCCCTTCAGTGTTGTAATAAGGCAAGTCGCCTTCTACCGTATCCTGGAGCAGTGTAAGAAGCCGGTCCTTCAGTGGTAGCCACTGAGCAAATACCAGGGCATTTTTTTCTATTCGCTGTCGGGTATTGGTTTTATGTTCAGGATCCGGGCCAAAGCGGTTTTCCAACTGTCTCAGTATGTCTGTCATGCTTTTCATGACCACATGACCGTTCAGCGGCAGGGGCTTTTCGGCAGGTTCCGGGAAAAACCTGACTTTGCCCATCAATGGAGCGATTGTGCTGATCAGCGCTTCAGCCTCAACGTCGCGCCCGAACCGGTGGAGCGCTACCACAATCAACATAGCGCCTTCTTCAGGGAAATTAACACGATATTTGCCACTATCAAGCATGTTGCAGAGGCGGGAAAAGTGAGGTTCGTCAAACCAGATTCGGTTAAGTCTTGACCTGATGTTTTCAAGATCACCGGGCTGATGGCTGGTTACCAATATTCCCGACTGTTGAGCCAGTTCTATTTCAAAGTGGGTCAGTGGCCCTCCTGCAGCCAGTAGCCCGGTGGCAAAGCCACCAGTGGTTACCACGGGGGTTATCCACTCCGGGGTATGCGCAATTGGAGTTCTTGAGCCCGGGGTTATGGTTCCGGATTTTATGCCAGTTATTGTTTGCAGTAATTGTTGTATTTTCACTTTGGCACGGCTGCGAGCTGCCGGGTCAACTTGATCCGATGTGGCCGTCATTTCCCTTTTGTTTAACAGGCTGGAAAGGTAAGGAATGCCGGTTTCGCATGGGACACTGGAGTGTTCATCGATCGGGGTGCTCTGTGGCGCAGCGGTATCTCTATGTGGCAGGCATCGCTGTTCCGGGTTCAAGGTCATGGCCACCTTCACGATAGCATTATCTATGGTATCTATGGCGCTGCCATTGAATGAGCCTGAGGATGAGTCTGTGATTTCCATAGCCACATGGCAAGGATTCCGGCTTGAAGCAGTTGAAGCTCCTGTAGTATCCATAACAATCTCCGAGTTGGGTCAGGTAGTCATTGCCCAAAAGTTCTGGCTCTTGGGGTACGCTCTAAAGCAATTTAATACGGTTTAGCAGGGAGAGAGCTATGTTCAATATCCTGGGTATAAACGTTTATCTTTTTCTTTTGTACCTTTTTGGGGACATAAGGGAAATTGTTTTCCATGGCCTTGATTAGAGACAGGGCATTGATTGTGTCTTCCCGCCTATTCTCTCTGCATGGTTTATGAACAGGCATTCCTGAACGGTAGATAAAACCTTTCTTTTGTCGTTCAATTTTTCCCGATTTTTTCGTTTCATGCAGAGGATTATTTGTTATAAAAGCATCACCGCAGTAATGGCAACTCTGCTGATACTTTGTGAATCCGTCTTCCTCAATCGGTACATTTTTACGTAATTTCAGTCCCGACAGCCGCTCACCCAATTTTCTGTCAATACATTCATACTCTTTATCATCTAAAACCGAGAATGTTTTGCCCGGTACCGTTCTCTCGACCACGCCCATTGGCTGTTCTGAATCCTTACTGGCGTTTGATGGGGATGACTGCCCGGTTCTTTCATGAAATTTTTCCAGTACTGTCTTGATGATGGCTTGCTGATGTTCTGCGGAGGCAAAGTCAACAGGCTGTGCCCAGTAGTTTGCAACAGGAAACAGGCGTTGCATCAACTGGGCATACTGGTTGTCCCGGGCAGCAGAAATAAATCCCTGGACAGCTCTGATCAGAATTTGTAACTGTTCCAGTTCACTCTCTGTCGGCTTGCTTAAGGAGTTCTGGCGATGCAACAGAAAATCAAGGATGGTCAGTTGATGGGCAACCACACTGAAGCCGGTCTTTGAGGCATTGATGATCTTGTCCAGCGTGAGTTCTGCTTCATTGGCCAATCCCTGTGCTGCAAATTCCTCAGGGTTTTTGGCTTCACGCTCCATTACTCTGACCAGATATTCTGTGAAAGCATTCATTACCAGTCTTGGCCTGAGTGCATCACGTTCCCGGTCGCTGATATTGTCCATCTGGTTCCAGGCTGACACCAGGTAGTTGATTAAAAATGCAAAGTCTTTCAGGTTGTGCTTATCCAGCGTTCCTGAGAATGCATGAGTCAGTAATTTCAGGTTTCGATACTTGATATCGGCATATAACTCACCGATTTCGTGGTGTGTATTGATCGCATTGACCATAAAATCCAGGAAGCATTGAGAAGGGAGCCAGTGTTTACCCTTTTTCAGCGCATCTACCATCGTCATGGTCATGGATTTCATGATGATGTTATTGGCGTCACACGCGGTGATGGCCTCCCTTTTGTTGGGCAACTTTAATGTTTTTCGAGCAAAATCAGTCAGCTGTTTAACCACAACGATTTTTTCATAATTGTGCATCTCCCTGTCCATAACCGGTAACCAGGCATTGGCTGTAACTCCCCACTGCATGCCATCCCGATAACGCTGAGTGGTGGCAGGCGTCTCCTGTGAAATGGTCAGATCGTACTGTGATGCCAGATTACTGCTTTTTGCCATGGTTTTGGTTGGCTTTAATGATGCCTTCCACTTCCGGGTATCAGGTGATTCTTTAACAAAAATGACCGCCAGTTTTTCGATGTTTTTCCTGTTACGATTTTTGCTTTTGATATCATTTTCCAAGCTGGCAATTGCTCTGGTTAAATCATCATCATTTTCAATTTTCTTGTTGCCATGATACACACCGGTTAACTCGTGGTCGTAACTGGTGATGGAACGGAGTTTCATAGCCAGTGCCTGTTTTAAATCGATGATGCTGAAAGTTTGCGGTGCTTCAGCAACGTTCGGTTTTTGGGTTGCCGACACTGATTCAACACCTTCAGCACCTTCAGAACCAAAAGCGTGAGGTATGCAACGATGTTTCAGTATTTTGCCATCGCGATCTTTGATGAGAAATCGTTTATCCGAGGTAGCATAGAATTCGGCCACTCTTCCCTGTGGATCAAGCTGTACCGGGTAAAAGTAGTCTGCTTTATGGGCAGTGGTGAACGTTTCTCCATGGCGTTCCAGCGTTACCTCAACCTGATTTTTTGCTGCCAGCTGTTGGCTCCATTCACCACCGGGTTCGACAACAATGGGTGACACCAGTACGCAGCTCGACAGTGCTTCGCGGGTATAGATCAGTATGCGCCCGGGTAGATCGCCGTGGGAGGTTATTTCAGATGGCAAGTTGTACTCTGTGGGCTTGATGTTGGCAAATACCAGGCCAGAAGACTTGTGCTGGAAGAGCATTTCCGGGTCCACTTCAAATGACAGTGCACTCTTTTTATCTGCGCTATCAGCGCTATCTGCAGCTTTTTGGTTAACTGAGGCTATCTTCTCTGAAATATGGCGTTTAACATTTTCAGGCCCCCCGGAGTCTGAGAATTTTTTAATATTTGCCCGTAATACCGCGTTATCAGACCTGCGAAGCCATGGTAAATACTCAGGCAGGGTAAAAGTTCTGGGGTTAGGGTAGCCGATTCTGTAACCTTCTCCTTCATCCCAGAAGTCGGTATCCATGATGAGAAAATTAATCACATTCATCATTTGTTGTACCCGGTCAAAATTATAGCTGCTGTATTTTGCATCAGCTTGTCCGCGCCAATACTGTGAAAAAGCACTGTGGGGGATTACCTGGGCAAGGCATAACTCTGTACCAAACAGATGCGCAACCGGTGGGGCCAATATGACTTTGACCGACGGCCCTTCATTGTGTTTATCAGTGTTGCTGAAATCGAACTCAACCTTGTAATAAGCCCCTTCCCACCAGCCAAAAGGAGCAACAAATTCGGCAATCACTTTCATGGCATGGTCATCAGGAATGGTCAGGGCAAATTTGCCGGGATAGTGCTCGTCCATATGAGACTGGATATGATTCCTGGCAAGGTATATCTCCCTTTGCAATCTCACGCCGTTAACACCTTGTTGGAATGGATTGAATGAAGCTGTCTCGTAGCCCTCCCGGGAATCACAGGAGGGGACTTCTGCTGTCGGGATCACCTTAATTGGCTGAGCGTTGTCAATATCGCAAGGAGTCACAGAGTAATCATGCAGGGAGTGGTTTTGTTCAGCCTGCACCTGATTCAACGGATTTATTGACCCATGGGTTGGAGGTATCGTTCGGATTCCGCTGTCATTGCTGGAATGCGTGCCTGCGGGCGGGTTGTTAGTAATGGGATGAATCAGAACTTGTTGAGTTATTGTGGGATGAGTGGGCTGCATGTTAACTACCTTTTTTCAAGTATTGAGGTATGGAAAAATTTATTGTTAAGTATCTAACCATTTGTTTTTCATATAGAGCATCAACCAAGAGGTAAATTTTATTAATATTATGATTTCTGATCTGAAAGGAATATTTGATTGGGGAGTATTAGCTTGATTTTCTATAAATGCCCTGTGCAGAAGTGGATTAATCTTAATTTCCGGGAAGCCGATCACAGCTATTCAACTATCAAAACTATTACAACTGTTTGTTTTATTTGGTCTGTTTTGTTTGGTCTGTTTTGTTTAGTTGTTCAATAGTTATGTTAATTAGTAATCTGTTATTTGGACCAGAAGAAGCAGAAATAGTTCCATCAAATTGTTTTCATGGAAAATACACGGTTATCATTATGATTCATCATTTTGATAATGGTCTTTTTTACACAGCATCGGTTGCAATGATGTTGTTTAGTTATTGTTCATAGCTTCGGGGTATTTACCAGGAACTCACAATCATCAAGAAGCAACTGATTTATTTCATGTTAACGGGTTGCGTTTTTTTCTCATCTTTTTACGACCGGCTTTGCTGCAGATCATTTTTTTCTGATTAACTGGACGGATCTAATGATCAATATCTGCTTCTGGCTCAGATTATGCCGCTCAATTGTGATTCTGAAACACCAGAGCTGAGATGAACGAGCAATGACCAGACACTATGTTGTTGACACCACGTTGTTGACCTCGTTCCTGAGAATCTGAGGGTGTTGCAAAACGTAAAGGCAGATAAAAGGCAAACACTATGATCAGGGAATTCTTGCAGCCCGAGACTCTTCAAGAGGCTCTGGCCATGAAACAGCAGCATGGCGATCAGGCCGTGTATATGGCCAATGGTGCACGTTTGAATGCGGCGCCAACAAAGACCGATAAAACCATTGCCATCCATCTTTCCCGTTCTGGTCTGAAGGGCGGTCTGCACGACGTTTTGCAGGGAATTGTGCCAACCGGTAAAGGGTGGGAACTGGGTGCGCTGACCACTCTGCAGCAGGTCGTTGACCATAATGAACTGCCTGAAGGCCTGCGGGAAGCGGCAGCCCTGATCTTCAGCCGTAATATGCGGAACCAGATTACTCTCGGTGGTGAAATTGCTACCAATTTGAAAGCCTGCCAGATCGTGCCGGCACTGCTGGCCATGGATGCAGAAGTAGAAGTGGCGCATTCCGGTTCACCGGAATCTGACCGCATGACCGTTGAGGCTTGGCAGCAAAAGCCTTACGGATTAATTACCAAAGTGATCATCCCCGCCAGTGTGGACTATTGCCGCAGTGAGAAAGTGGTAAAGAGCTGTGCAGGTCTGCCCATCGTCAGCGTATCGCTGGCGGTCAACATTAAAGATGGCAAAAAGCAGTTTGGTATTGCCCTGGCCGGTGTTGCTGAAAAAGCCATTCGTCTTCATGACGTGGAAGCCCTGCTTGCTGATCAGGCACTGCAGGAGCGGGAAGGGATTCGTGGTTTTGTGGAAGAGGCTGTTGGCAAATCGGTATTCCCTGCAACGGATTTCCTTGGCAGCGGTGAGTACAAGCGTCATCTCAGCAGTGTCCTGGTTGGACTGCTGGTGGATGAATACAACGTTAAACAAGGGCTTAATGGACGGAGTAACTGATCGTGGAAATCGTCTTTACCCTCAATGGCAAGCCCAAAGCGATTCAGGCAGAAGCCGGTGAAAATGTTCAGGTACTGCTGAAGCGTCTGGGCATGCGGGCTGTCCGTAACAGCGACGATGGTTATGGCTTTGCCGGCTCCGATACTATTTTGCTGGATGGCTGTTCCGTCAACGCTTCCCTGTTGATTGCCGCCCAGCTGGATGGCCGGGAAGTGGTGACGCCCGAGTCTCTGAATGAGTATGGCAAGCTCAGCCCGGTGCAGTCAGCGTTGATCGATGCCGGTGTTATTCAGTCCGGCTACAATGATCCGGCGCTGGCACTATTGATTACTGACCTGTTCAAGCGCAGCCCGAACCCCACCAAAGCAGAAATTACCGATGTCATGTCGTCCATCTTCCTGCGTGAGAGTGCTTACCAGCAGGTTTATGATGCCGTTGACATTGCCCGTCAGCGTCTCTTTGATCCTGACTATGTTGCCAATAGTGTGCCTTCTTTTGCCGGAGAGCATCGCCAGGTTGGTAAGCCCGGTGGCAAAGTGGATGCAGCCCGCTCCATCAAGGCTGAGCCCTGCTTTGTTGAGGACTTTGTTGCATCGGATGCCTGTGTCCTGAAGATGCTGCGCAGCCCTCATGCCCACGCTTACATTACCCGCATCGATACCCGTGACGCACAGGCGATGCCCGGTGTCGTTGCCGTATTTGACCATCGCAACTGCCCCGACGTTTATTACACCCCCGGTGGTCAGACCGCACCGGAACCTTCACCACTGGACCGTCGTATGTTTGGCCAGAAGGTCCGGCATTACGGTGACCGTGTTGCTGCGGTGGTTGCCGAAACAGAAGCACAGGCAGAAGCCGCCCTGAAGGCTATCAAGGTTGAGTATGAAGTGCTTAAGCCGGTGCTTTCTATTAAAGAAGCCATGGCGGAAGATGCACCGATTGTTCATAACGGTGTGATCAGCTACAGCGTGGGTGCTCCGGATGACCTGGATGAGCAGAACAGAACGGCTGATCTCCGTGATGGCAGGATTCATTTCAACTTCCCCTTTGGTGGCGATCCCAAAAAGAACATCGCAGCCCGTGGCCACGGTGAAATTGGTGATATCGAGCAGGGCTTTGCGGAAGCGGATGTGATTCTGGAGCGCACCTACCAGTCACGCCAGTCTCAACAACTGCCGCCTGAGCAGCACCTCTGCTACACCTATATGGAAGGTGACCGGATTATTGTCCGTGCCGCTACCCAGGTGCCCTGGCATGTCCGTCGCAAGATTGCCATTGTGCTCGGCCTGAAGCAGCATAAGGTGCATGTGATCAAGGAGCGTCTGGGCGGTGGCTTTGGTTCCAAGCAGGATATTCTGGTGGAAGAGGTCTGCGCCTTTGCCACCCACACTACTGGCCGCCCGGTGCTGTTCCGTCACACCCGTGAAGAGGAGTTTATTGCCACCTCTACACGACACGTGGCTGAAATTGATATCAAGATGGGGGCGAAGAAAGACGGTACCATCACCGCGTTTGATGTGAACTTCCGCTTCAATACCGGCCCTTATGGCAACCATGCCCTGACCGTACCCTGTAATGCACCGGCGATCTCCCTGCCGCTCTACCCATGCCCGAATGTCCGTTTCAAGGTCGATACCTACTATTCCAATATTGTGCCTACCGGTGCGTACCAGGGATATGGCGGTCCAAAGGGTAACTTCGCCGTACAGATGATTGTTGCTGAAATGGCCGATGCCCTGGGCATTGATCATCTGGAGATGATTGAAAAGAACCGGGTAAGGGAGGGTCAGAAGCTGGATCTGCTGGGCAAGGTGGGTGAAGGCAAGCTGCCATCCAAGGTGCCGACTGCCTACAGCTGTGCCCTGGGCCCGATTCTTGAGCAGGGGGCAGCCGGATTTGGCTGGGGAACGCCTAAAGAGGAACCGGAAAATCCACACATCAAGATTGGCCGTGGTGTTGCCACCATGCAACAGAAGTCTGGTATTCCGGATATTGATCAGGCCAATGCCTGGGTCAAGCTGGCGTCTGATGGCACGGTGATTGTGCACTCTGGCGGTGCCGATATCGGTACTGGTCTCGATACCGTGGTTGCCAAGCTGACCGCCGAGGTGCTCTGCACCGAACTGTCTGATATCCATGTGATCTCCGGCGATACGGACCACTGTCTGTTTGATAAAGGCGCTTACGCTTCCAGTGGCACCTGCTTCTCCGGTAATGCCGCCCGTCTGGCCGCTGAAGATCTGCGCGGGAAGATTCTGAAAACGGCCGCCCATCTGCTGGCAGAGCCGGTGGATGAGTTGGTGATGGAATACCCCGGCGTGGTTCAGGGTAAGCAGAAGAGCATCAGCTTTGGTGACATTGCTCACTACGCTGAAAGTGGTACCGGCTGTGGTCAGCTGATGGGGCAGGGCAGCTTTATTACCAGTGAATTTGCCTTCCCCTACGGTGCCAACTTTGCCGAAGTGGCGGTTGATACCCGTACCGGCAAGGTATCCCTGCGCAAGTTCCATGCACTGCTGGATTGCGGCACACCGATCAATCCGGAACTGGCCCTGGGACAGATCTACGGCGCCAGCATGAGAGCGATTGGCCATACCCTGCAGGAAGCCATTCAGTATGACGAGCAGGGTCGTGTATTGAATGCCAACTTTGCCGATTATGGGGCACCAATGGTTGGCGATCTGCCAGAGGACTTTCAGGCATTCCTGGTACCCAGTGATGACCCGGTAGGCCCTTATGGTGCCAAGTCTGTCTCTGAAATCAGTGTGAACGCGGCAGCACCGGCGATTGCATCCGCTATTCATGACGCTACCGGTGTCTGGGTCAGGGACTGGCACATTACACCGGAAAAAATGCTTAACGCATTGAAGAATGAAGAAGCAGGTTCCTGGTCGGAATTATAGGGGAGGGGGTAGCAAGCTATTCTGTCAGGTTCAGATTTATTATTTGGAGCAGTAATGAATAGCTTGTCATCAAGTCACTGTAGTTTGCCTCAGTCTACTGGCGATAGTCAGGCTTCAGATAGTCAGGCTTCAAGAGTAGACGCTTTAAGGGGAAGAGCGTATCCGGGTCGTTGTTCTGATAACAAGGTGCTGCTTATTGAAGCGGGTGCTATCAGAGCTTTCCTGATGTTTAAGAAAAATGAAAATGATATTTATGCACAACCAGTAAAAGCAATATGTGAGTCCCTTAGTTGGCGACAAATAGAAGCATTAGAAAACATAGCCAATGTTTATTTAAACTTTGGTGCAAAATTAGAGAGGGGGAATTCCCTGACCGGAAAAATGGAGTTGTATGTGAACACTGAAGATTATAAACAGTTATTGATTTTCGAAAATATGTTAACCCGATAAATGCCTGATGCATGGCCGCTATTTGTCTGGATACTGTCAATGGCTGTTCGGGTAATCAAATGCAGCAGTTCAAATTATTACTTATCAAAAATAAAGTCGTCTTTGTTCGTTAACTGACACTGACAACCAACCCTGTTTTCTGAATACGGAACTGGCTTGTGGAAATTGATCATGAGGATGAACGGTTCCCATGACACTGATCATGGCGGCACAAACATGATTTGTTATGGTGAGCATTGTTCAAATAAGGAGCTGTTATGAATACCCTGGATATGACCCAACCCCCCGGACGATCTCCGGTACAGGGTACTGGTCCGGTCGCTACCCGCAAGCCGGTTTATCAGAACGCTTTGCCCCCGTGTAATCACACCTGCCCGGCGGGAAATGATATCCAGGGTGCCCTGGCACTGGCCCAGGAAGGGCGCTTTGAAGAAGCCTGGCGCACATTCATGAAGAATAACCCGCTGCCGGCAACCCATGGTCGAATCTGTTATCACCCCTGTGAAGATGGCTGCAGCCGTGTGCAAGTGGACGACGGTGTAAGTATTCATTCCATTGAGCGCTTCCTCGGGGATATGGCCATTGAGCAGAACTGGCACATGCCTGTTCCCGAAAACGAGACCGGGAAAAAAGTCCTGGTCATCGGTGCCGGCCCTTCCGGTTTGACCGCTGCCTACCATCTGCGCCTGCAGGGGCATACCGTTGAGATACGTGAAGCGGCTCCGGTTGCCGGTGGCATGATGCAATTTGGTATCCCGGCTTACCGTTTGCCACGGGACGTGCTGGCAGCGGAGATTGCCCGTATTGAATCCATGGGGATCTCAATCACCCTGAATCACCGGGTAGAAGACCTGATGGCGGAAAAGCAGGAAGGACATTTTGATGCGGTTTACCTGGCCATTGGTGCCCATATTGGCAAGCAGGTTGATATTCCTGCCCGTGATGCCGGCAAGGTGCTGGACGCGGTCAGCTTCCTGCGGGAAACCGGTATGGGTGAAAAACCGGTGCTCGGTCGTCGGGTAGCCGTATACGGCGGTGGTAATACGGCAATGGATGCCGCACGAACGGTGAAAAGAATGGGTGTCGATGAGGCCATGATCATCTATCGTCGCGACCGTGACCATATGCCGGCCCACAGCTTTGAGGCCGATGAAGCGGAAGCCGAAGGCGTCAATATCCACTGGTTGCGCACCATCCAGAATATAGAAGGCAGCGAGTTTAACGTTGAGATCATGGAGATTGGTGATGATGGACGTCCACGTCCCACCGGGCGTTATGAAACGCTGGCGGTGGACTCTCTGATTCTGGCCCTGGGTCAGGATGTGGAGAGAGGCATGCTGGACAGAGTGCCCGGCCTGGAATTTGACCGCTGGGGCTCGCTTACTGTTGGTGAGCATATGATGACCGGCTGCGAAGGTATTTTTGCCGGTGGTGATATGGTGCCTTCTGACCGGACCGCCACCATTGCTGTAGGGCATGGCAAGAAAGCTGCCCGCTGTATGGATAGCTGGCTGACCGGTAACAAAATCAATGACATCGCAGTGCAACACCTGGTGGATTTTGACGGGTTACACCTCTGGTACCGCACCCGGGCTGATCGTCAGCATGAAGATGCCCTCTCTCCAGAACAGCGTAATGATTTCAGTGAAGTGGTTCGTGGTCTCAGTGAGGCGCAGGTTCGTTATGAAGCCAGCCGCTGTTTCTCCTGCGGTAACTGTTTTGAATGTGATGGCTGCTTCGGGGCGTGTCCTGAAGGTGCCATTACCAAACTGGGCAAAGGGGAGGGGTATCAGGTTAACCATGATCTCTGTACCGGTTGCCTGGCCTGCTACCGTCAGTGCCCCTGCCACGCTATCGAGATGCAGACCGTTCAACAGGGTGTCTCATTGCCCGTCATGGCTGCTCAAATGGAGGTACGGTAATGTCTCAGCCAGTGCATGCTAAAGAACAGCCTGTTCGTGTCACCGTCGATGGTAATGAGGCGGCTGCCTACGTTGCTTATCGTACCAACGAAGTCTGCGCCATCTATCCTATTACTCCGTCGTCTAATATGGCGGAGCTGGCAGAGCAGTGGGCTGCCGAAGGCGTCAGAAATATCTGGGGCAGTAAACCCCATGTTGCCCAGATGCAGAGTGAAGCTGGTGCTGCCGGCGCAGTTCACGGTTCACTGCAGACGGGGGCGCTGACCACCACCTTTACCGCCTCCCAGGGACTGATGTTGATGCTGCCCAATATGTATAAGATTGCCGGAGAGTTGACTCCGGCGGTGTTCTACGTGGCAGCGCGCTCACTGGCGACCCAGGGGTTATCCATCTTTGGTGACCATCAGGATGTGATGGCGGCAAGAAGCACTGGTTTTGCCATGCTGGCCGCCAGCTCGGTTCAGGAAGCCCATGACCTGGCCCTGATTGCCCAGGCCGCGACCCTGGAATCCCGTGTACCTTTCATGCACTTCTTTGATGGCTTCCGGACTTCCCATGAGATTAACAACTGAAGTTACGCAGCTAACAGCTCTCTCAGCTGCCCCAACGAAGCTTTCAGCCCTGCCATATAGATTTTGGCTCTGAGCTGAAAGTGATTCAGATTTACTTTCAATGACAATACTTCCAACCTGAAGGCTGAGTAAATTGAAAGAAAGATATGATTACTCTGTGTTCTCACAGTATGCGCCGGTGACTTGGCCATTGACGCATTCGATTTCAGCGTTTTATGGAAGACCTCGACTTTCCACCGTTTCTCGTAGATTGCCTTGAGAGTCTCGGCATCACAGTCAAGATCGCTGCAAACCAGATAGAGAATGCCTGTGCTTCCGTCTTTGTTTTTAAAGACCTGACGGTATAGCAGAACAGGGAAATCGACACCTGCTATCCACCCTTGTACAGGCTTATCTTCTGAAAAATCAACAGTATCTATACGCTGTGAACGGCCTTGTAATTTGTCGTCCAGACTGAGGGATACCTTGCGGTTTGACTTCATCGCCATCAGGAAATGTTTATTACAGTCGTGTCGAATAAACATCATATTGTCGTTTGAGCAAAACCAGCTATCTGCAAGGACATAGCGGAACATAAGCTGGTTATGGCAGCAAATCATCAGCATCTCCCGCATCATTTCATTTTTGGTTTGCTCTGCATATCGTCTTACCTTTTTTGTCTTCAAGTCGGTGTACAGGATGGTTTTCTCGATCAATTTATAGGCGACAGGAATCGACGCATCTCCGGCATGGTAGTGTGCATTGAGCAGATTTATACCTTTCACGGTGCGATTTTTTGTATGATCAAAATGCCAGGTGTTCAGGGCATTCTCTTTGCTGAACTGCTTTTCCTGAATCGTATCGTCAAAGATCAAAACCCCATCACTGCACTCAACCTGTCGCACGACGGGTTTAACGTAAAGCCATAAGTCACGACTGGTAAACTCATTGTTTGAAAGCAATCGGGTGAATTGGTCATGACTGTAGACATTATCCAAAAGCTCTGACACTCCCGTTGCAGTGGTCTTCCCAGACGACGACAACAGGTAGTCAGAATAAAGTTCTATGAGATCATTTTTCATGCCACCAATAATGGCTGATTTTCAGCAAGGTGCGTAACTTGAGTTATTACATCAAGGGCACTGACTGGGAACGTGGTGTCATGTACACCGGTGTTATGGCTACCTGGCGTGCAACCGGACAGCAAGTACCTGGATGCAGCGATCAATTGGGCAAAAGACAACCAGTGGCAAGTCGGCCCTGAAGACCGTTTTGCTGATGACCATACCTGCTGCCAGACCTACCTGGAAATCTATCAGGCTCTGAAAGACGATGCTATGAAAGAGTCTTCCATCGAAGCGTTTGACCTGATGCTTAATGATCCAAAGCCGGGCCGTGAAGACTGGTGGTGGTGTGACTCCCTGTTTATGGCGCCACCGGCGTTTGCCATGCTGACAGAGCTGACCGGTGAACCAAAGTATCTGGATGCCATGAATACCCTGTGGTGGGACAGTGTTGACCACCTGCTGGATCCTGAAACCGGCCTGTTCTACCGGGACAAGCGTTATATCCCTGATGGACAGGGTGGCGAACTGCGCGAAGAGAATGGTGAGAAAGTTTTCTGGGGTCGTGGTAATGGCTGGGTGGTTTCTGCGATCTGTCGTGTACTGGATCACATGCCTGAAGATTTTGCTGACCGTCAGAAGTACATTGATCTGTTTGTGGCACTTTGCGAAGCGGTTGTGAAGCTGCAGGGTGACGATGGCTTCTGGCGTGCCAGTATGCTTGATCCAAAAAGCTTCCCATCACCAGAATCCAGCGCTACCTCGCTGTTTGCCCACGGTATGGCCTGGGGTATCAATAACGGTATCCTGGATCGTGATGCCTATATGCCTGCCCTGGAAAAGGCCTGGGCTGCCCTGAAAACCTGTGTCCACGAAGATGGCATGATGGGTTGGATTCAGCTTCCTGCCTTTACCCGAGAGATACCAGGAAAGAGCACAATATTGATTATGGTGCAGGTACATTCCTGCTGGCAGCAGAAGAGGTTGCCAAACTCTGCGCTTAGTCACTCTTGTGAATGACAGCGGAATGACAGATGAAGGTTAAGGTGGTTCGATCCACCTTAACCTTTTTTACTCGACTTTAGAGTCTGTATAAAACGATAATTCGGTCAGCTTTTTATAGTGAAGCAAGCCGAAATCAGTGAACTGTTTTTCCAAGTTCGTTATTACTTCCGTTTTTTGCCTAAAAGCCTTTAGTTATGCTGCTTCTGAATTATCCGGTATTAACTGGTCGATCAGATCGCGAAAATTGAACTCATATTTTTGCTTATATCTGTTCCAGCCCTTGCGAATAGAGAACCTCGGAATAATTCCTGAAAGAGCAATTTTCATCATGCCTGCAGTGGTTGTATCCGGGCTTCTCCAGGGTATCCGAGAAATATTCAGACATGCCTGATTTTTACAAACGGTTAATAACTGCAATAATGCATAGCCTGCCATTTTCAAATGCATCCATCGAAGCAGTGTTCGCAATTTCTGCTGCCATAAATGGCAACAGCCAAAAGCATGTTTGAGTTGGTGAAACATTGGCTCTACCGGCCATCTCCGGGAATAGGCACGAAGCACCTCCAGTCCCTCAAGTTCCGGATTGGTCGAGATGAATATTCTGCTAGGACTTACGCATTGATGACACCGATAAATTTTGGTAGGAGGTGATCCTTCCCCTTTGCAAAACTCTCAATGAAAGCGCCTATTGTCTCTTTAAACAGCCCCCGTTGGTGCTGATAAATATTCGTAAACTCCTGCTCTATCTGCATTTTCTGGAGATAAACAAAAGCTAAAATTGCAGCAAATATATGGTTTCTGACGGGTCGTTCGCTGCGAACCTGAAAGTGCTCAATATGGCAAACCTGCTTGATCGCCCTGTGAAACTGTTCGATCTGCCAGTGCTGGTCATGGATCTGCTTGAAGTCATTGCGTTCAAAAGGGACTTCCTCTGGCAAGTAAACCACGTAGTGGCGACGCTGGTCTTTTAGCATCGTCCTGAACAACCGGATCTTACCGAAGTCTTTGAGCCATACATCCAGACCATTGTCGGGGATGTCGAGGTGTTGAACCTGCTGCCATTTACCTTTTTCCAGTGATACTGTCCTGTTTTTCTCAACGGCAAACATAAACCCAGTCTGATGGTTTTTAATCGTCTTCAGGTTAGTCGTGCAGCTGTACCAGGAGTCACCGGTAACGAACGCTGGCTTCAGCCCCCATACCAGCACTTCAATCAACATTTCACGGAAGTAGTCGTTTTTTGTCTTGTCTTCCGATTTGTCGTATATCCTGTAATTCACCGGCATATGGCGCCCGGATACGTCGGTGTAATAAAGGGTGATGAGGTTAACTCCCTTAACCACTCGGTGATGTTTACCCGACCAAAAGTGGCCAACCAGTGCCACGGAGTAGCTATAAGGTTTGTCGAGCACGCTGTCATCAACGCTCAGGGTGCCGCCAATAGGGTTTAAACTTTTGACTGCTTCATCGTACATATCTTTGGGCTGATAGTTTTCACGCTTAAGAAAGCGGTTTGCGCTATCGTGAGAAAAGTCGGTAACCTCGGCCAGTCTTGTGCATGTTGATGATTTTGGCTCACTAATCAAAAAGCCAATGTATTTTGCAAGAGTGCATCGTGCAGTGGTCGGTCGAGTGGTAGTTCTCACTTTCATCCCTGAAGACATCTGTTTTTTGGCATTATCAAATTTGTAACTGTTCAGCACCCCCACATAAATCTGGAATTTTCTGATTTTTATACCATCCTCTTAAGCACCATTTTTCCACAATATTCGCCAGCATGATTCCAGAACTACCCGCAACTATGTCGGCTGAGATTCTCTTGAAAGAGAATGCAGAGCTGCGGATGAGAGTTGCCTGTCTGGAAGAGCGATGTCGAGAATTGGAAGAAAAGGTTGGCAAGAACAGTCAAAACAGCAGCAAGCCGCCATCGTCTGATGGTTATCAAAAACCTTGTAAAAACAGTAATTCTCCAGATCATTCTGACGACCTTTCCGCAGATAAAGGTACCGATCCATCGGATGAAAAACCCAATCCTAAAAGTCTGAGACAGTCTTCTGGTAATAAAGCCGGTGGAAAGAAAGGGCATCAGGGCACTTGTCTTAAACAGGTCGATATCCCTGACTATATTGAGTACCTTCCGGTTAAAGAATGCAATAAATGTCAGGCGTCTCTTCTTGATAGTGAGCCGGTCAAATATATTGAACGACAGGTGTTTGAACCAGGGAGACCGGGTGAATTTGAAGTAACGGCCCATAGAGCTGAAGTAAAAATCTGCACTTGTGGTTGTCGGAATCAGGCTGAATTCCCGGAAGGTGTTACCGCTGCCGCACAATATGGCTCAGCCACACAGGCTATGGCCGTCTATCTTAACCAATACCATTTCCTGCCTTTTAAGCGCGTGTCAGAGTATTTTAATACTCTCTATAAAATGAGTGTAAGTGCAGGCACTGTCGCCAATTTTGTGGCCAGAACCTATGAAAATCTGGCTTCTACTGAAGAGGTTATTCGTGACGCCTTGCGGGAATCGTCTGTTGCCGGAGCCGATGAAACGGGTATGCGGGCCGAGGGCTCTTTGCACTGGCTACACGTTATGCGGGATGAACAATGGACGCTCTACTACTTGTCTGAAAAGCGAGGTCGTGAGGCCATGGACACGATGGGCATACTGCTAACATTTGCAGGCGTTCTGGTTCATGATCATTGGAAATCCTATTTTGCATATGCGGCAACTCACGTACTTTGCAATGCCCATCACCTGAGGGAGCTTTTGGGTGTTGTTGATAGGGACAGCAATCAACTGGCGTTGCGATTGATGAAGCTACTGAGGCTTTCCTGGCATTACTGCAAGGGCTTTAAGACCATAGGTATGCTACAGATGCCAAGTGTTGTCTGTGAACGAATCGAGAAGATTTATGACCGGTTGCTTCAGCGGGCTCTAATGAAAGAAGTCGTCTATATGGAGAAGCAACGAGAGGAGCTTAAGCGCAAGAAAGTCAAGAATACTAAAGCTTACAATCTCTTCAAACGACTCACTGAGTTCAAGGCTGAGACACTGCGCTTCATGTCAGATTTTACCATTCCCTTCGATAACAATGGCAGTGAGCGGGATGTTCGAATGGCCAAGTTAAAGCAGAAAATCTCAGGCTGCTTCAGGAGTGCAGACGGTGGTTCTATGTTTGCACGGATTCGCAGCTATTTGTCGTCTGCCAGAAAACAGGGAATGGACATATATCAATCACTTCATAGAGCTGTTCGGAATTACTGTAATATGCCTTTGCTCAGTGCTGAATAGTTACTCAAATTTTAGAGCCTGTTGTCAATGCGTAAGTCCTATCTGCTTTCGGTCAGACCTTTGTCATTTTCAAAGCGACTCCAGACGACGCGTACTTCACGACCTTTAAGGAATCTGGCGCGACAGATCAGGGTACGATAACGTATTTTGCGAAATTTGCCGTACATCCATACTGTTGCTTTTTCTTCCGGCAGTTTCTTAACCTGTTCTGTCGTCATCTTGATGCCGTACTTTTTTGGGCGCCCTCGCTTCTTTACGGTGGGTGCTGGCGGCAAAGCATAGAGGGCCCGATTTGAAGGTATCTGACCAACAACTTCTATGTTCATTTCCAGAGCTGGCTTTATCAGTGTCCAGTTCATATACCAGCAATCGGTTAGCAGGCGTAGCACTCGATCCTTCACTTCATTGCGTACCACCCTGAGCATGGCCACGGCAATTTTCAGTTTGCTGGTGTTACCTGAAGCTGGTGTCGGAAATGAGATCACCGGTATGGCGGTAAATACTTCATCTGCAGCCCGCTCAAATATGATGGCCAGGGAAACCCAACACTGCCCCCAGATGTACGTCGGCCGATTGCGTTTCTTGCTGTGTTGATGATGTGTACGACAAGCAGGGGCTTTGTCGGAAAACCGTTCGATTACCCAGTCATCAAGCCCCAGGACCACAGGTTGATTCTCAGGAGCTTTGGAGCAGACCAGACGGATCAAGTGGCGTGCCAAGTTCTTCCATTGCCACTTGCCCTGAGATAGCCAGTGGTGGTAGCTGCTCCACACACAATGAAAATCAATTGTTAACAACGCCTGTGTAACAAAGCCGTCGGCTGAAAGCATGCAACCGAACAGCAGTTCGCAGAACGTTGGTACTGCAGTTGATGATAGCGCTCCAGCAAGAAAGGTTGTATATGAAGCGAGCTCCCTGAGGATTACTTGATGATCTGAAGTGAGCATGGCAACCATCTCGAATTTCGTCATTGGGGATGGTTGCTTTTAGCAGATTATGCGCCGGAACTATTGTGCTCTTAAAACTCTAAAGTCGAGTATTCATACTGTCTGATTTATTATTCCGCTTTCGTTTTTCCTTCACTTTCTGTCATGACCATTGAAATCAGTGCCAGCCCCCGTCCGGTTATCCCCTGTGAGAACCCCGGTTTTTCCATGCGGTTGCGTATTTTTCGGGAGAATCTCGTTCGGCTTTTGGTCAGAAAACCGGCCTACGACAGAAATGATGCTGAACTGCAGGCGCTGTTTCAGGACCATGGGCAAGCCATTGAAGAACAGTGTGATCTGCTAACCCGGTATATTGCTGAAGCCTTTGACCATTACGCAGTATGGAACTATAGCCACGCCTATTACCCCGGTCGCCCCAGTCAGCAGAGTGCCAGAACAGATGCTCTGGAAGGCACCAGTCGTGTCATTCCTGTGCTGGCCGCCTGGCTGCATTTTTCATTTGAGAAGCAGTCTGAACCCTGTGTCACTCAGCCTGACTCTTGATCACATCTCTCCAGCGCTGAACTGCCGGGCTATCTGCCAGGTTTTTACCCGATCCTGCAATTTCGCCCAGCCTTCCCATACCACTAACCAGCCGGGCTGCCCTGTATGCTTTGAATCACCCCAACCACCAAGCCGAGCAATCGTTTGAAGCAGCCAAGTGACTGTTGGCGGCTTATCGGGCAACGCTTTTTTTTCATAGGTTAGCCAGAGAACCTGCCATTCATCATCACTGACCACCTCATTCGCGAGTGTTTTTTCACTCCAAAGCTTTCTGTCTTTGTGCTGCCTGTCATTCGGTAACATTAATGCTTCACGGATTTGCATTAGTCTGACAGCGACAAACATTAATATGACCGCAAGTCGTTCAATGTTATCCGGAGATTGCAGACGAAGCCTTTCTACTCCTGCTCCCGATTTCCAAGCCTTATGGAACTCTTCTATTCGCCATCGGAGCTCGTAAAATCGAATGATAGAGCGACAGTCTTCGAATGTTTCAATATCTTCAGTTGTCAATAGTACCCAGTGCAAACGGTCTTCGGAGTCATTGCCAATCTCTTCAGCCGACACAATATTCATAGTTACCGGTTCCGGCCTGCCGCCTGGCCTTTGCGGCGCCTGTATTGTCATCTTCTTTCTTTTGACCTGCAGCGTTGCCTTTCGCTTCTTTCTACCTCCTTTTTGAGGAACCACTATCGTATATTTCCCCAACACTTCAGTCTGAGCTAAGGAATCAAATAATAAGAGTTCGCCATCCACCAGGATTCTGTTTTGTGTAGCTCTTACAACAAACCGCTGTCGGTTATCCAGTTTGTAGTGCATATATTCGTATATATCCGCCTCCCGGTCGCAAACACTGATGATGTCAGGCATTTTACCCCCCATCCTTTGTTCTGTGTTTTCAGAGGCTCTTTGCCACTTAAAGCTTTCCTTTCCCTCGTAAGGTAGCTGACGACGTGGTTTTTTTCCCCCGCTGAACGTCCTCTCTAACCCATCGTTCTTGATCAATAAGCCCAATGCTTCGCTCTGTATCCGCATCAACCAAGAAGACAGAGTGGACGTGGAATCCTCTGGTTTTAGAGCCTTCAGGACCTCCAAGATCACAAGCTCGGATCTGACAGCATGTTATAACCCAGGGTTGTTGTATCTTCGAGAGCCAGAAGTAGGCGAGACTGTCTCGCTATTTTGGCAGTTGCCTGAAAGCCTGCCTCAGCTATTGCTTCAGGCTTTACGGCCTCATTCTCAATCAGCCGGTAAGCTCCAGTTACCAGTGCGGTATAACCTTCGCATGAAGATGACAAAGAATTACCGGTATGAGCTGAAAGCTCGGCAGCAACTTTGACAAGTCGTTTTGTACGTCGAGTATCGCCCAAATCAGCACATCCAAAAGTTAGTTCTGACCATGGTTTAGGAGAAAGTGGAAGCATGACCTGTTTTATCAGTGAGAAATGATAGAACAAGGTAGCTATTTGTGATCAAGAGACAGGTCACTCAGCAGGGGGCAATGACAACCCTGAATGGCAGCCAGCTGAAGATTCCAGAGATAGTAAAAGCCGCATTTCTGGCGGGTACTGACCCGGAGCACTTTGGCTATTGGGGCAAGCTGGAAAGTTATGACCAGAAAATCTGCGAAAGTGCTGACCTGGCACTGGCATTGTGGATAAGTAAGAAGTGGGTCTGGAATACCTTTACGGACAATGAGCGTAAGCAGGTTGCGGACTGGTTTCTTCAGGTGAATTCCCTCGCCACTGTGGATAATAACTGGCACCTTTTTCCATTGACGGTTCAGCTGGTATTGAAGTCGTTAACCGGGATTCTTAGGGTAGACATTAAGCTCAAAAAAGGTTCGTTTCCGGCGGCAGAACCCACCTTGAACAGCCACAATAAAGCTTCGAAACCATTATCAATGGCTGAAATCGGGTAAGGGCCGGTCTTTCTCCAGCCCTCCCCACAGCACCCGGCATGCGGGTCCGCACCGGGCGGTTCAACGATGATGGTGAAACCTGATCCATAAGTCTTTCAATGAAACAAGCCCAATTTTCGCGAGGTAACTGTTATTCAGTGCCTGTTGTACCGCATAGGTTTTACTCAGACGGTAATACCCTTTGCTGCTGGCTGCGATCTTGGCGGCGTTAATTTTATCAACGCCTAACCTGACCAGATTCTTAAAACGGGTTTTCGGCTTGCGCCATTGCTTCAGAAAGCAGCAACGGATTCGCCGACGTATCCATTGATCCAGCAGGGGAATTGGTCGGTGATATTCCGATAACCGGAAATACCCCATCCAACCCCGGATATATTGTGCCAATTTGCGTAACCGATGTTGCATTGAGACACCCCAGCGACGACTGGTCAACTTGAGTATCCGGTATTTGAATCGGTCCAGACACTTCTGGGCCCAGCGAACTTTCTTCCCTGTGAAGGTGAAACTCAGGAATTCGCTTTCTGTTGCTTTCACAACTTTACTTTTCCGGGAGTTAATCTTCAGTTTCAATTTGCGTTCAATGAATTGGGTAATGCTGTGCATCACCCGATCCCCTGCACGCTGACTTTTGACGAGAATCACAAAATCATCACAGTATCTTGCAAAGCAATGACCCCGATATTCAAGCTCCTTGTCGAGTTCGTCGAGGACCACATTAGACAGCAAGGGTGATAAAGGCCCACCCTGTGGCATGCCAACCCTGGTCGGGTAGACATTGCCCTCAATCATGACACCGGAGCGCAGGTAGCTACCAATCAGTTTCAGAAGGCGTTTGTCGCGGACCTTACGGGAGACCCTCGACATCAAAACGTCGTGATTAACCGTATCAAAGAATTTACTCAGATCAACGTCAACAGCGTAATGAAGCCCCCGGTTGATCAACTGCTTAACCTGACGGACTCCGTCGTGTGCTGACCGTCCCGGTCGGTAGCCGAAGCTGTTTGGAGAGAAACCCGGATCAAAGACAGGGGTCAGCACCTGCACAATGGCCTGCTGTATGACCCTATCCATCACGGTAGGGATTCCCAGCAAACGCTCACCGCCGTCCGGCTTTTCTATAACATGTCGGCGCACGGGTGATGGCTGGTAGGTTCCGTCCAATAAGGCTTGACGCACTGAAGGCCAATGCTGTTTGGCAAAGTCTGGATAAGCTTCAATAGTGACTCCATCAATACCCGGAGCACCCTTGTTGCTTTTGACCTGTTTCCATGCACTTGCCAGATTAGCCGGTTCAAGTACGCAATTTAGTAGATCATGGTTCAAAGCTGGTTAAAGATTCTGTCGCCAAGTACGGTGAGTCGCCGGACGGCTGCATCGCCTTGAGGGAATCAGTCTCCTCTTTGTCGTCGATGTTCGGCCCTTCGCTAACGACTTCCCATCCGTTAATGGCTTCTGTCGTACAGCTACTATGGCCTCTGCTGACTTCTGTCCAATCACCACGCGGAGTTACCTCTGCTGGCGCTATTGGTTGCCATCGGGTTTGCTCGAACAGGATGATGAGACCTGTTCGCCGAGCCTGTTGTAACCAGTGGCTGAGAACTGGGAATTACCAATCGCATGTTGAACAGATCTCCCCGGATAAGGACATGAACTTTCAGTGCACAACCGCCGCATTTACCGTGTCTCACGAACCATAGGGCTTTGTGATCCTTGGCTCACTCGCCCAGAGACTCAGCCTTATATGCGATTTCTGTACGTCGGCTCGCACCTTTGCACTCAGACTGCCTCCGCACAGCCCCTCGCGGGACTGCACTTGCCTTAAGCTAGTGGTTGTCATCAGCAGGCGTCTTTACCGCCAGTCAGATGTAGGTTCTCCCACAGGGGACTTTCACCCCATCAGTTCATGCCCATGCCGGGCGTACCAAGATGAGTACTGCAAATAGTAGATTAGTTGAAAAAAACTGTTGACCTGTTTCGACCGGTCAGAACTCCTAAGTATGGCGGAACAGCTTGGTTTTACTATACGACAGCGAGATATCCGTCCTTTGGATTTTATCCTCTCACTGATCGATGCCCTCGCTGGTGATGGAAACTGCGATACCCAGGCGGATCTACACCGTAAATTTAACGAGTTGACGGGGCTGAATGTCTCTTATCGTTCTTGGGCAAATCAAGCTAAAAAGGACGCGCTGCCTACTCTTATCCTGTGGCTATGGGTGCAGTGTCTGGAAATATTTTCCCGCAAAGTCATGGCGTTTGATGAAGACAGTCCATTTTCAGAGTTTGAGCACATTCTGATTCAGGACGGTTCGTCACAAGCTGTCTATGATGCCCTGAAAGAAGCATTTCCCGGCAGGTTCTCAACGGTCAGTCCTGCTGCCGTCGAGCTTCATACGACAATGGATCTTCTCACCAACAACCTGGTGCGGGTGCAGCTGACTGAAGATACCCGTTCAGAAAGAGACTGTCTGCCACCACTGCCAACATCCATGGCCTATATCCTGATGCTAATGGATGCCGGTTATTTTGAGCTGGAACTCTTTGCCGCTATTGATGACAGGGAGGGTTCTTTTATCTGCAAGGCACCTCAGAGTATCAACCCGACGATACTCAGCGCGGTACGGGAGGATGGCAAGAATCTCAATCGCTACAAAGGACAAAAACTGAAGGATGTACTGTCTGGCTTCCCCAAAGACCAGTGCCTCGACCTGGATGTAGAATGGCCGGGATTCAAAGCCTGGCCATTCCGCTTGGTTGTCCGCTGGAATGACAAAAAACAGAAGTGGGTTTTCGTTGTGACCAACCTGAACCGGGTGGAGTTCACCTTGAGTGATGTGCTCCAGGCCTATCGTCTACGGTGGCAGATAGAGCTGATTTTCAAAGAGATCAAATCCTATTCAGGGTGGCATCGTTTTAACACCAAATCAGCGACACTGGTGTTTAGCCTGATTCTGATGTCCTTTGTGGTTGTGACGTTGAAAAGGTACCTTGCCCATGCTGCACAGGCGAACCTCTGTGAAAGTGGGAGCATTGAGGAAATCTCGACGCACAAGGTGATGAAAAGTGGGACTCACCTGTTTGGTAATGTGATTTCATCGTTGATAAATGCAGGAAAGTCATTGGTCTCATGCATTAAAAAGCTACTGGACTTCTGGGGAAATAATGCGAAACGAGAACACCCTGCACGGGATGGTTGTTCAGGGCGTACAAGATTAGGCTTCTGTGCAGTGGGTGGAGCTTAATGTCTACCTTAAGAACCGGGATTGACCATGTTGATCACAAAAAGTATCGGCGAGTTAAAGAGTTTTACGTGGGAGCCGGCTGGTTTCGTGATGGTGCCAGGGGCAATTACGATTACTACAATGCCTGGGGCTTTCACTATTCACTCTATTGGTTAGATCAGATAGACCCTGACTTCGACCGTCATTTTATCCACACCTCTATGTCAGCGTTTGTATCTACCTACCGTCATCTTTTAACCCCTGAAGGTATTGCCTTTTTTGGGCGCAGTGCCTGCTATCGCCTGGCCGTCTCGGCACCGTTGCTGGCCTTTGTGGATATGAAAAGAGAGATAGCAAACGATCGGGAAACAGGGGCAATAACGGCGGGAGCCGCTCAGCGTTCACTGGCGACCAGCCTGAGGTATTTTATTGGCAATGGCGCCATCCGCTACGGCGCGCCAACCCAGGGGCTTTTCTCAGAAGACAGTCGTCTTGTGGATAATTACAGTGGGCCTGCCAGCAGTTTCTGGTCCATGCGGGCGCTGGTGATTGCGCTCTACGCTGGCCATCGTTCTGGCTTGTGGGAGGCCAAACCTGAGCCTTTACCCGTTGAGGTCAGTGACTTTCAGTTTGAGATTCCGGCAATAGACGCAAAAGTGATTGGCGTAAAGCAAACCGGGGAAGTGACAGTGATCTTTACCAGTGATTACACGCAGGAGCAGTCACCAAAGACCAGAAGGCTGGAAACACAGTCACTGACGGATTGTCTGCTGGAGAAAGTCACAGGGCGGGCTGAACGCCCTAAAAATAACCTCCTTCGCAAAGGCATTACCAGCTATAGCTCAAAGATGGCGCATTTTTTCTAGTGCAGTAAAGCGTTAATACCCATTACCCATACAGCCAGATCCCTCGTTCCCACGCTCCGGAGGGTGTCGCAAAACCCTCGTTCCGACACTTTTAGGCCCTGTGGGTCCCGCGCAGGAATGCATACAGATCTGGCAGCAGGAGAAAGAGCCACTGCCTGGTAGGGTTTTCGGTGGCTCCATGCGAGTATGGTATTTGTGGCAGGATCGGTATGCATTCCCACGCGGAGCATGGGAACGAGATGTCCAGAGTGTCTGCAGGGTTTTGCGACACCCTCTCCGCGTGGGAATGCATACGGATCTGGCAGCATGAGAAAGAACCACTGCCTGGTAGGGTTTTCGGGGGCTCCATACGAGTATGGTATTTGTGGCGGGATCGGTATGCATTCCCACGCAGAGCGTGGGAACGAGATGTCCGGAGTGTCCGCAGGGTTTTGCGACAACCTCGGGACCGTGGGAACGAGGTGCTTGGCCAGAGGTTAGAACATGTATCGAAGGTCCAGACGATAACTGCGACCTGGCTGGTACAGTTCCTGCCAGGCAACACGATAGTATTTATCGGTAGCATTCTTAATGGTGAAGTCTGCTTTCAGACCTTTCAAGCTTCCGGCTGCTGGCTCATAGCTCGCATAAAAATCCACCAGGTCATAGCCTTCATACTGGTCAACGGTATTGTCCGGATCGACCCTGTTCTGGTCATTCACATGGGTGAATCGAGTCCCGACTTTTACATCGCCATGAAAAGCCAGGTAGGCCAGATCGGCGACGACTTTATCCGCCGGAATATTACCCAGTGCCTCTCCTGACTGCTTATCCTCTCCCCGGGTCTGGCCATAAGAGAGCCCTGCCTCAATATTTTGAATGCGATACTCCCCTGCTATTTCAAAACCTTTAAGTTCAGCTTCTTCCACGTTTTCCCAGCTGGTTTTTGTTGGAGGTCCGAAGCCGCCAAAAGCAGGATCATAAGTGAACTGATTAATGAAATTATCGACGTCATTTTTAAAAATGTTGGCATTCAGTCTAAGCTCATCGTCACCCAATAGATTGGAAAACTCCATTCGGGCAGATATTTCTTTGTTCTCTGCTTCCTCTGGTTTTAAATCAGGGTTCGGTACAAACACATTCTTGATAGGCCCCATAGCAAAGTGAGTACCGGTAGAAAACATCTCTTCCATACCCGGTGCACGGAATGCCTCATTATAACTGGCAGTCAATGTTAACCAGTCAGTGGTCGTCCAGATAATACCCAGAGAAGGTGACAACGCCTGATCGGTCTGTTTCTTGTTAATAACATCCGAATCCGCGCGATTATCCTCAGCACTGAAGTGATCATAGCGAAGCCCGCCCTGAAGTTCCCAGGACTGACTCAGGGGAAAACTGCCTTGAACAAATGCCCCCATAGTTTCCGACTGCCCATCCAGCCCTTCCGGACGGGTGTCTGATGCCTGGCCGGTGGTATCACGCTCAGTGGTAATCGTATTTTGGTAAACATCCAGACCATAGGTCAGTTCGAGGGCATCAACAATAGAGATATTTGTCAGGGCAAGACCATTGGTTTTATAACGGGTATCGTCTTTCTGCCCTTTGGTTACCCGGTCTTCTTCATAATGTGTGTCATTACGGAAAATCTGCAGCTTACTATTGATCCAATCCCTGTCAGGGTTATATAGCCAGGCTGCGGAAAGATTGGTATTTTTTGAATCTCTCTCAACCGGAAGAATAGAGGTGTCGTTCACCATTGAGGTTGGGTTACTGGGCACCAAACCATTATAAAGGGCATGTTGAGCTTTAAACTCAAGGCGACTATCGCCATTAATGTTCCAGCCCAGTTTGGCCATACCTCCCTGCTCTCTGGATCCGGAGTCTTCCAGGTCCTGGCCATTACCCAGTTCATAGTTTTCACCATCGTTATAGTAACCATTCAGTAACCAGTCAATATCGCCCTGCATCCCATACACCGCACCACTGGTTAATAAACGGCTGTTATTACTGTGGTAACCCTGAGAAACATAACCACCAAGATGTTTACCTTCCTCTAAAAGATCCTGTGCACTTTTGGTGTTCTGAACAACAACGCCACCAATAGCCCCTGAGCCCCACAGACTGCTTGACGGACCTTTAACAACTTCAACTGATTTCAGTAATTCAGGGTCAGTAAAGTAGGTTCCCCGATGACCGTTTGAGAAATTCTGTCGTGCACCATCCATAACCTGAAGCACACGTGTTCCCTCTAAACCACGAATATTAACCCCTTGTGCGCTGCCTCTTGGGCCACCGGAAACGGATACATTGGGCAGAGATTCCATTAATTCTGGTACTGATGAAGCCTGTTGCTGTTCAATTTCTGCCAGATCAATCACATCGATGTTCTGAACCACATCAGCATGATCTTTCTTCGCCCTGGTGGCAGTAACAGTTACCTGCTGCAATAAAACGGGTTTCGATTGAGCTTTATTTTCTTTCTCAGCAACTGTTTCAGCAAAAACAACCGGAGTTGCAGCAAGAGAAACGGTAGCGGCCATCACCGCCAGAGCCAGCGTGTTTTTCGGGAACGTCATTGTTTTTTTGTACCAGTGTTGGTGTTTTCAGCAAGCGGGTAACAACCCTGTCTGTTTTTTTGTTGTTACGGTTCGGCAATAAGGGTTACCAAGCCGTAGTAGACGCATCATATTGACTATTTATACGAAATGCAAATCATTCTCATTTAGCTTTGTATAAATATTTGCACGGAAAGAACAGAAGACAGCTAAGAAAATTTAATTTCAGGGAATTGAATTAGCCCGAATATTTCATAAACGCTGCTACAGTTCGAGCAATTGATGCTTTTGCACTTCGTTCCCACGGTCCTGAGGGTGTCACAAAACCCTCGTTCCCATGCTCTGGAGGTTGTCGCAAAACCCTCCGGACACCTCGTTCCCACGCTCCGCGTGGGAATGCATACCGATCCCACCACAAATACCATACTCGCATGGAGCCCCCGAAAACCCTACCAGGCAGTGGCTCTTTCTCATGCTGCCAGATCCGTATGCATTCCCACGGGGGACCATGGGAACGAGGTGCTTGTGTATGTATAACAACGCTTGGCTGCACTAGTTACACGACGGTTATCTTTTGCACTCGTTTTTACCCAGGATTGGCCCCAGGCGGCGGGATATGCTATGACGGTTTTTTGCGAACAGTTCGTAACCAAGGTCAGCAATACAAGCGACACCCGGCCAGCGTAAGGGAGCAATAATGCATCCCATACCAACCGCCTCCCAGGCTGCCAGGGTAGCATCCACCCCTTTAACAACACGCCCGTCAGCCAGTTTTGCGTGAATCAAGCGATCCAGCTCTACTACGTCAAATTCCGGATATTTTTCCTGAAAACCGTCCTGTCTAATATCAACCAGCTTGAGCAGACCTTTTCGGTTCTTTTTCGACAGATGATCAACCTCGCGCCTGCATAATGCGCAGTCACCATCGTAAAACAGCGTAACCGGCAGGGATATATCTTTTCTTTTTAGTACCATAACTGTGTATACCGAAGGTGATAATGCAGCTGTGACCATGAGGGTCCTGAACAGACACTTTTTTTCTGCTCTTTTACGGTCCGGATAGTGTTCCAGATCAAACAATTAATGGATATTACTGATTAGCACAAATAATGCGAATTATTATCATTTAGGTTATTGAACACATTTTATGCTTCGAGTAACCTACGCTCCTGCTGTTAGCTCAATTAACTCTATTACTGTTCCTGGTCATGCCTAAAAGAGCTTTATTCACCTTGCTGATATCCATTGCGACCCATGTGGCCGTGGTGGTTGCGCTGGACCACCAGGAATCTGAGCCCAGAACCATCCATATGGGTTCTATCCAGGCACCGGTTTCCCTGAGCTTTTCAACGGTCAGCCAACCCAGGCCTCCGGTGGAAGAGCCGGTGGTTAAGGAGCAACCCAAGCCTGAACCAAAGGTCGTCCAGAAACCGATAGAAAAGGCCAGGCCCGTTCTTGAGAAGAAAGAACCCAAAACTGAGCCTGTAAAGAAAAAACCCAAAAAAGTTGTTGAACAGCCAAAGCCGGTAGAGAAGAAAAAGCCTGAAGTGTCTCAGCCAACTGAGCCCGTCATGGAGCAAACCGTTACGGAAGAGAGCCAGTCCCCGGGACTGAGCAATGAACCGGTGATGGTGACTGAGCCGGAAATCCGTGATTGGGTTCAGCCCCGTTATCCGAAACTGGCTCAGCGGAGAAATCAGCAGGGCGTGGTGATGCTGGATGTGATTGTGGATGAACGTGGTCATCCGATCACCATCGACATTCTTGAGTCATCCGGTTTCCCCGTTCTGGATAAGGCGGCAATTGATGCCGTTAAACGCTGGTCATTCAAACCAGAACAACGAAATAGCCGATTTGTGAAATCCCGGGTGCATATCCCCGTCGCATTCGAAATCAGTTGATTCAGCAAACCATTTATAGACATCTATAGAGATCAAATACCGAGCAGGTAACGCCATGTTGACAGAACATCTTGCATCACTGGGGATCATGGCCTGGCCATTACTGATCACCTCTTGCCTTGGCCTGGCCATGATTCTTGAGCGGCTGGTGACTTATGCCCTGCTGCCTTCGCTGAACCGCAAGGGATTGACCGGGCTGTTTAATGAGGTACGTCAATGCTGTGGTTGCGAGAAGCACGCAAAAAGCAAGAGCGACCTTTGTCAAAATCTCTGCCAGGGCAAAGGGATTCGTCAGGGTATCGCGGTACTGCTGAGCCACAACACCTGTGAAAAGTCAGTGCGTGAAGAGGTTGCCGGCCTGTGGTTGCTGAAACAGAAGCGCAACCTGAATGCCTGGCTGAAGCCATTGATGCTGATTGGGGTACTGTCGCCAATGCTGGGCCTGCTCGGTACGGTACTGGGTATGATCGATATGTTCCGTGATATCGCTGCCGCAGCCGGCCCGGTCACGCCGGATATTCTGGCAGCAGGCCTGTGGCAGGCGATGTTCACCACGGCGTTCGGCCTGATCATCGCCATTCCGGCCCTGGCGGCAGCTCACGGTTTTGGTGTCTGGGCTAACCATTATCTCGCCAGGCTGGAGTTTGCCCTGAATCACACCAACCTGCTTCTGGAAGGCCTGACCATGGACGATGACGGTTTGGCAACGGCGCCTTCAGCCTCCACCGTTAATAGCTTTGCTGTAAAAAAAGAGAGGAACGGCTCAAACACCGGCTGCCCTGAAGTAATCGATGCCGGAGCGGTAGCGGCATGATTCGCATCAACGACATTGATGAAACCAGTGCCTCACTCTCCATGGCGGACCTGACGCCGCTGCTGGATGTGGTGTTTATCGTCATGGTGTTTCTGCTGTTTACCGCCAATGTACAAACACTGAGCCTGCCGGTAGAACTGCCCCAGGCCACTCAGCAGGAGGCATCGCTTACCACAGCACCCAAAACGCTGACCGTCAGTATTCTCGAGCAAGGTGCACCCTGGGCTATTGGTGAACAGAAGTTTGACCAGTGGGAAGTGTTCGCCGTGTCACTACTGGAAAAGGTCAAGGCAGCTCCGGATACCACGGTGCTGATTGCCGGTGATAAAGATGCCCCGCTGGGGAACCTGGTTAAGCTGATGATGTTTTTCAGCCAGCACAAGATTGACGCTGCGCAAGTGTTGATGGAACAAGAAAATGGAACAGACGACTCATGAAGAAAATGTTTAAACCTCTGTTGCTCTCTACCATGATGGCCACCGTAATGGCTGCTTCTGCAGCCACCAGTGCCAATACTGCAATGGCTCACGAGTCACAGGAAAATCGACGCATTGTTTCGGCCGGCAACGGGGTTACCGAGATTATCTACGCCCTGGGCGCTGGTGATCAGGTCATCGCCGTTGACCAGACCAGCACCTGGCCACTGGAAGTCAACCAGCTGCCAAGGCTCGGCTATCATCGGCAGCTGTCTGCTGAAGGCATTCTGGCGCTGCAACCAACCATGCTGATTGGTACGCAAGACATGGGACCACCTTCCACTCTGGCGCAGCTGGAAAGCGCGGGTGTTGCAGTGGAAGCCCTGCCGCTGAAGCATACTGCTGAAAGTATTGAAAACCAGATCAAGTCGCTTGCTGACATTCTTGGCAAAGAAGAACAGGGCAATGCGCTGTGGGCAGACATTGAAGACTCCCTGAATGAGGCAAAAGCGCTGGCAGCCTCTTATGAAAAGAAGCATGAGAAGAAAGTACCGGTTCTTTTTGTCCTGGCCATGGGCGGACGCTCACCAACCATTGCCGGTACCGGTACAGCGGCTGATGCCATGATTGGTCTGGCCGGTGGATACAACCCTGCAGCAGAACAGTTTAAAGGGTATAAGGCGCTCTCCAATGAAGCCATGCTGCTGTTGGCACCCGAGGTGATTATTTTCCCGGGTTCAACCAGTAATCCGGACATGACCCCGGAAACACTGCTGGAACAGATGCCAATTCTGCAGCAGACACCTGCCGGTAAAAACGGTCGGGTAGTTGCCATCGATGGTAATCTGCTGCTGGGCGGCCTCGGCCCAAGAACGGGCGACGTGGCATTGTCTCTGGCGAAATCCTTTTACGTAGATCAAGGTAATCCATCCTCCCATGAGTCGTAACCATCAGGGGGCACTGCTGTTAACCACCCTGGCAATCCTGCTGCCAGTCGTGGTGATTGTGTCCATTGGCGTTGGTGCTGTGCCAATTCCTGCAGGCGATATTCTGACCATACTGTTTGACCGGCTTGGTTTATTTGGCAGTCCTGAACTGACAGGCAGTCTTGAACTAACAGACAGCTCTTTAAGCAGCCAGTCAGCGCTGATCATTGAGTCCATACGTCTACCCAGAACCCTGCTGGGTCTGATTGTGGGCGGCGCCCTGGCCGTGGCCGGTGCATCCATGCAGGGCTTGTTCAGAAACCCGCTGGCTGATCCCAGCATTATCGGCGTATCCAGTGGTGCAGCCCTGGGCGCAGGCATTGCTATCGTACTGGGCGGCCTGCTGTTCGCTGGTGCTCCCTCCCTGTTTCAAAGCTACAGCGTTTCCATCCTGGCCTTTGCTGGCGGCGTGTTGTCCACCTGGCTGGTGTATAAAGTCGGCACCACCAACAATGGCACGTCTGTTGCCACCATGTTGCTGGCCGGTTTGGCTATCAATGCCCTGGCCGGGGCGGGTATGGGGATGTTGAACTATGTCGCTGACGATAACATGCTGCGCAACCTGACGTTCTGGCAAATGGGCAGCCTGGGTGGTGCTACCTGGGACCTGGTGATTATCTGTGCCACCCTGCTGGTTCCGGTTATCCTGTTTCTTGGTCGTTACGGCCTGGTACTGAACGCGATGCTGCTGGGTGAGTCTGAAGCCCGCCACCTGGGCATTGATGTACAGAAGGTCAAGCTGAAACTGATCTTCCTGACGGCGTTAGCGGTGGGTGTCTCGGTTTCTGTCAGTGGTGTCATCGGCTTTGTGGGATTGGTGGTTCCCCATCTGATCCGCCTGGCCGTCGGCCCGGACCATCGTATTCTGCTGCCAGCCTCAGCCATGCTCGGCGGTATTCTGTTACTGGTAGCGGATATGATTTCCCGCACCATTGTCGCCCCTGCTGAACTTCCCATTGGTATTGTTACTGCCTTGATGGGTGCCCCTTTCTTCCTGTCACTGTTGTGGCAGCAGCGTAAAAGGATTGCCTGATATGGCCCATGGTAATGGTAAGGACAGTGCAGCGAAAAACACTCTGGACGTTCAGGGCGTATCGGTTCAGATTGGCGGCAGGAACCTGCTTCAGGACATTAACCTGACCCTGAAGCCCGGCGAAGTGGTTTCTGTACTGGGCCCGAACGGTGCCGGCAAAAGTACCTTGATGAAAGTCATCAGTGGCGAGAGAAAACCATCCAGTGGTGGTGTTCTGCTTAATGGTCGCAATGACTGGCCATTGAACCATCAAGCCTTAATGCTGGGTGTTTTGCCACAGTCATCATCTTTGAGTTTTCCCTTTACGGCGGAAGAAGTGGTACTCCTTGGCCGGATTCCCTGTGCCAGTCATCATGATGAAAATCTGATGATTACCCGGGAAGCGCTGAAGAAAGTCGATGGTTTGCATCTGAAGGATCGTCATTACACCACACTATCCGGTGGTGAGCGTCAGCGCGTTCATATGGCACGGGTGCTGGCACAGATCTGGGATGAAAGCCCTTATGGCCAGCGTTATCTGCTGCTTGATGAACCCACATCGGCACTGGACCCGGCCCATCAGCAGTTGACCCTGAAGATGGCCAGACAGGAAGCGGACCAGGGTATCGGTGTTATGGTCATCATGCACGACCTGAATCTGGCGGCACGGTACTCAGACCGGATCGTCATTCTCAAGAATGGAAGAATGGCGGCGGAAGGAACCCCTCATGAGGTTCTTACACCGGTCACCATTGGGCAGGTGTTTGATATTGAGGTGAGTGTATCTGAGCATCCGGCCTATCACTGCCCACTGGTCGTGAATCATTAATTGCGTGTTTCCATCCCTATGACGGCCTGGCGATCTTGACGATGATGCGCCAGGCCATATTCTGGTCAAACAACCCACTTCATCCACTTGCCTGCACCGGCTGTTTGCCCCATTGTTCAGCCTCATTCCCGGCAGGGGGCAGGCTGTTTGGTGCAAAGCTATGGGCAAATTGCTCAAAGATCCGGGCTATATATTTTTCAAGGGAGCGCAGCCCCGGGTCCTGGTCCGTTTCAATAAAGGCATGAATCATCTCACGACCACTCTCTGGCAAGGTAAAATCGGCAAAAAGCTTACCCGCAGACTGATAGCGCCTTTCTTTGTTGGGAACCATAATGTCAAAGGCAATTTTCTTTTTCGTCCTGCTATCAAAACCTTCAAATACAACTTGATCCAGCCTGGAAGCTATTGCTTCGAGCTCAGGGTCATGAGTACTCAACTCATGAATATCGCGGTTACCCGCAAGAATGATCGTGTCAGGTAAACGTACATCTGTTTTCAGGTAGGGATTGTAGTAGGAGCGATTGGACGGATCGAGCAACTTCAACATAAACGACAGAACATCTTTGCTTTTCTCGTTTCCGGAGATGAACAGTCGATCAAACTCATCAATCAACAGAACCTGATTATGATGATTAATGTCCAGGCTTGAGTCCGTACGGGCAATGATCGCATCAAGAATTCTACCAGCTTTGGCATCGTCACTTTCAAAAGGGGTTCCGACAATATCATCAATACTTGCACCATCCAGACTGACAAAGGCAAGATTCGTTCCCATTGCTTCAGCCAGCTGTTTGGCAGCATGGGTTTTTCCGGTACCCGGTGCCCCCAGAAAATAAATCGGGTAATGGCTGTCAGCAATCGAGGCATCGGTCTGCTGGTAAATCAACTCAGAATGAGCAAACAGTTTTAGCCGATCGGCTACATGGGCTGGATAGTCGCGCAGAACGTCATCAATTTTTTCTTCATCATACACCAGTTCCTTGGCGTAAAAAGGCAGCCTTAATGCTTTATCCAGAATTTTCTGCAACCGGCCAAGCGCTATACTGCCGGGGCTTCGCCAGAAACTGTAAAACAGTTCATCCTCAATGTAATGTTGTGTGCGCTTATCCAGCAATGCTTTCTTGGCGCCATAGTTCAGTATCAAATTCTCTTCTGCAAGCTTGGGTGTAAATATTCCATAATAGATATTCATAGTGAATGGAACAAATGTCGCGAATGTGATGGCGACGCCCAAACTAAGAGCCATATACGCTAACAGGGAATTAACAGTCGAACGGTTAAGTATAAAATCCGAAAGGGTGACTTCATAGGCATGCAGGGTCGCTCCAACCATGAAAGCAGGAATATAAAACGCAATATAGGGTAGCGACTCATACAAGGTATACTCCCTCAGCACCCAATCATACTGTCGTTTTGCTTCAGCCCTCCCTGCCCTTACCTGAGTACCAATTGGCTGACCCGCATATCCGCCGACGTTAAGCCGATCAAAGAAACGGTTGTTGGCCATATACTGCCTGACATAACTGATATGTAATGTATCCGGCGTAACCGGCGTCACATCTGCCTGAGCGATAGGATACAAAAGAATAGAAAATAACAGGGAAATACAAAACTGCTTAAATTGCTTCATTAATTTCAACCTTATTCATTCAGATCGATTGATCATTCGAATAGACGATATTTGTTAATCAAGGTTCACGTAGAGCAACTTTTTACTGAAATTTTTGTAACTATTCAGCACTGAGCAAAGGCATATTACAGTAATTCCGAACAGCTCTATGAAGTGATTGATATATGTCCATTCCCTGTTTTCTGGCAGACGACAAATAGCTGCGAATCCGTGCAAACATAGAACCACCGTCTGCACTCCTGAAGCAGCCTGAGATTTTCTGCTTTAACTTGGCCATTCGAACATCCCGCTCACTGCCATTGTTATCGAAGGGAATGGTAAAATCTGACATGAAGCGCAGTGTCTCAGCCTTGAACTCAGTGAGTCGTTTGAAGAGATTGTAAGCTTTAGTATTCTTGACTTTCTTGCGCTTAAGCTCCTCTCGTTGCTTCTCCATATAGACGACTTCTTTCATTAGAGCCCGCTGAAGCAACCGGTCATAAATCTTCTCGATTCGTTCACAGACAACACTTGGCATCTGTAGCATACCTATGGTCTTAAAGCCCTTGCAGTAATGCCAGGAAAGCCTCAGTAGCTTCATCAATCGCAACGCCAGTTGATTGCTGTCCCTATCAACAACACCCAAAAGCTCCCTCAGGTGATGGGCATTGCAAAGTACGTGAGTTGCCGCATATGCAAAATAGGATTTCCAATGATCATGAACCAGAACGCCTGCAAATGTTAGCAGTATGCCCATCGTGTCCATGGCCTCACGACCTCGCTTTTCAGACAAGTAGTAGAGCGTCCATTGTTCATCCCGCATAACGTGTAGCCAGTGCAAAGAGCCCTCGGCCCGCATACCCGTTTCATCGGCTCCGGCAACAGACGATTCCCGCAAGGCGTCACGAATAACCTCTTCAGTAGAAGCCAGATTTTCATAGGTTCTGGCCACAAAATTGGCGACAGTGCCTGCACTTACACTCATTTTATAGAGAGTATTAAAATACTCTGACACGCGCTTAAAAGGCAGGAAATGGTATTGGTTAAGATAGACGGCCATAGCCTGTGTGGCTGAGCCATATTGTGCGGCAGCGGTAACACCTTCCGGGAATTCAGCCTGATTCCGACAACCACAAGTGCAGATTTTTACTTCAGCTCTATGGGCCGTTACTTCAAATTCACCCGGTCTCCCTGGTTCAAACACCTGTCGTTCAATATATTTGACCGGCTCACTATCAAGAAGAGACGCCTGACATTTATTGCATTCTTTAACCGGAAGGTACTCAATATAGTCAGGGATATCGACCTGTTTAAGACAAGTGCCCTGATGCCCTTTCTTTCCACCGGCTTTATTACCAGAAGACTGTCTCAGACTTTTAGGATTGGGTTTTTCATCCGATGGATCGGTACCTTTATCTGCGGAAAGGTCGTCAGAATGATCTGGAGAATTACTGTTTTTACAAGGTTTTTGATAACCATCAGACGATGGCGGCTTGCTGCTGTTTTGACTGTTCTTGCCAACCTTTTCTTCCAATTCTCGACATCGCTCTTCCAGACAGGCAACTCTCATCCGCAGCTCTGCATTCTCTTTCAAGAGAATCTCAGCCGACATAGTTGCGGGTAGTTCTGGAATCATGCTGGCGAATATTGTGGAAAAATGGTGCTTAAGAGGATGGTATAAAAATCAGAAAATTCCAGATTTATGTGGGGGTGCTGAACAGTTACAAATTTTTTACTGAAATTTAATCGCTGAAATTTTGGTAACAATTCACGCCAACGGATGAGTCCAGCAAAGATTAGCCTTCCTCCCGCGTAACCACACCAGTCAAATTGTGGAAAGCCGAAATTTTTCACCTGAAATCTGTTGATCTGTATCAATTGCACACCGCCTGACAAATACAAATAATAATAATTCTCATTTTTAAGTTAGAACAATCCAATTATGGTTGCCAGACACACCCTGGGTCCCGAGCTGACCGGGATATCATCCCCCGATCCACTGAAGTTTGCCTTTGCCGGCAAGAAGTCAGCCCATACCCACAGCGGCTCCATTGCGGTTCCTGCTGAGCAGATTCAGGAGGTATACCAGCAACTGATGGATAGCCCGGCAAACCCACAGCTGCTGGCTTCCGGAAAGCGACTGGCCTATATTCAAATTCCTTTCTGCAGGACCCATTGCTCTTACTGCGGTTTCTTTCAGAACACCACAAAGAACGATGAAATTGCCCGCTATGTCGATTACCTGGAGCGGGAAATCCGGATGTCAGCACAGGATGCCTGGGCCCAGGCAGGCCTGTTTCATGGCGTTTATTTTGGCGGTGGCACGCCAACCGACCTGACACCAGAGCAGATTATTCGCCTTGGCAATGCCGTTCGTGAGTCTTTGCCATTGGCCAATGATGTAGAGATGACCTTTGAAGGCCGCTTCCATGGCTTTGATAACGACAAAATCGCCGCCTGTCTGGAATCCGGGTTTAACCGATTCTCCCTGGGCGCACAGAGCTTTAATACGACTATCCGCCGCCGCATGAGCCGCATTGACTCCGGTGAATTCCTGCTGGAAAGGCTGGACTATTTAAACAGCCTGAACAATGCAGCGGTGGTCGTCGACCTGATATTTGGTTTGCCCGGCCAGACCATGGATGACTGGGAGCAGGATCTTCATACTTTCCTGCAATCCAAAGCCCATGGTGTCGATCTTTATCAGCTCATTCTGCTGGGTTCCAGCCGGATGAAACAGTCCATTGAAAAAGGTTCCATGCCAGAACCGGCCAGCTCACCGGAGCGCGCAGAAATGTTCCGTATGGGGGTAGATATTCTCAGCTCCCATAAAGTGGGTCGACTGACTGTCAGTCACTGGGGAAGGGATACCCGGGAACGAAACATCTACAACCATGGCGTAAAATCCGGGGCCGAAATCATGCCGTTTGGTTCCGGCGCCGGTGGTAACTTTGCCGGACATAATGCCATGAGCCTGAGAACCCTGCCCGCTTATTACGAAGCCCTGGATGCCGGCAAAAAACCCCTCATGATGATGAGTAAGGCCACGGGTAACAAGCCGCTACTGGGAACCATCGGCTCCGGTTTTGACCGGGGCTGGCTGGACATTGGCAAGCTTGACCAAGTCGGCGGTGTCGGCATGAGCGAACACTGCATGCCGCTCTTTGCAGCGTGGCAGGATAACGGTCTGGCCACCATTCATCATGGTATTCTTGACCTGACGCTGCCGGGACAGTTCTGGAACGTCACTATGCACCAGGCACTGATTAATTTTCTTGAGCTCTTTGAGCATCCCCCATTAAACAGACAAAACACGGAGAAAGCTGCATGACTCTGGCTCAACAGGTGCAGGATATTCTGACCGAAAACCCGGCAATGTTGCCTGCCGAAATGGCTAACCAGCTCAATGCCAGCGAACTGGATGTGATTCAGGCCATGCCGGCTGACATGGTGACATTGATTGATGCCAGCCATTACCTGGATGTACTGCGGGACATTAAAACCTGGGGTGAACTGACGCTGGTTATTGATGTGGACGGTTCTATTTTTGAAATGGTCGGTCACTTTCCGAAAGGCGGTGAGAAGTTCGGCTATTACAATCTGAGCGACCGCCGGACACCACTGAAAGGACACCTGAAGGTGGATAATGTGGCGGTTATCGCCCTGGTGAGCAAGCCATTCCACGGGGTAGCAACCCGCTCGGTTCAATTCCTGAGTAAAAAAGGCCGTATGTTGTTTAAGGTTTACCTGCGTCGGGATAAAGAGCACAATTTCTTACCTGAGCAGCTGGAGAAATTTGAGGCGCTCAAAAAGCTGGCTACCGCCTGAACCTGCTCAGCAGCTCTTGCTTATGCAGCCACTACAACCATTGTCAGTGGCTGTTTTGTTTAAGCACTTGCTCATGTACATAAGGCTAATTTCCAGCGACACCATTTCGGGTAATTTCTCAAAAAGTGCTGGAAGCAGGATAATTTCGGTCAGTCGTCTATCCTCTCACCATGGCTTTTCTAGAACACCAGCAGTTACAACCTGAAGATCTACTGAGATTCATCACTCAGCAGCAAGAGCAGATCATTCAGCTCAAAGAGCAGATAGAATTGCTTGAAGCAGAGATTCGTCGTCTAAAAAAACTGCCCGCAAAGCCTGACATCAAACCAAACACCAAACCTCCCGATGATGACACCGGCAGCCCTGATGGAGATCCATCCGCTCCTGAGGGTAACGATGGAGCCAGCCCAGACACCTCGTCAAAGCAGAAGGTTAAGAAGCCCAACGAGAAAACCAGAAAGCAGCGTAAACAGCCCGAAAGCCATCGGCGGAAAAATCCATACCCATTGCTGCCACTGATGTTCCGGAGGGATCAATCAGGAATGGAACCACCCCTTTTCATGTTCAGGAACTGACAATACAAACATCCAGTATTGAATATCTTTTAGAGCAATGGGTGACACCCGATGGACAAACCATTACGGCCAAACCGCCAGCCAGCCTTCATGGACATCATTACGGGCCAATGCTGCAGGCCTACGTTCTGCACCAGTATCATGGTTGCTCCGTTACCCAGCCAGAACTGCTGGACTGGCTATGGGACATTGGAATCTCTATTTCCAGCGGGGAACTCAGCCAGCTTCTGACGAAAGGACACGAGCAGTTCCATGCTGAGAAAGATGAGCTGTTGACTACAGGTATTCGCTGTTCAAGTTATATCCAGACAGACGACACGGGAACAAGGCATAAGGGGAAGAACGGTTACTGCACCATCATCAATAACGAGTCCTTTGCCTGGTTCGAGAGCACAGACAGCAAAAGCCGGGAAAATTTCGTAAGCCTACTGCACCGCCCATGGTCAACTTACACGTTCACCGACGATGCCTTGATCTATCTGGAAAAACTGGATTACCCCAAAAAGTGGCTACGCGTTCTTAATCCATACAGAGGCGTCACCTTCCTGAGCCATGAAGCCTGGGAAGAATGTATGAAAGACCTGAGACTAACTGGTAGACGGCGCCAGCAGGCCAGTGAAGCCATGATTTATGGCAGCCTGATACAGCATGGAGCAGGACATCTTACCACCTTCAGTGATGGGGCAAGGCAGTTCGACGTTTTCAAACACAGCCAGTGCTGGATACATGCAGAGCGAGGGCTGGCAAAAGTTCATCCGGTCAATGATCAGCAGGCCATGGCTCAGAAATGGCTTCGGACATGGTTCTGGGCCATTTACGATGACCTTAAAGACTTCAAGACAGAGCCAACTGAAAAAAAGGCAATAAAAGTACGACAGGGGTTCCAGGCGCTGATCCAAACCCAAACGTGCAGTGGGCTTCTTCAGGATGCTCTGTCAGGGTTGGCTGTAATCAAGGAAGAGCTATTACTGGTTCTGGATGACCCGAGCTTACCGCTGCACAACAACCTGAGCGAGAGTCAGATACGAGAATATGTTAAACGACGAAAGATCAGTAGTGGGACGCGAAGCGATTTGGGGCGGCAATGTCGCGACACCTTTGCCAGCCTGAAAAAAACGTGTCGCCTGTATGGTCTCTCTTTTTGGGATTATCTGAAAAGCCGACTAATGGGCGATGGGTTATTTCCGAGATTGAGTAACCTGATTGAGGAGGCTTCACGTCATCTTCCGTGTGGTGCTGCCAGCAGTTTTTGAGAAATTACCATTTCGGCTATCTTTCGTCTTTTTTTCAGCGGCACTGTAGTGAAGAAAACGGTTATCAACGTAAAGCGTCGTTTTAGCCGTTCTGCTTTCGAAGATCGTCTGAGCATCCCTGTCAACAAAGCCAACCCCGTGAATATAGTCACACCCCGGAATCAAAACAAGATTACAATCAAGCTCTTTAGCCAGAATCCAGCCTTCGATTCCATGACGCCCCCAAAATAGGCCTTGATCCATTATCTTACGTTTGTAGTCGTTTATAGTAGTGTATGAGTCCAGCCCCTGGCTCTTACCATTTTTCAAAATCATCTCCCTGTATTGATCTTTATCTGCCGCATTATTCAATATAACTTTAAGAACAAGATAGGGGTCAGACTCTCCCTCTGCCCGGGCGGCCAATACTGTCAGCTCTTCCTGAAACTGGTTCAACAACTGCGTTTTCTTTTCAGGGGGAACCCCTTGCCATAAAGCATCGTACAGACAATCGCCATGATCACTGGTTTCTGAGATCTGATATTGATCCTGGGTATTCAGTTTATACCGGTAGCATTTGAAAATGCCTTCCACCATTGTTCTGCATTGCTCTGTATCTTCCAGTAAATATTGCTCTTTTATTGTTGGATGTTTTGCAAAGTAATCTGGAAACCGGTCTTTCAATTCTTGAAACAACGTTATTCTGAATTCAAAATCCATCCCGTCAGAGCCAAAATATTGATGCTCCAACTCTTTTAAAAAATCCATATCGGTGACAGTTCTTTCAGGATTGGCAACTCTGCCGCTATTTGCTGAACAAGATACCCGCCCATTGAGCAAATGAGCAGACTCAGCAGCGTTCAATCCAGTCCTGTCCACAGGTACTCTATCGGGCATTGTTGCAAGCGTATCGCCTTCCCCATGGCTGCTTCTTTTCACGTACAGATACCCCTTAGCCCCAAAATATAAGGCTCCCGCCAAAGAAGTGATGACTGGCAATGAGATATAAATTTCCGGACTCCTTTCCCTGATACCAATCCATGTACCAACAAAGCAGGTAACCAAACCTCCAGTCAAAACCATTGTGGATGCGGTATCTTTAAAAACCGACACTAAAAAGCCTCTCCAGCTGGCATTACCAACGGGTGGCCGGGAGGCTTCTTCTGATTGATACAATCTGTCAATGGAGGTTACCCGCTCCATTGGCCCACTTGAGAACATCTATAGGCTCCAAAGGATCACTTATACAAAATTCCAGACTTTCCTTTATAAAACTATATATTTTTAAAACTATATATTTATAAAACTATACAGCTCTGATCAATTCATCAGCAACCAATTGAACCTGCTCTCTGGTCATATTGGGATAGATAGGCAATGAAAGACAGTGTTCAGCCAGTTGCTCGCAGACCGGCAGTTCAACGATACTGGTATGATCTGCCAATGCCCGCTGTTTATTTAACGGCAAAGGGTAATAGATGGCAGTAGCAATACCTTTACTGGCAAGGCGCTTTTTGATCATATCTCTACCGGAAGGCAATACTACCGTAAACTGGTGATAGATATGTTCCTCACGGTCATCAGGAAATATCACTTCCGTATCTTTTAACAGTTCACGGTACCATTGGGCCAATTGTTTTCGCTGAGCATTAAACTCATCAAGATGGTTCAGTTTAACTCTCAACATGCCCGCCTGAATCTCATCCAGACGACTGTTGTAGCCTGAACACTCATGATAGTACTGGCGGGCACTGCCATGATTGCACAGCATCCGTACTGTTTCGGCAGCTTTTAAGTCGCTGGTAATAACCAGGCCACCATCACCAAATCCACCGAGGTTTTTACTGGGAAAAAAACTGAACGCACCAAGCAAACCGAAATTACCGATTTTGCGGGATTGATAAGAAGCCCCAAACGTCTGTGCACAGTCTTCCAGCAGAATTAAGCCGTGACGATCACAGACCGCCTGAATCTCGGATAGCGCCGCAGGCAAACCAAACAGATGAACCACCAGCACGGCTTTGCAACGGGAAGTGATGCTTCGCTCCAGCTCAAGCGGGTCCATGTTAAATGTCTCAGAGTCTATATCCACCAGAACGGGCGTTGCCCCCACCTGCATAATGGCTTCAGCAGTGGCAAAGAAGGTATAACCGGTGGTTAATACCTCATCACCTGCACCTATACCGGCGGCATGGAGGGCAAGAACCAGTGCATCTGTGCCATTTGCACAACTGATGGCGTACCTGGCGCCAAGGTAATGAGCCACTTCCTGCTCAAAAAACTCGACTTCTTTTCCCATGATGAAACGGCCACTGCGTAATACATCAAGTGCTTTTTTTCTAACTGCGCCTGTATTGGTCGATGCCATGCCTGCACATCCACCATTGGTATGGTATTCATGTTTTTTTGATTCATGGCTCCCCTTTTACAGTGAAAATGGTACCGATGATTCCTCTACCAATGGCTCTTTTATCTTTTACTGGCTACTTAAAGGCACATGCCAGTTCTAACGATAATTTCTGAAATTCTGTTAGCAGCATTCAATGCATCTTTGCCATCTTCACCACTGACCTTTGGTGGGCTTGATGCTTTAACACTGAGAAGAAAGTCTTCAATCTCCAACCTGAGCGCATCACTGCCCTGATAACTCTGCTCATGACACTCAATCGTCGGAATTCCCGGATGTAACTCCCCTTCACCTTTAAAGAAATGGCTGAGTTTCAGCGCTTGAAAATCAACACAAATACATGAACATTTTTGAAAAATCCGCATCTTTCTTTTGCTTTTCTGACTGATACGACTGGCGGTCAGATTGGCAACACAACCATCGGCAAATGACAAACGGGCCTGGGCAATATCAATGGTTTCTGACAAGACCGCACTGCCATTGGCGGCAATATCCATGATCGGGGAATCAACCATATTCAGAATAATATCCAGGTCATGAATCATCAGATCCATAATGACATTGATGTCCATGGATCGTGGCTTGAAGCTGGCCAGTCGATGAGACTCAATAAACCGGGGTTGTTTCACCTTATCGTAAGCGCTGCCCAGCGCAGCGTTGTAACGCTCGAGAAAGCCAACCTGGAGAATGAGTTGTCGCTCCCTGGCCAGTTTAATCATCTCTTCAGCCTGAGACAGGTTACTGGCTATGGGTTTTTCTACCAGCACATGCACACCCGCTTTCAGACAGTCACTGGCAATGGCGTGATGCAAGGCGGTAGGGACAACAACACTGACTGCATCAACCTGCCCGAGCAGATCCCGATAATCGCTGAAATAGTGGGTATTGCAGTTGCTGGCAACCTCCTGGCCACAGGCCTCATCAATATCGGCGACACCTACCAGATCACTGGTTGCCAGCCGGGCGTATTTCTCCGCATGAAATTTACCGAGATAACCTGCGCCAATCACTGCCGTTCGTAGCATTTATCCTCATCACCCTCTGGCTGATATCGACGCCGTTGAGCATTATTGCCTCAACCAGGGAATTGGTTGAGCAAACGGTATCCTCTATTGAATTCACTGCAATCCACTGTTCAGGATTGTCGATGAATAGAAGCCATAAAGAAAAGATAGACAGAAATCGCCGTTCTGCTAGCAGAATAGGAAGAAATGGGAATGGGAAGTAAGAGGCAGCAGGAAATGCTGCCTTAAGCGTACCTGATTACCACCGACCCTACGTCGTGAGCCAGCTGCTATAATAAACGTCGATAGTCATGTGTTTTGGAGGTAAAACTGATGTGTAAAAACACCATTCAGTTCCAAAAAGGCCTTGGCATTATGCAATTTCTGGCTAATTACGGCAGTGAAGAGCAGTGTGAGAACGCGCTGTCCTCTTGGCGCTGGCCAGATGGCTTCCAATGCCCGAAGTGTGGCTCCCGCAGTTTCTGCAAGCTTCACCGGAAAGCTGAATTCCAGTGCAATTGCTGCCGTTGCCAAACCTCGCTTACCAGTAACACTATCTTTGACTCAACAAAGCTGCCTCTAGCTACCTGGTTTCTGGGTATCTATCTCGTCACCCAGAATAAAGCGGGGATTTCTTGCCTGACGCTTCATCGACAACTTGGCATTTCCTACAATGCCGCATTGCGCATGAAACACAAACTCATGCAGGTCATGATGGAAAGAGATAACAGCTGGCAGTTGAGTGGTTTTGTTCAGATTGATGACGCCTATTGGGGCGGAGAGCGCCACGGAGGCCGCCGGGGCAGAGGCTCAGAGAACAAAGCCCCCTTCGTGGCCGCAGTTCAGACAGATGCTGATAACCACCCTATCTACATGAAGTTCAATGCCGTTGATAACTTCCGGCGAAAAACCATTCAGGAGTGGGCAGAACATGCCCTGAAAAAGGGTGTCCGGGCCGTCAGCGATGGCTTGTCCTGTTTCCGGGGTATTGAAGATGCCGGATGCCAGCACACAGCCATCATTACCGGTGGTGGGCATGCATCCATGGAGAATGAGTTGTTCACCTGGGTAAATACCATGCTGGGAAACGTGAAAACAGCGATTACCGGTACTTACCATAAGCTCGACCCCAAGCATCTGGGCCGTTATCTATCAGAGTTCAACTATCGGTTTAACCGGCGTTTTGATATGCCTTCAATGATCTCAAGGCTAGGTCGGGCTGCAGTCAATACAGCACCGATGCCGGATCGACTTCTCAAACTGCCAGACGTCCAGTGGAAACCGGGTTAGCCATCAACCGATAATTGAAAGTCAGTTGACGTATTAATATCATTATTTCGAATGATGATGTGGGTCTTTGCTTGTTCGGAGCGGTTATGAAACCGAATTTAGTTGATAATCTGGAGAACAAGCCGTCATGATGCCTGCTCCACCGGTAATACTGGAGAGGTTCTATTATTTCTTTACCGGGTTATAGACATAAAGAATGAAAAGCTGCACGTATATTCTTAAATTATCTTTCCCTGTGTCATGACGTACGATCAGTGGTAATCAGGTAAGCGTATGCCTGAAAAGAATTAGCTACGCTTGCCGTATACAATCACTTCGGCATATTTATGACCACCGATAGCGGTTCGGTAATCCAGCTCAATTTTGTTGATGATACGGTCACCTTCCAGCAATCGGTATGGCAGTGATCGCTTGCCCTGATACAGACGCTTGTTGATGAAGATATTTTGAGACCGCCCATCACCAAACACTATCCGGACATTCTTCATGAAAATTGGCGCTCTTTCCACTTTAAATGCAATGGTGTCGTACTTGCCCTTAAAGCCACTCACATGAATCACATCATGTTCGCTCTGAAAAGAAACACGACGCTCGCCAAGTTTCTTCCAGTCATCCGCTATAGCACCAAAGCTCAGCACACTCATGAGTGCCAGGATCAGAAGCTTTTTCATAGTAATCCTTATCAATCGCTAATCGTACAGAAATTTTAGCGGATAATAAGGAAACTGAAGCCAGCGCCATAGTTAGTAGACACCCCAAAATATGACGGGTTATGTCTACACTCAGGGATTACCACAATAATATTCACAGTTGATTACTTGCTATTTTCCTGACCAAATAGTCAAATTAGTGAAAACGAAAAGCTGGAAATGTCATACAGCCTACCCAAAGCAAGCATCATCAAGCTGTCATGGTATTCCCGCCATAAAAAGTCACAATAAAAAGAATGAAAAAGGGACATTGCCATCGTGATTCGCTTTCTTCTAAACGATCGGCTCGTCGTAGTTGAGGACATCGCTGCAGATACCACCGTTCTTGATTATCTTCGAGGCAATACTGAAACCCGTACCACATCCCATGAGCAGCGTACCGGAACCAAAGAGGGCTGCTGCTCGGGTGACTGTGGCGCATGCACTGTTGTGGTTGGTGAGCCAGAGGGTGACCAGCTGAAATATAAGACCATGAACGCCTGTATTGCGCTGATGCCTTCGCTTCATGGCAAACAGCTACTGACCGTAGAAGATCTGGCTGGTTCTCACCAGGCAGGCCAGCACAATAAAAAACCTGAGTTACACCCCGTTCAGCAGGCACTGGTTGATCACCATGGGTCCCAATGTGGCTTCTGCACACCGGGCATTGTGATGTCGTTGTTTGCGCTTTACCAGGAGATTGCTGCTGATCATGAGCGTACAGAAAGCAAACCGGATGTTCTGGAAGCCCTCGGTGGAAACCTGTGCCGATGCACCGGCTACCGCCCCTTAATTGATGCGGCTAACAGCCTCGACAATGCTCAACCGGATGATGAGTTCTTCAGAAACCGTGAGCAAACTCTGTCCGAGCTACAAACCATCGAGCAACAAGGCAGCGTGAACACGAATGGGGCGTTTATTCCTGTCAATGAAGATGAGCTGGCCAGCTATCTGGTTGATCACCCTGACGCCCGAATTCTTGCCGGTGGCACCGACCTTGGGCTCGACGTTACCCAGCAACTGAAGCATCTTGACAAACTGGTCTCGGTAAAAAATATTCCTTCTCTGCAGACCATTTATGAGGACGGCCATCATGATGGAAACAGTGAGCTGGTGATTGGCTCTGCTGTCACTTTTCGGAGCATAAAATCGATATTTACCAGGTACTATCCTGAGTTTGCTCATATGCTGGACCGGCTTGGCTCTCAGCAGATACGCAACCAGGGAACCCTTGGTGGTAACATTGGCAACGCTTCACCCATAGGCGACACTCCTCCCGTTTTACTGGCTCTGGATGCGTCTCTGGATCTTCGTCGTGGCGATACCGTCAGAAATATCCCGCTTGACCGGTTTTTCCTGGATTACAAAAAGACCGAACTGAAATCAGGTGAATACATTGCCCGAATCCGTATTCCCAAAGACCGCCATCAGTTGAAAGTCTATAAACTGAGCAAGCGGTATGGTGATGATATCTCTACCGTCCTTGCCGCCATTAATCTGCAGACCAATGATGATGGCCAAATAACCAAGGCAAGAGTTGCGCTGGGTGGCATGGCGGCCATTCCCAGGCGTGCCCGACTCTGCGAGCAGGTTTTAACGGGATCACAACTGAATGACGAAACGCTCCGTCAGGCCAAAGCCGCTATCCGTCAGGAGTTCAAGCCCATGTCGGATGTCCGGGCCAGCAGCGAGTATCGCCTTGAAGCGGCCGGTAATTTGCTGGAGCGCTATTTTATGGAGCTGTCTGGCCAGAAGGTAAGGATTATCTGTCATGCGTAAACTACCGGATCTGGCCAGTGAACTGAAACATACTCATCAGCTCGATAACAGCCATGAGCGGGTAAAAAGCCATGAGCGGGTAAAAAGCGATGAGCTGACTAACAGCCCTGAGCTGACCAATAGCCCTGAGCTGACTAATAGCCCTGAGCTGATCATAAGCAAAGAACCCGAAACGCCCATTGCTGCTGACGAGCGCCATGCTCTGCACATGAGCGGAAACCGTTCGGCTAAACACGACAGTGCTCATCTGCATGTGACCGGTAAAGCCATCTATATTGATGACCGTCTGGAAATGGCCAACCAGCTGCATGCCGGGTTTGGTCTTTCAACAGAAGCCCATGCAGAAATCATCAGCATCAATTTTGATGACGTATGGAACACGCCCGGTGTTGTCGCGGTCATAACCGCAAACGATATTCCGGGGCACAAAGATATTGGCCCCGTCTTTCCGGGCGACATGCTGTTGGCTGAAGGCCGGGTGGATTATATCGGACAACCGATTTTTGCCGTGGCGGCAACTTCTCATAAAGCCGCAAAAAGAGCCGTTCGAAAAGCCGTTGTTGAATACCGCACCCTTGATGCCATTCTCGGTATCGACCAGGCCATGGAACAACGCTCATTTGTTCGACCTGACCACACCATGAAAAAAGGTGATGCCAGACAGGCGATCCGTAACGCTGATCACCAGCTGTCAGGAAACATGTCGAACGGTGGTCAGGAACATTTTTACCTGGAAGGGCAAATCGCCAGCGTTATTCCCCGGGAAGATGGTCAGCTTCACGTATACACGTCAAGCCAGCACCCTTCTGAGGTTCAGAAACTGGTTGCTGAGGTTATTGGTGTACCGCTGAATAAAGTCGTGGCCGATGTCCGCCGGATGGGTGGTGGTTTTGGTGGCAAGGAAACCCAGGCCGCAGCCCCGGCCTGTATTGCAGCGCTGCTCGCCGTAAAAACCGGCAGGCCGGTCAAGTTTCGAATTGACCGACAGCAGGACATGATGTCAACCGGTAAACGACACCCTTTCCGCCATCGCTATACCGTGGGTTTTGACCGGGAAGGCCTGCTGGCCGGTGTTGATATCGAGCTGGCCGCTGATGCCGGACACTCCCCGGACCTGACCGATGCCATTGTCGACCGGGCCATGTTCCACTCTGACAATGCCTATTATCTTAATAACGCCACCGTGATCGGCCACCGCTGTCGAACCCATACCGCATCCAATACCGCTTTCAGAGGCTTTGGTGGCCCCCAGGGCATGCTGGTCATCGAACGGATTATGGACGACATTGCACGCTCAACGGGTCTGGACCCTCTGGAGGTTCGCAAAAGAAACCTCTATGGCATCACTGACCGGAATACGACCCATTACCATCAGTGTGTGGAACACAACGTACTGCATGATGTGATCGGTAAGCTGGAAGATAGCTCAGACTACTGGCGACGAAGAGAAGCCATCAGCGCATTCAACCAGCAAAGCCCGGTACTGAAAAAAGGATTGGCGTTGACTCCGGTAAAATTTGGTATCTCTTTTACTGCAAAACATCTGAATCAAGCCGGTGCGCTTGTCCATATCTATACCGATGGCAGTATTCAGATCAACCACGGCGGTACCGAAATGGGTCAGGGCCTCTACACCAAAGTTGCCCAGATCGTGGCCAACGAGTTCGGTGTTGCTCTTGAACGGGTCCAGGTCACTTCGACCCGAACGGACAAAGTGCCTAACACGTCGCCCACCGCTGCCTCCAGTGGTTCTGACCTGAATGGCAAGGCGGCACAGGATGCCTGCCGGAAAATCCGGGACCGTCTGATTGAGTTTGCTGTTGAGCACTATGATGTCTCAGATAACGACGTTTCATTTCACGATAACGAAGTGCATCTGGGTGAACGTCAAATGCCGTTTGCAGGGTTCATCCAGGCCGCTTACCTGAACCGGGTTTCCCTGTCCAGCAGTGGCTTCTACAGCACTCCGGAAATTCACTATGACCGGGAAACCGCCAGTGGCCGTCCCTTCTACTACTTTGCCTGTGGAGCTTCTGTTTCAGAAGTCACGGTTGATACCCTGACGGGTGAGTACAAAGTGGATCGTGTGGACATCCTTCATGATGTGGGCCACTCACTCAACCCGGCGATTGATCAGGGCCAGATTGAAGGTGGTTTTATCCAGGGCATGGGCTGGATGACCACCGAAGAGCTGGTATGGGACGACAGTGGACGTTTGCTGAGTAACAACCCTGCGACCTATAAAATCCCAACCATTGAAGATATGCCGCCGGTATTTAATGTTGAGTTGTTCCAGCAGGCCAACCCAAAGCACACCATCTATCACTCAAAAGCGGTAGGTGAACCGCCGTTCATGCTGGGGATGTCGGTATGGTGTGCCATTCGGGATGCCGTTTCCAGTCTTGCAGATTATCAGGTAAACCCACAAATTGATGTACCTGCCACCCCGGAAAGGGTCTTGACGGCAGTCACATCAATAAAAAATGCAGCGCTATAAAAAGACCGATGGGAGAGGGACAGAGTATGTGGATTGACGCATTGGCCAATCTTCAGAAAACCGGTGAGTTGGGTGTACTGATCACTATTCTGGGGTCAGCAGGTTCTGCCCCCAGAAAGTCCGGCAGTAAAATGGTGGTCACTGCCGACCAGTGCTTTGATACCATCGGTGGCGGGCAGTTGGAGTTTCTACTGATCCAGAAAGCCCGGGAGCTTCTTCTGGGCAATCACTCTGAGCCCGTTCTGGAATACTTTCCTCTTGGCCCCAGGCTGGGTCAATGCTGTGGCGGCAGTGTCAGTGCGCTGCTCGAACCTGTCACCACCTGTGGTTTTCGTATTGCGCTGTTTGGCGCCGGTCACGTTGGCCATGCGCTGGTGAATGTTCTGGCCCCCCTGGATTGCCAGATTACCTGGATCGACAGCAGGGCAGAGCGGTTTCCAGATGCGATACCGGGAAATGTTCAGGTCTGTATCAGTGATCGACCGGAACTGGAGGTCGAAAATCTGCAAGAGGACACATTTGTTCTGGTCGTCACCCACAACCATCAACTGGATTTCGCGATTACCGAAGCAACACTGAAACATGACAACAGTCGCTGGTTAGGCGTTATTGGCTCAGAAACCAAGGCAAAGCGTTTTCGTCAACGACTGGAACACAGAGGCTGTTTCTCGTCAGCTGATATTGAACAGATGCGCTGCCCGGTCGGTTTGAACAATGTTGGCGGCAGAAAGCCCGCTGAAATTGCCATTTCGATTGCCGCTGAAATTTTGTCCATACACAATGGAAGTCGGGATGAAAAGAATAAAAAGCGGGAAGGCATCCCGTGGCAAGACTTGAAAAAATCCTTATATTCTCATGAGCATGAAGCTGCCCAATGATAATAACTGACTTGTGTCGTCATATTCCCACATGAAAAGTTGGGAATACTTCATCATTCTGGTGATATAATCCCCGCAAAATGCCCATTGATCGGTCTTCTGCATTCGAGTGCTATCAGTGCATCACTGCCAGGTAACCCTGTAAGCCCCTCTTACGGGAAATTACTATCTCGGAATACTCACCGGCAGCAAGCATCATAACCGTTGGTCGAGTCCTGCAACCCTGAGTTGCTAACCGGTCAGATCAACAGAATGGGCAAACCGATTATGCTCCATTTAAAGAGGTACAACTATGCTCCCGGTTGAACGTCGCGAACACATCCTTGCTTTTGTTGAAGAAAAAGGCTGTGCCAACATCGAAGAAATGGCTGAACGTTTCGATGTATCCCAAATGACCATCCGTCGTGATATTCGCACACTCGAGCAGGAAGACAAGCTGCGCGTGACCTATGGTGGCGCCGTGTCCAAAAGCTTTCTGATGGAAGACATTCCCTACGAAAAGAAGAACGCGGTTAACATTGAAGAGAAAAAGTCCATCGCCCATGAAGCGCTGAAACAGATCCGTGAAGGGCAGATCGTCCTGCTGGACTCTGGCACCAGTACAATGGCTCTGGCCAAACTGATGATGCGCATGAAGGTCACCGTGATCACTACTGACCTGAAAATTGCCCTGCAGCTTTCCGACTCTTCAACCGTTAAGGTATTCACAACTGGTGGTAACGTCAGTGCTATCACCAAGGCTCATACTGACGTTGCTGCACTGTCATTCCTGGACAGTATTAATGCAGATATTGCCTTTCTGGCGACCAACAGCTGGAGCCTGAACAATGGCGTGACGACAGCATCCAATGATCATTACTACATTCGTCGTAAAATGATGGAACGGGCCAATAAAACCGTTCTCCTGGCGGATTCCAGTAAATTTGGTGCCTCCAGCATGAAAACCATCGCGCATCTGGAAGAGCTGGATTGCATAATTACCGACAGCAAGTTTGATGAGGATAATCTGGCTGCGATCCGTGAAGCGGGTGGCAACATCATTCTGCCATCCTGATCAGCAGGATAGTGTTTTCAGGGAGCCAGATGGTTCCCTTTTTTATGATGAAGTTCAATAGTAGTTCAATGCCAGCAGGAATCAGTAATCAGCCTTATGCTTCAGGATCTCACGGCGTTGCTTTTTATCAGGGCGGTGTTCGGGTCTTGGCATTGCCCCTCTCAAGGCTTTTCGATTAGCTGCTGCTGCCTCCCTGGACTGAAGGCTCTCCGGTGTTTCCTCATAGAGTTGCTGAGCCAACTCGGCCTTCTGGCGCTTATCATTGAGTGTCTTGACAATGACAATTCGCTCATCCCAGCCAGCCCGAAGTTTGATTACATCACCAACCCGGGGCTCTTTGCCCGGCTTACACCGCTGACCATTTAAGTGCACTTTGCCTCCATCAATGGCCTCCTTTGCGATACTTCGGGTGGCTCTATTTTGATTACGAACTGCTCTACAGTGAAAACTGACTGTAGGTCACGAAAAACAAGGATTGAGCAACATTACCGGACAATATGCTGACAACCTTTGTAGATAAAGGGCTTCAGCAATGTTCAACCCAGTAGCAGTCTGAAATCCTACAAGAGCCCTTCGGGTTTTATAAAAGCGTGCTGCCCATAACCATTTATCAAGCCTGATCTTTTCGCTATGACTCATTTTGTCACCCTATCGTGAATGTACAGTTCCCGGAAGTCCTCCACAGCGTTGTAGAGGCCTGTGTCCCAGGGCCCTTTTTGACTGTCCGGGTGACGGATGGCCAGCAGCTCAGCAATACCATAGGTTTTAGCGGAATCAAGAATGCCGGTATCCAGACCCAGTTCTCTGGCCCAGAAATCCAGACAATACCACTGCAGCTTGCCATAGGTTTGTGCAAAACGGGGATGAAGCGTTGCTTTTGCCCTGACGTAACTGTTCAGCACCCCCACATAAATCTGGAATTTTCTGATTTTTATACCATCCTCTTAAGCACCATTTTTCCACAATATTCGCCAGCATGATTCCAGAACTACCCGCAACTATGTCGGCTGAGATTCTCTTGAAAGAGAATGCAGAGCTGCGGATGAGAGTTGCCTGTCTGGAAGAGCGATGTCGAGAATTGGAAGAAAAGGTTGGCAAGAACAGTCAAAACAGCAGCAAGCCGCCATCGTCTGATGGTTATCAAAAACCTTGTAAAAACAGTAATTCTCCAGATCATTCTGACGACCTTTCCGCAGATAAAGGTACCGATCCATCGGATGAAAAACCCAATCCTAAAAGTCTGAGACAGTCTTCTGGTAATAAAGCCGGTGGAAAGAAAGGGCATCAGGGCACTTGTCTTAAACAGGTCGATATCCCTGACTATATTGAGTACCTTCCGGTTAAAGAATGCAATAAATGTCAGGCGTCTCTTCTTGATAGTGAGCCGGTCAAATATATTGAACGACAGGTGTTTGAACCAGGGAGACCGGGTGAATTTGAAGTAACGGCCCATAGAGCTGAAGTAAAAATCTGCACTTGTGGTTGTCGGAATCAGGCTGAATTCCCGGAAGGTGTTACCGCTGCCGCACAATATGGCTCAGCCACACAGGCTATGGCCGTCTATCTTAACCAATACCATTTCCTGCCTTTTAAGCGCGTGTCAGAGTATTTTAATACTCTCTATAAAATGAGTGTAAGTGCAGGCACTGTCGCCAATTTTGTGGCCAGAACCTATGAAAATCTGGCTTCTACTGAAGAGGTTATTCGTGACGCCTTGCGGGAATCGTCTGTTGCCGGAGCCGATGAAACGGGTATGCGGGCCGAGGGCTCTTTGCACTGGCTACACGTTATGCGGGATGAACAATGGACGCTCTACTACTTGTCTGAAAAGCGAGGTCGTGAGGCCATGGACACGATGGGCATACTGCTAACATTTGCAGGCGTTCTGGTTCATGATCATTGGAAATCCTATTTTGCATATGCGGCAACTCACGTACTTTGCAATGCCCATCACCTGAGGGAGCTTTTGGGTGTTGTTGATAGGGACAGCAATCAACTGGCGTTGCGATTGATGAAGCTACTGAGGCTTTCCTGGCATTACTGCAAGGGCTTTAAGACCATAGGTATGCTACAGATGCCAAGTGTTGTCTGTGAACGAATCGAGAAGATTTATGACCGGTTGCTTCAGCGGGCTCTAATGAAAGAAGTCGTCTATATGGAGAAGCAACGAGAGGAGCTTAAGCGCAAGAAAGTCAAGAATACTAAAGCTTACAATCTCTTCAAACGACTCACTGAGTTCAAGGCTGAGACACTGCGCTTCATGTCAGATTTTACCATTCCCTTCGATAACAATGGCAGTGAGCGGGATGTTCGAATGGCCAAGTTAAAGCAGAAAATCTCAGGCTGCTTCAGGAGTGCAGACGGTGGTTCTATGTTTGCACGGATTCGCAGCTATTTGTCGTCTGCCAGAAAACAGGGAATGGACATATATCAATCACTTCATAGAGCTGTTCGGAATTACTGTAATATGCCTTTGCTCAGTGCTGAATAGTTACGCCCTGACTAACGACATACCGTGTTGTTCTGCGTATCTTTCCGGCACATACTCTTGCCAGAAATAATTGTCAAAATGGAGGTCTAATAATGTTCCATCCATATCCAGCAGTACTGTGCTGATCTTGGCCCAGTCAATCATGATGGCATCTCATTAAAAGAAATTCCGTGTTTTGCAAAAGGAGAAGACCCGATGAGATTATACGACTAAATTTTCACCTCTGATGTAGCAAGTTTTAGTGCAAGACCAAGAAAAACGGTACCTGAAATTTTATTAAGATATAGTTGGGCTTTTTTTGAACCAGACAGCCATGCTCCTAGCATAGAAGACAATAGTGATATAATATTGAAGACCAGTAAAGTGACAAGGATAAATATAAAACCGAGAACAAAAATCTGTGGTGCAATCGCTCCTGACTCAGGTGATGCGAATTGTGGAAGAAAAGCTAAAAAGAAAATTGAAACTTTCGGGTTTGTAATATTCATTATAATACCGCGAAAATACAGTTTAATCGGGGTTACAGGATCAGACCTCCCAGCGCTATTAATGTTTTTACCTGGTGCTTTAAATGCCTGCCATGCTAAATATATAAGATAAGCTGCACCAATCAATTTGAGTATATTAAATGCAAGCACTGATGTTTGAAAAATTGCTGCCACCCCAAAGGCTACTGCAGCTGTATGAAAGATCAGGCCAGTACATAAGCCCAAAGTAACAAAAAAACCAGCCTTTCTACCGTGCAGAGCCGATTGGGTTAATACAAAAATATTATCAGGTCCTGGTGCCAGACTCAGAAGAATGGATGCTAACCCCAAGGTAATAAATGCTTCAACTGTAATCATGGTAATTCCTGTGATTATATTTGATTGACTTATTATCACTTGAGTTCATCAATAGTTCTAAGTGTTTCTATAACACCTCTTGCCGATGCTTTCGCATCAGAAGACTTTGGCTTAAATTGAGCAGAATATAAACAGTTTAATGGTAAGTCATAAACGGTTCTCATTTCATCACTGACAATTGTTGAATTATCATAAGTTAGATATCGAACCTCAAGTACAATGGCTGAAGCAGGCCCGCCCAATCGGCATTTAACACCACTGGAATTATCTAACTTTTCGATTCCACCAGTTTGAAAGTCATAACTTAAATTACGCCTTAGATTTTTTAATCGATAAAATGTGGCAATATCAATATCGTCAATATCCGTACCATCAATTGCAATTTTAAACTGCTCATCTTGAAATGATATGTTTGGATCAATATTATCACCATAAAAGCTTATAGTTTTTGTGACCTGGTCATCTGACGTGAACTTAAGCTTTAGTAATAACTCTGTTTGTGAAAAAGCTTCACTTGCAATGAATAGCAGTGGAACAATAAAAATTGAACGGATTAGCATAACATAAGCCTTCATTCAGATTTGAGAGTTTAAGTAGTTGATAATTTGCTTTCGGATAAATTGACTGAACGATTATTTAGTATTTGCAAACGAAATCATATGACTCTCTCCAAATGAAGCGAACACTCGTTCAACTTCCTTTTCAAATTCCGTGAAACTCTTGATTGACAATAGATTGAGCCATTCATACTTTACTTTCCTCCACAGGATCTCAATCAGATTGAGTTCAGGTGAATATGTTGGAAGAAAGCAGATCAGTAACTTTTTCTCAAGAGTCCAGTCAGCGATTCTGTCACGAAACTTTTTGCTGGTATGAATACTGGCATTGTCCACCATAACTACGGTGTAGCGGTCATTTGAACTGTATTTTTCATCCTCCATTTTCTCTGCGAAGTCGTCAAAGGCTGCAATCACTGTATCACTATTCACAGAGCCCACAACAGGGTAATGAAACAGCTCACAGCTCCGATTCATAAAGCCCAGCACGTTGATGCGCTTACTTTTGACTGATGGAATTCTGAGCTGCTTTCCTTTTTCCTGCCAGCCATATGGCACACAAGGTTCTTGAGTAAATCCGGACTCATCAAAATAAAACAAGTTTATTAACCCTTTGCGCTCAGCTTCCTGGGCGTCTTTCAGTGCAGTTTTACAACGCTGGAAATGCTCTTCGTCCCGTTTATGTTTGCACGATTTACGGAGTCTTTTGTAAACCAGTCCTAACTTTTTTACGATGTTGGCCAGAGTAAGTTTTGATGAGGATTTACCGGTCTCATCCTCAATTTTGGATTTTACATACGATAAACGACGAGGCTCTTCTGCTACTAACTCTTTTATGCGTTGCACTTCAGATTCATCATATATGCAAGATCTTCCACCACCATGTTTCTTATACAATGCACGAATACCATAGTCCTCCCAATCATCAATCCATTGGGAAACGGTCTGATATTTAATCTCAAGGATTTCTGCAATTTGCTCAAGGGTAAAGCCTCGATTACTCAATAGAAGACCATGAGCTCTTTCCCTGATACACCTCAGAGGGCCGTAGTGCTTGGCGTATTTCAAAGTTAATACAACAGCTTCATCAGTGATATTGACATACTTCATAGGTTGGGGACGTTTTAGTTCAAGACCCACTTATAATAGATTAAGGATCTCTTTCTTTGTCTGCCTGATAGTACGATCAAAATATCCATAAGCAAACTTTTAACTACTTAATAGATACTTTATTTATCTTGCACGCTGGCAACTGCATAAGCAGCAGTGCGTCTGCTAGATAACGTTGATATTAAAGGCAGTTACTTAATAAAGCAATCGATCTGGATCAACAGTAGCTACATAACCGCCTATCTAAGGACGTCTACAAAAACTGATTTTCTCCATTCATGATTACTCCCGAATTCATTTCGAGGAGACTGTGATGAACAATGGCTCACCGATAACCAAATGACTGATCAAACAACAACTCAACTGGTTCAAACGGTAGCTGTTTGGTGAGAAATCCGAAAAACACTGTTTGAACGGTTACGTTACAATGTGTTTGCATTTGGAACAACGCCCCTGATAAGCAGTAAACACCTGAAGCAGCATGTCTGGTGCTGGATAACCGATATTGAATTAACCAATGATTGTTGATAACTCAGAGGCCAAACGGTGACTGCACAGCTTACGCCAGCTTTAGGAGTTCCATAGGCTACAACTTGAAGCTCTTATTATATGTTTTATAGCTGGTTGTAGTAATCTCCACCACGATGGCGGAAGAAAACATTGCAATACTGCAATTGCAATTTGATAGGTTCTTCTTGAAGGACTGTTACATAGGGATTAGCTTCAAGAGTAACTGTGACTTCCTTGTTTTGCAAAAGCTCATCGTAGAGCATCTTTTTCGTAGCTTCTTTACTGGAGTAAGGCATTCGGATAATAATATTCCGATTGCAATTAGGTGCTGGAATAGGGAAATATGCTTTTGGTACTAACACCTCAAACTGACCACCTGGATTAAAACCATACTTTTTATTAATTTCATAGTGATCAGGACGAAGCTTGTACTGAAAGTGGTAATAATTTGAATATTTCCCCGGGGTTACTTTTATCTCTAGAGCTGGTAGTGGACACGAAGTTAAAAAAACCAGAACGATTAGTAATTGTTTCATTTTTTACTCTGACGCATAAAAAGAATTTCAGGAGCTGCAACACAGGAACAGCCCCCCGGAATTGTTTGTCATACTATAGATTAATTCAATTAGGATAAGTCCTTAACATATCTTGTTGTGGAATTTTCTTTCCCGTTCAACGTATATTTGACTGTATCTCCTTTCTCACAACCATATTTTACATAGTAAGGATTCATATCCTGAGGAGCTTCATTCCATACATCAAAAACCATTCTGTTAAAACCCTGATCTTTTGCCCTTTGCTCTATTTCTTTTAGAAGATGTTTTCCATAACCATTCCCATTTAATGCTGCGAAAGGTGAGATGTAGCAATCTGTTTTATCTAATTTTGCTACTTTAGTCACAGCTTTAGCGCCATTCATGTAACCCGCACAAGCTAATAATTTACCACCTTCAGTGAGACAAAAATAAAATTGTGTAGGATTTGATTTATTGTCAAAACTAATCCTGGTATCATCATATGCCTTATTAACGAAATTAACTAATTCAAGATCTTTGTCCGAATCACATGAGGCTCTATCCAGAACAGTGATTAATCGACCAGAAAATGTTGCATTCCCCAATGTGCTTTGACATTTATTAACGCGTACAGGATCGCCCTGTGAAGTACAGGGTTTAATTTGTGTTTGTGATGGCAACATATCATGAACTCCTTTTCAATGACTTTCAACTTTAGACCAGTACCTGGTCTAAAAGTTCAATTTGATAGTGAATCTGATTGCAGCTTAAGTTTTTATCCGATAATCACAATGAATTGAATTCTCAATTGATTGAGAAGCTTAAGTCTTAAATTGAGCGGAACAAGTGTCCGCTGAAATTTTTGTTAGCCGTTCGGTAGGAAGTTCTCTATGATTTTTTCATGAATGCACGATCTTAAAAACTTATTCATTTCAGTCATTTCTGCTGTCGTATAGAAATCCAGCATCAACTGATTAAACTCTTTCTGTCGCTTTGCTGGCACATTGATGATTGGAAATCCATCATTAAGCAGAATACCATTCATCATGAATCGCCCCATGCGCTTGTTCACATCCCAGAAAAACTGTGCTCTTGCCATTCTCAGAAAAGCCGTAATTGCCAGATCATAAACATCGTTACAAGCAGCCATTTCAGATTCAATCTCTGCCCAGACATGATCAAGGTCTTTAGGGGAAGGAGGTTCGTACTCAGATCCGCTAATCGTTACATTGCCAGTGCGAAAGGCACCCCACTCCAAGGCTTCCTCTTTTCCTGCAATGCTATGAACAGATAATGCAATGTCCTTTGAAAAAGAAAACTTATCCTCAGAGACAAGAGAAAACAAATATTTCCATGCTGCAGCCTGGTTCAAAGCCATATTCTGATCACTGATTTTGTGACCACCAACAGTGATTCCATCTAATAGCGTCTGAACTTCTGGTAAGGTCATTGCGACCCCTTCAAGATTTACTGCATTATAAACCAGAGAAGGAATATCCCGAACGGCAAGTTGTCTGGCCATCGCACGATTAGGGCTCATTCCCCAAACTGTATCATTTGCCGCTGTCATTGTTGCATCTCAAGAGTTGTGTTGTAATGCCTCACATTATATCTGCATGAGTTATGATCGTCATGCCGTAGACTGTTGAGGTAGAAAGGCTAATGCCAAATTCAGCGGCACGAGCGGACAAGTGTCCGCTGGAATTTTTTGTTATGCGTCGTGGATAGGTAGCCGAATCAGCTAGCAGATACTGCAAGCACAATCTTACCAATATGCTTCTTTTCTAGAAAAGCCTCTTGTGCTTCAACAATTTTATCTAATGCGAAGCTATGAGCCACAATTGGCTTAATATCACCACTTTCAATGCGACGAATTAAATTAGCAAATACATTGTGCTCCAGAACAGTACAACCAAAAAAAGTCAAATCCTTTAAATACAAAGTCCTGATGTCAAGTTCAACAAGAGGCCCGGCAATGGCCCCGGCAACTGCATAACGGCCACCCGGCTTAAGAACATCCAGAAGTTCGGTCCAGCTTTTACCTGCAACCATGTCTATGACTACATCAATGCTATTTTTCCCCAAAGTGCGCACAATACTTTCATCTCGGTGTATTACTTTTGAAGCACCTAAATCAAGAATCTCTTGAGACTTTTCGGGACTTGTTATGGCAATGACTGTTGCTCCCCTTGCCGTTGCAAGTTGTATAGCGGCAGACCCTACCCCACCGGAAGCACCAGTGATCAGTACGATATCCTCTGCTTTCACATTAGATTTAGTAAGTAAGTTCTCTGCTGTTGAGTAGGAGCAGGGAAAAGAGGCCAACTCTATATCTGAAAATTCACTGACTATTTTATGTGCATGATTAGAGGATACAACAGCGTACTCAGCGAAACCTCCATCACATTCAGAACCGAAATACCATGGTTCGGCCATGGCTTCACCATTTACCTCACGAATACAGGGTTCGATCAAGACTCGTAACTATTCAGCACTGAGCAAAGGCATATTACAGTAATTCCGAACAGCTCTATGAAGTGATTGATATATGTCCATTCCCTGTTTTCTGGCAGACGACAAATAGCTGCGAATCCGTGCAAACATAGAACCACCGTCTGCACTCCTGAAGCAGCCTGAGATTTTCTGCTTTAACTTGGCCATTCGAACATCCCGCTCACTGCCATTGTTATCGAAGGGAATGGTAAAATCTGACATGAAGCGCAGTGTCTCAGCCTTGAACTCAGTGAGTCGTTTGAAGAGATTGTAAGCTTTAGTATTCTTGACTTTCTTGCGCTTAAGCTCCTCTCGTTGCTTCTCCATATAGACGACTTCTTTCATTAGAGCCCGCTGAAGCAACCGGTCATAAATCTTCTCGATTCGTTCACAGACAACACTTGGCATCTGTAGCATACCTATGGTCTTAAAGCCCTTGCAGTAATGCCAGGAAAGCCTCAGTAGCTTCATCAATCGCAACGCCAGTTGATTGCTGTCCCTATCAACAACACCCAAAAGCTCCCTCAGGTGATGGGCATTGCAAAGTACGTGAGTTGCCGCATATGCAAAATAGGATTTCCAATGATCATGAACCAGAACGCCTGCAAATGTTAGCAGTATGCCCATCGTGTCCATGGCCTCACGACCTCGCTTTTCAGACAAGTAGTAGAGCGTCCATTGTTCATCCCGCATAACGTGTAGCCAGTGCAAAGAGCCCTCGGCCCGCATACCCGTTTCATCGGCTCCGGCAACAGACGATTCCCGCAAGGCGTCACGAATAACCTCTTCAGTAGAAGCCAGATTTTCATAGGTTCTGGCCACAAAATTGGCGACAGTGCCTGCACTTACACTCATTTTATAGAGAGTATTAAAATACTCTGACACGCGCTTAAAAGGCAGGAAATGGTATTGGTTAAGATAGACGGCCATAGCCTGTGTGGCTGAGCCATATTGTGCGGCAGCGGTAACACCTTCCGGGAATTCAGCCTGATTCCGACAACCACAAGTGCAGATTTTTACTTCAGCTCTATGGGCCGTTACTTCAAATTCACCCGGTCTCCCTGGTTCAAACACCTGTCGTTCAATATATTTGACCGGCTCACTATCAAGAAGAGACGCCTGACATTTATTGCATTCTTTAACCGGAAGGTACTCAATATAGTCAGGGATATCGACCTGTTTAAGACAAGTGCCCTGATGCCCTTTCTTTCCACCGGCTTTATTACCAGAAGACTGTCTCAGACTTTTAGGATTGGGTTTTTCATCCGATGGATCGGTACCTTTATCTGCGGAAAGGTCGTCAGAATGATCTGGAGAATTACTGTTTTTACAAGGTTTTTGATAACCATCAGACGATGGCGGCTTGCTGCTGTTTTGACTGTTCTTGCCAACCTTTTCTTCCAATTCTCGACATCGCTCTTCCAGACAGGCAACTCTCATCCGCAGCTCTGCATTCTCTTTCAAGAGAATCTCAGCCGACATAGTTGCGGGTAGTTCTGGAATCATGCTGGCGAATATTGTGGAAAAATGGTGCTTAAGAGGATGGTATAAAAATCAGAAAATTCCAGATTTATGTGGGGGTGCTGAACAGTTACCAAGACTCTATCACCTATCCGATCATCACTAATATTACGGCCTACAGCAACAATATACCCACAAACATCTGCTCCTTGTATTCTAGGAAAAGTTAAAGCATTTCCAGTCCAGCCGGCATCTTCAGGGGCGGCATCAGTTTTAGAATACCAAGCCGTACGTGTGTTTATATCTGTGTTGTTAACGCCAGCGGCACTTACTCGAATGAGAACCTCATTGTCACCCGGTGAAGGAACCGGCAAGTTCCTTTTATATTGAAGTTTGTCAAAACCGCCATGCCCCGTCAGGACAACACCACTCATAACTTTTGGTAACTGATACATATCATTGCCCTCTGGCAAACAAGAAAATGAACTCTACAGTAAGTAAAATTGATAGCAATGCCCAGAGACTCAGCCTTGTATGCGTTTTCTGGGGAACGCCCAGTCTACGTCGGCTCGCACCTTTGCACTCAGACTGCCTCCGCACAGTCCCTTGCGGGACCGCCCTTGCCTTTAGCTAGTTGTCATCAGCAGGTGTCTTTACCGCCAGTCAAATGTAGGTTCTCCCACAGGGGACTTTCACCCCATCGGTTCATGCCCATGCCGGGCGTACCACAAAATTACAGTGGACGCCTGAGGCGCCGCTGAATTAGGCGTTAGCCGTACTGAAATTCAACCAGCAAACACACAGCTGAACTTATTGGTTTTCATATTGTCTTAGAGAACTACGGTACTATATTTATTTTCCGAATAATGGAGCTCTTTATCATGAACGTAGTTAGTACAGGTAATCTTGATAAAAATACTTTGGGCTTAAGCTCTTTGAATGAAAATGCATTTTCAATAATGGTTGCTTGTGGTCATAGAGTGGTTTCAATTGAGCAGCAGACTGCCTCGAAATTTCAGGTGAACACAACCTGTACCAGTAGTAATCGTTATGAGAGTTGTGAAGGATTTATGCAATTTTCTATTTCTAATATAGGAGTTAATCTTTATCTTGGTAAATTTAATCATGCTGATACATGTTCAAGTGAATCAGTTGTAATAGAAGATATTGAATCAGATAACACATCATGGCGAGAAGTTATTGTTAATGCAAAATCTCTAGCTAATTCAGAACTGTCAAATGAATGTGAAAAAAGAAAACAAGTAGTGGAAAGTGGATATGATTATCCATGCACACCTCATGAATTACTTACAGCAAAGAAGATTGTCAGGTCTATAGAAACACTTGAGTCCATGCTAGACTCTTTCCAAAAGGCTTAGCAATGTACGGTTAAATAGGGGAAGGCTGGTCTTTCCCCATCCCTCCCCACAGCGCTCGGCATGGGGGGCCGAACCGGGCGGTTTCAACAATGATGGTGAAACCTGATTCAAAAATCTTTCAATGAAACAAGCCCAATTTGCGCGAGGTAACTGTTGTTCAGTGCCTGTCGCACGGCATAGGTTTTACTCAGACGGTAATGCTCTTTGCTGCTGGCTACGATCTTGACGGCGTTCACTTTATCAACGCCTAGCCTGACCAAATTCTTAAAACGGGTTTTCGGTTTGCGCCACTGCTTCAGGAAACAGCAATGGATTCACCGATGTATCCATTGATCCAGCAGGGGAATTGGTCGGTAATATACCGATAACCGGAAATACACCATCCAACTGCCGATATATTGCATCAGTTTGCGTAACCGGTGTTAGTGCTTAAAACCTGCGTTCAAGTTCAGGGTAAGCAGCGAGTCGATCAGCGAGAGAAATAGGTGAGAACATGTATTGATGTGTCTGCTGCTAAGGAAGACTTGCCAAGTTTGGTCTATATTTGCGTTTTATGGGCAGCATATTGCTGTTCCTGAATATCTGATCAGTCCTTTGACATCAGATCTCAGGGAAATATCATGGGGGTGATGAAAGGCAGTTGATAATTAAGTCTATCTCTTGGATTATTGTTATGTTCAAACTCATTAGTATTAGAGATTATCTGATTAGATCAAAACATAAGATGAGAAATGTTTTAATTATAACTGCAATGATTAGCACAATTTCTCTCTCATGCTCTATATATGCAAATATAGAACAGAATGATGCAAGGATTAATTATGATATGGAAAGTATAATAGCTGCATATGGAACAACTATGGTTGGCGTCTGGGCAGCACCATGTGTTTTAATTGGTGCCTGCATGGGGTGTTGTTATTGCAGGGGATCGTTCGGCTAAGTTACCGTTAATGGTTGGAAGCACCAATGTTCAGTAATTCTGCTGATCAACCGGCCAACAGTTAATTTTTTTGCTGCCGTCAGTTCTCGCCTCCAGGCCAGATAATGGGGAAGGTAACGAGTTGCAACCCCTTGGAATACGCCGCCAATCCAGCGTTTTAAATGACTGTGATAAGAATTTACAGTCTGGATGTGGTAGATGCCTTCAACAACATGTTGACCTGCTGATGTCACCAGCTCCTTGAAGACAAATCCAAGCTTGTCAGCAAGTTTTTCGTGAGCGAGGTGTGCATCCGCACAGACCGTGGCCTGTATCGATATGCGGCCATTTAAATGCCTGCACAATTCATTAGCACTTTCGTTTTCTAATACACCGTCAACGGTATTTCGATTACGGTCCCGAGCCACCATTACCGGGACTTTTCGGGCTTTGTTGGGATCATTACCCCGCTTTCGGGTTGGCCGTGGAAGGCCTTCTCTTTGCCCTTTGAAGGATTCACGGAAAAATGTTTCATCAAGCTCAGTAATGCCACAAAGCTCTTCTGCTTGATCATTATTAATCACTTCAAGAAAGCGGTGACGCCAGCGGAACGCAGTTTTCAAGTCAATGGCATTCTCAGCAGCAGCTGGTCGCAAGACCATAGAGTGAGTCATACCTGCGAGGTACTTGTTCCATTTTTCAGGGTGCCTGAGCCTTGCCAAAGGCGTTCCACTAAAGGCGTTAAACGTTGAGTCGCAAGTCTTGCAGTGGTAGCGCTGTCGGCCATTTCGTATGCCCCAGCGACCAACGCTATGGCTTTTGCATTTGGGGCACCTGGGGTTTTCGGCAAATTGGGCAAGTATGCTCTTTTCTACGTCAGGTGTTGCATTATCGTTATTGGGTATAGATTCACTGTAAACAGGTTCAGAGTCAGTGGTTTCTACTACCTCGGTAACCTCTATTTGAGTACTAAGGAGCGAGTTGTTAAGAATGTCTCGCTGTTCACTGGTTAATGTTGAAATGGAATCAATAAAATTCTGGAAGAGTTCAGATTGCATATCACTCCCCTACAACGTAGATTTTATGGGAGTTTAGCTGATTCAACCATTAACGGTAACTTAGCCGGATCGTTCCATATAAGAGCGCTAAAAGGGGCTGCTATGTTTGGAATACCGACAATAGGTTATCTAACAATTCATATGTGCTGGGTTCTTTCAAATTGGGTTACAGGTAATATAGAAGGTGGCTCTTTTTAGGATTTGAATATTTCACTGGTCCACCATCGATAATTTCGAAGGTCTACTGAATCGAGCATTTATCAATGATCTGCGGGTACCGGTATTTGCTGCAAATTCTCATTGTCGGCTATGTCAGTCATGAGAATTCGATATAAGTTACTCAGCTCAAGCCCACATTCTTCGAACCTCTTCTTCAGATGTTCCAGTAATGTTTTCGACTCTGTCTGACTGTTGTTTGTGACTTTTTATAGTCGCTTCTTCCCGAGTGAGCCTTGAATTATCAGCGGCTGAGGTCTTTAGTCAGTGACATTCCCCTGTTTGGGTTTCTAAATTCAGGAGAGGCGACAACTATGCTAACACCAGCTGCCGAAGGCAGTCTGGTGTAATGCTTTGTTATCTGGCGATGTTGGCGAGCTATTGAATGATGTTATCGACGATTATTGCGAAAGTTGATAAACTCATACAATCTATCGCGATAAGTCACTATTTTTTTGAATATTCCTTCATTTTCTTTCACATTTTCTTTTGTGGCTTTGTCTGGGTGATATATACGTGCTTTTTTCTTGTACGCTTTACTAACATCCGATTCGGTGATTGTATTAAGATTACTCCCCTGGAGACCCAAGCCGTCTAGAGCCTCGTTGACTTTAGCCATGTCAGGCCGATCAACATTTGGAGTTTCCTGATACTCATTTCGGTGGGTACCTGATGTTCTTTGATGCCCAGAATGATGACTTTTGGCTTTTTCACTAAACTCGTGTCCATCAGTAGATGTGTTGTGATCAGCTTTAAGAGCAAAGAGTAGTAGTAAGAGCTTAATATCAACCACCTGAAGAGCAAAGAGTAGAAAGAGCTGAATATCAACTGCCTGGATTTGGCGTTCATTGATTTTTTTGGGGGTAAAAGGGGGCTGAAATGAATCACTAAACGTGTTTTTGGCAAAGATAGGCCTTGCCTGGAAACTAAGAAAGCATCCGAAGTCTCCACATGGATGTTGAAACGGACTTTGATATAGATTACAGCCAGTCTGAAGTAGTATGTAATTCATTGGATTCTCCTTAAGTTTTAATTTATCACTTAATTTTTGACCTTTTATTCAGAATTAAGTTTCAGATGGAGAATTAAAAGTTTAGAGAAGCTAACAGGCTTGTTACACAGATTACGGTTATGACTCATGAAGAGATTAAGGCCAGATAATGCCAAATTCAGCGGCAGGAGCAGATCGAGTCTCTACTGGATTCTTTTGTTAGGTTTATTCACTTAAATGTTAAGCTTTCATGGGTATTTTACGGATACAATACTGTGGACAGTTTTTTAATACCTGAATCCCCGCAGTGCAAGGGATAAGAGCTAGTGCTGGTAATTAATGGCAAGTCTGGGGGCAACCCGCTGTGTCAGGATAGTGGTCAAAAAGTATCTAATAATGCGTATAGTCCCCAGAAATACTGATCAAAAACTGTTCGGAGTAATTGGATACTTAATGCTTTAGGTAGTCTAAAAAACGGTGCTCCACTTTTTAAATTAAATTCAGACTATTTTACATTGGAGAAAAAATATGAATGGAATTGAATTTATATTTAGGTCTTGTAACGATTTAGGTGATAATGATAGACATCATACAGAATATGGCGTGTCATCTGAAGACATCGACTTATCTCATCTCAGAGGATATGAAAGAAAGAAAATTCTGGATATTGGCTCGGGCTCTGGAATAATTGCAAGAAGAATTAGAGATGAGTTAGGTTGTGATGTGTTTGCAATTGAACCTGGTCTTGAAGAAAGCAATGGAGTTGAGCGTGACCCATTTATTTCATCGTGTAATGAGCTTGGTCAAGACAAGGTAGAAAAGTGTACATTACAAGATGCCATCAAGAATACAAAATATCAGCAGGCGTTTGAGATTGTAACTGTTCATAAATACAATGTTAACTTTGAAGAAAAGCATGAGTTTGTCTCAGCATTAAGTAAAGTTGTCAAACCATATGGGCATGTTCTAATTCATACTGTAGAACATGAACGAATAATGGAAAATAATGAGCTTTATTTGCTTGATGATTTAAAACTTTATTTTGCGGATGTGTCGTACAGAACAAGGTCTTATCAGAATGGACGTGATGCCATTATTTTTTGCTATGGACCCAGAAACTGGTAGTTTCGCTAATTCAGGCTGGTAAATAATTTCATATATACACGCAGACATTCAATATGACACGCAATTGGAAGCACCTAACACCAAATTCATTCAGCGGCACGAGCGGAACGAGTGTCTGCCGGAATTTTTTGTTTGGTGCATTTGCAACTCTGATTGCTGATCTTTAGCCGACCCCAGAAGTAATTCCTCTCAACACATTTAGAACCGTCATTCAGCACTCAATCTGAGAATTTCCCTACACCGGCTAAAATGTAAAAAATTCTCAGAATGAACATGTCCAATGCATCCTCATCAGTTCCACATTCAACGTATCGATCATATGGGTTTGGTTGCCGGTATGTGCAAAGAACTCGGTATCTCTAATCATCTGGATTCCCTGGTTCCTAACCAATCTGAACACCGGAATATTTCCTTTGGCGAAACCGTAGTATCAATGCTGCTTAACGGCCTTGGGTTCACTGCCCGCACGCTTCATATGTTCCCGGAGTTTCATGCTGATAAACCGCTGGATAAACTCATCAGGCCCGGTATTAAACCCGAACACATTAACGACAGTGTACTCGGCAGAGCCCTGGATCAGCTTTTTGAACTGGATGTAAGTGAGGTCTATTTATCGCTGGCTGTCAAGGCAGTGAATGTCTTAAAACTGCCGTGCAAGGCTCTGAACCTTGACTCAACAAGCTTGCATGTGGACGGCGTTTATAACAGCGAATCTGACGTCGACGAAGAAGATATGCACTGTATCAAACTCTGTCGTGGATACAGCAGGGATCATCGACCCGAGCTCAACCAGGCAATACTGCTGATGATGACGGAAAATCAGGCCGGTATTCCCGTTTTTATGAAAGCGTCCAGTGGCAACGTAAACGACAATAAAAACTTTAAAAAAGTCATCAGCAGGGCCAGCAATTTATCACCCGGGTTCCGTCAAAAATCAAAGAAGCCAGAGAACTGATTGACAGTGTCGCTTCTTGTGAAATGACACCAGTGGAGGGTGCTGAGGGCTATGAGAGTCATGAAATGCTGTCAGATCATGCGGGTGTCTCCCAGCGCTGGATTCTGGTCCGCAGCGAGCAGGCTCGAAAGAGCGAACAAAAAACACTGCTGAAAAAAATGCTAAATCTGAGAAAGAAGCAGAAGCGCTGACCAGTAAACTGGCCAAAAAAGCCTTCAAGTGTGAAACCGACGCATTGCGTGCGTTCGATGAATGGCAGTCAAAAACTATTTATTGTCAGGCGGAACCTGTCATTACTGAGAAACCCTGCTATACCAAGGTAGGTCGTCCGGAGAAAGGCTCTAAACCGGACAGTATTGAATATTATGTGAGCGGATATCCTTGGGTATCCGTTGACTGTCGCAAAGATGCAGAGTGTTCTCTGGGTTGCTTTGTGCTGGCGACGAATGATCTGGACGACAGTCGGCTGAGTACAGCAGAAGTGCTAAGTACTTACAAATCACAACAGTCAGTAGAGCGTGGCTTTCGGTTTTTGAAGAGCCCGGAGTTTCTGGTTTTTTCGCTGTTTTTAAAGAAACCGGAACGAATAGAAGCCTTGCTGATGGTGATGACGCTGTGTCTGTTAGTGTATGCGGCGATTCAGCATCGAATTAGGCATGAGCTAAAACGACAGAGTCGGTTTTTCCCGGACATGAAGCGGAAACCCTGCCAAAACCCGACAGCGCGTTGGGTGTTTTTCTGCTTTCAGGGTATCAACGTGCTATTGGTCGATGGACATGAAAAGCATGTGGTTGGATTACAAGAAAGGCAGTTGACTATTATTTCAATTCTTGGGCGACCGTATCAGGAAATTTATTCCTGATACGGGTGCTGAATGACGGTTAGAATACTTTCCATAAGAGTAAATAGTAGTCCCAGGCTGAGTGCCGGAACAAGGTCATCAAGATGCCATAGCGGGTTGAAGTATGTTTTTTACCTGGCAGAGCGCTGATTCTAAATCCAGTTCTGCTCTGTATTCCTCACCTTGCTTTCCAATGGGTATTGCATTGGCAACCAGGTACCGATCTTGATCCGTTTTATAATTATGATATTTAACCAGGTAAACACTTTTACCCTCCAGCTCATAAAGTTTAATATCACCCGTTGTCGTTAAAGCTCCCTCTCCCTGTGCAGAATTCAAATAGCTGAGAACATCAGTTTTATTTTTATGTGGATAAAACTCGATTTGAACTTTTTTTGAAAAATGAGTAACTGAGTATTGATCGATTTTTTCTACCGAACCGCCAGTGCTGATCATTTTATCTACAAGCTTTGGACGTGACTCCATATTTGCCTTGTGAAAATGCTCATCAATTTTTAACTGCTGATCCGGCTCAAGATTTCTACGAACCTCACCCAGCATCAAAGAAGTAATGGGATGAAACTCTATTTTGGGACTTAATCGAGTAAGTGTACTTGCATTTTTTGGCCTAAACCTCCCACCATCCTTAAAATAGCCAGGCAGAGATTCCTCCCTGCTGGCATAAAAGGCTTTTTCTTTTTGATCTACCGTCTTAACAAAATCATGGTAATATGGCTTCACACGGTCATAATATTCAGGGTATTTTGATTTGGTGCAAGCCTCTCCCATATCAAGACATTTGAGATAAACAAAGACCAGCATTTTCTGGTCGTAACTTAACTTCTCTATCATTTCTTGTGTCTGCTGTGGCACCGCCTCTTTTTGTATAAAAACCCGAATCCAAAATGAGTGGGCAGCATCTCTTTCAAAAATTTCGGCATTTTTTACATTAAATGACTTTTCAAAGTAACCTGGTACTGTTTGCACCTTCTTGTTTATGAAATCATTAACACAGCCAATAATCCTACAGTCATCCTTAGCTTCTGAAGACCGTAAAATATGCTTACCAGTCACATAATAAGCAAGCATTGAATCAAGCCAATGGACATTGGAGATTAAACGATCAGATAAACCAACATGCTCAGACTTTGAAGTTTCTAATTGAACGTCTGATGGATACATTAGAGAACGTACTTGATCACTGGAAACGGAATTAACTGGTTCAGCTTGTGGAGTTAATGATCCAGCGTAAGAGTGATTTTGATGCAAATTGCCAGAATGCCTTAGTGAGTAGTCCATAGCCATAAATTAAGTCCTATAAATTATTAGAATTTCCATTAAAAATCATGGCTCTATTTGATTTCCGAACTGCTCTGCAGTGAAAATTGGATGTGGACCACGCAATGTAAGGCTTGAGGGCAAATTGCCGAGCAAAGCTCTGAGAGCCTTTAATGATAAGTGCTTCAGCCAGGTTCAATCTGGGAACAGTCTGTAATCCAATAAGAGCCAAAATCATTTATGTAGTATTTGATTTTGTAATGATGTGTGCATAATACTAATTAAGACTATGGTTTATTAAAAAAGTTCCTCCATAAATGAACTAACATGCAAAATAAAAACTCTGACTCACCCAACATAGGCAATTTAAAAGAATCAAGGAATCAAGGAAAATTATAATATGAACTCAAAAATAAACTTGGGTGCTATTAGCCCGCAATCTGTTTTTGATGATACTTCGCGTAATTCACAAACTAATAAATCTCTAGTACAAGCAGGAGAGCCGACTTGTACAACCGTGGACGAAAAATCGATAACCTCTGCTTACCTGACATCAGGTATACATCAGAAAACACGCATAAAATCTAGGTAGTTCCCATCCAAAAACTATAGCCCTTGGGCCACGTAGCCTACAGAGATTTGACGTGCTCTGAATTTACAGGAAAATCACATCAACTCCGCTGTAGCCCCCGAAAACTGGTTGAAAAAGGCGTCAAAACAAAACTTGATTTTTTCCCTCTAAGCCTTGGCACGCATAGGCTGCAGAGTTTTTGGACGAGAACTAGGTAACTATTCAGCACTGAGCAAAGGCATATTACAGTAATTCCGAACAGCTCTATGAAGTGATTGATATATGTCCATTCCCTGTTTTCTGGCAGACGACAAATAGCTGCGAATCCGTGCAAACATAGAACCACCGTCTGCACTCCTGAAGCAGCCTGAGATTTTCTGCTTTAACTTGGCCATTCGAACATCCCGCTCACTGCCATTGTTATCGAAGGGAATGGTAAAATCTGACATGAAGCGCAGTGTCTCAGCCTTGAACTCAGTGAGTCGTTTGAAGAGATTGTAAGCTTTAGTATTCTTGACTTTCTTGCGCTTAAGCTCCTCTCGTTGCTTCTCCATATAGACGACTTCTTTCATTAGAGCCCGCTGAAGCAACCGGTCATAAATCTTCTCGATTCGTTCACAGACAACACTTGGCATCTGTAGCATACCTATGGTCTTAAAGCCCTTGCAGTAATGCCAGGAAAGCCTCAGTAGCTTCATCAATCGCAACGCCAGTTGATTGCTGTCCCTATCAACAACACCCAAAAGCTCCCTCAGGTGATGGGCATTGCAAAGTACGTGAGTTGCCGCATATGCAAAATAGGATTTCCAATGATCATGAACCAGAACGCCTGCAAATGTTAGCAGTATGCCCATCGTGTCCATGGCCTCACGACCTCGCTTTTCAGACAAGTAGTAGAGCGTCCATTGTTCATCCCGCATAACGTGTAGCCAGTGCAAAGAGCCCTCGGCCCGCATACCCGTTTCATCGGCTCCGGCAACAGACGATTCCCGCAAGGCGTCACGAATAACCTCTTCAGTAGAAGCCAGATTTTCATAGGTTCTGGCCACAAAATTGGCGACAGTGCCTGCACTTACACTCATTTTATAGAGAGTATTAAAATACTCTGACACGCGCTTAAAAGGCAGGAAATGGTATTGGTTAAGATAGACGGCCATAGCCTGTGTGGCTGAGCCATATTGTGCGGCAGCGGTAACACCTTCCGGGAATTCAGCCTGATTCCGACAACCACAAGTGCAGATTTTTACTTCAGCTCTATGGGCCGTTACTTCAAATTCACCCGGTCTCCCTGGTTCAAACACCTGTCGTTCAATATATTTGACCGGCTCACTATCAAGAAGAGACGCCTGACATTTATTGCATTCTTTAACCGGAAGGTACTCAATATAGTCAGGGATATCGACCTGTTTAAGACAAGTGCCCTGATGCCCTTTCTTTCCACCGGCTTTATTACCAGAAGACTGTCTCAGACTTTTAGGATTGGGTTTTTCATCCGATGGATCGGTACCTTTATCTGCGGAAAGGTCGTCAGAATGATCTGGAGAATTACTGTTTTTACAAGGTTTTTGATAACCATCAGACGATGGCGGCTTGCTGCTGTTTTGACTGTTCTTGCCAACCTTTTCTTCCAATTCTCGACATCGCTCTTCCAGACAGGCAACTCTCATCCGCAGCTCTGCATTCTCTTTCAAGAGAATCTCAGCCGACATAGTTGCGGGTAGTTCTGGAATCATGCTGGCGAATATTGTGGAAAAATGGTGCTTAAGAGGATGGTATAAAAATCAGAAAATTCCAGATTTATGTGGGGGTGCTGAACAGTTACCATACTTCTTTACTAACTTACGAGTGCCTGGGTGTTCAGAAAGGGCTTTGATGACAGCGTGCCACATAGAGCCCACAGGATGGCCAATGCCACCAACTGCACGAACGATTAACCAGCCTTTATCAACTTTGAAATGGCGTCCAAACTCTTTATCGAAAGCTTTGCCTAAGCGTGCTTTTGCTGCACTGCGAATTTGTTTGTCATCATGAAGGCAACCAGCCAACAAAAGAGCAATGGTGGACTTACCGGTACCGTATGGACCTGTTACGGTAAAGGCTCGCTGTCTTGCTTCTGAATATTGCTTGCCAAGCGTACGCAGGGTATTTTCAGCCGTGCCGTGAAATATAAGACCAGGAAAGAATTCAGGTGCCAGATCGTTATCAATACGGGTAGCACGCTGATAGCGAACATTAATAAAATATTTGTCTGCGAGCAGCATTATTTACCCTGCTTGTAATAGTGTCTGAGATACGTTGACTTTAAAAACTCAAGGTCTTTTACATTGTCACATTGAATTTGACGCAAGCCTTGAGTATCCGTCCAAGAAATGCGTTTCTCAGTCAGCTCTTCAACCTCATCTAAACGGTTTGCCAGTGCACTTTGTGATAAACGGAAAATCCGTGCTGGTGAACCTTCAGCAGTCAAAAGTCGATCAAAAGAGATGGTCTTACTTTCTTTGGCATACTCAAACCAATAGTCCATAAGTGCATAAGTGAAGACTTCAATAGGCAAACTCTCCTGTTCACCAAGATCTGCGCTGTATTTTTTATAACGACCGTCTTCCAGCGTGCGGATCAAACCCAGCTCAACAAGAGGAGAGGAAAAACTATCTTCACTGATTTTGGATGTTGAGGAATTTCTATAAGTGTAACCCTGCAAAAAGCAGTCAATATCTTTGCTAACCGTTTTGTAATTAAGCGTTTTCTTTACGGCTTTTTCGCTGCCATCAAATTTCAGCTTTTCAGCATCAAGAGTCAAAGAATCCAGTAACTGCTGCTTATCGAAACGCTGACCGTTAAAACGGTTAAAAAACCACCGATAAGATGTAACGGTGTGGTAATCACGGTTTAGCAACCAGTGCAGCAACCAAACAGTACCAACACGTTCCATATAAGGGTCCCATCCGGAATCCCCTTCCTCTTCTCCAAAAAGGTCAGCAGCAACTTCTGTCAGGGTATCTTTTTTACGATTAGTCTCATCAATCATTTTTGATGCTATAGCCCAATAAGCTATAGAACTAACCATGTTTTTACCGACACCCATACGCACGACAGCTTTCTCTTTATCTTCCGAACTGCCTGATGTGACGGGCTTTAGAGGCTTGCCATCATATTTTTCGCGCACGGATGAAACGGCTTTATACAACCACCCGTATCGAAGAGGAAAAGTCTCATGCCCTGAAAATTTAGCCGTATATTTTGCCACTTGCACCTGCCGTTTTTTGCCACTGGAGTTAACCTCCAGTAACTGATTGTCCGTTAGATCGATTTTCAAGGCAAGGCGTAAGAATATTAATTCGACACGTAATACACCTAACCACCCTGCATAAAATACTGTATATAAAAACAGTCATTACAGGATTAGTAAAGATCTTCACAATCTTTATTGACTTTGTAGAAGCGATACCCCTTAACTTCGAGGTTATAGCCGTGCTTCATTACTTCAGTGAAGGTATCATAATCGAGCCCATAGCCATCCATGTCAGGCAAATCCAGCGAGAGGAGCTTTTTATCAAAGGATTTTTGTTTCGAATAATCAGCAAAGCTTTCATCAATCAATTTCGATTTCCAATAAAGTGGCTGCGGTGAATACAGGCCAGCGGCATAGTCAAAAAAGTCAATCTCCTGCTTGCGTAAATTTATTTTTATGCGCTGCTGCAACAGAGGTATTGGCTTATGATCAAAACCCTCGTACTTCATAAGAGTTAGCTTTCCAGAACGGATATGCACTTTAATCAGATTGACATCACTGACATCACCGTAAAGCATCGTTGCACAACCTATGTATAGCCTCAGTGCGGGAGGGAGATCGTTCACAAACCTAGAATGAATAACCAGAGAATGACCTTCGTTGAGAATACTTGCAGGTAACTGCTCATGTGCAAGCTGACAAGCTTGCTCTATGGCATTCATCTCTCCAAGAGAAAAGAGAAGACTTTGCGCTTGCGCCTGAGAATTTTTATAATCACCAAAGAAAGCTTTTATATCACGCTTTAGCTTTTCTGGCATATGCCTGTATGGCTTTCGTTTACAAAACTGCTGGAGAGCAAAATATATTAGCAAGTCTTCCCTGCGGTCATTTTCGGCCTTTTCAAAATCATCAATCTCGTAACGCTCACACAAAATCCGAAAGGCTTTTTTAGGCGAGCCCACCAGCGCTTTAACCTGCTCATATTGGCTGAATTCATCCACAGCAGGTAGACGACCATAGTCCAGACAACTGACCCAGAACTGCTCCAACAACTGACCATGCTCGACAAAAAGGATCTCTGACCTTGGCACCTTAACCGGCTTCTGGGTTAACTGCTTCCAGTGATGACTGACTCTTCGCTGTTTGTTGGCAAGGTATAACTGCTCTTCATCTTTATCTTTGAAGATATAGAAAATACCAGGGGCAACCGCTATTGGCTCTTCTTCAACAATATGCTCAATAAAATGCTGAAGCTCACTCTGGGTATAATATTTTTGAAATGTGTTCCGCGAAGTAATGACACCATCTTTATAGCGCTTAAACTTCTTTATATGCTCTTCTCCGGCAATCATTGCCGAAACCACCAGAAGTTTTTTTGTTAATCGCCAGGCACCTAACAGGGCATCAACACGCTCCTCCAAGTCTTCGATCACATTGATCACATAGCCAATGTTCACAAGGTCAGCAGAAACTTTTTCTCCATCAGGGCGCCAGTTAGGGTCCCAACCTGAAGCACTAAGGCCATGCGCCTCTAATTCACAGAGATCATCTCCACGACCGCAACCGTAGTCAAATAGTGAAAACTCACCCTCTAAGTAGCCTTGCTTTGCAAGTGTTTTCATGGGCGAAGACAAAGCATCACGAGACAGTGCAGTTCGATGACGCTCTATTTTCTGTTCTGTCTGTACTACCGAGGATGAACGAAAAAGCCTGCCATCCACCAGTTCATAACCGCGCTCATGAATCAGCGATTCCCAGGTTTGCCTGAAACCAATGATTTTTGCATTGTCGTATAAACCGGCCTCTTCGCCTTCCCGGGTGATATTACAAAACTCCTCATAGTAAGGATCATCCGGAGCAACCATTGTTTCTTTGCGATGCAGGATGGGAGGATTGATGCCGGAAAACTTATTATGCTTGTAACGCTCTCGTTCAAAATCGAGACTCAAGCTGGAGTGAAGAGCGGGATACGCCTCTTCATAAAAATCCGGGTAGTTCAACAACGAAACACCAAAGCCTCTGGTTTGCAGTTTAATCACCGTCCATGGGACATTCTGACCAAGGACTTCCAGCTTCAGGGAAATCCATCGGCCTAATTCTGCCGCTTCTTTATGAAACGTGCTTTTATGGAGATAAACGGCTCCCGGTAATTTTTTACCATACTTAAGCTCTTTGACATGAGCCTGAAAAATCTCTGGTGTCATCGCAAAAACTCCCAGACCAGTTCAAATCTGTTACCTGATAATTTTTATGATATAGTCAACGACGATAGTTGAACCAAGCTTGGAGAAGATTTTGTAACAGGGTCACTTACCCTAAGCTTAAAACCAGCCTGCAGATACTTGAGCACCTCACTCAGCGACTCAAGATAGATATAATCTTGCTTAAATCGTGTTTTACTGACTATATACCTGCCACAGCTGTGCTTGTGAGGTGTATAAACAGCCCCTGCCTGTTTGCCTCGGGCAACCCTATAAGAGATCGGTGGTTCCATAATACAAACTCACACACTATGTTTGACTGGAGCTTAAGGCACTTCAACCCACCTATACAACTTCCCATCAGTTTCTGAGGGGTTCTGACTTACGTAAAGTCAAAGGAGTTCATAAAACGTTATCTCATCTGATCAACAGTAAAAAGAGATCCGGAATCATAGCAAAGATTGCAGTTATTCCAGAAGAACACGACCTTCCGAACTCAAACAATTCCGGTACTGCTCTCTATTTAACCATAATATTCTCCAGTCCAGAAATGAGCTTATAGGCAGCATACTTCTGCAAAAGAACCATGCAGATACAGGTTAAAGCCATGCTACCGACACTCAGGCCAAGAAGGTTTCTTTCTCCTGGCCAGATTTGCACCATCCGGGAATGATGACCGCTACTGAATGGTTATGCCGACTTGACCGGCTCAAAGAGCACGTTCAGGTCATCTGCGGTTATTGCCGGTTGCTTCTTGCCAGAACCACTGCCATATAGCGCATTGGCTATGGCTTTTTTCTTTGCTTTCAACTGTTGGATTTTTTCTTCAACGGTTCCCTCGGTCAGGAGTTTATAGACAAATACCGGCTTATCCTGACCAATCCGATGAGCCCGGTCACTGGCCTGCTCTTCTACCGCCGGGTTCCACCATGGGTCGTAATGGATCACGGTATCCGCAGCGGTAAGATTCAGGCCGGTGCCGCCGGCTTTCAGGCTGATCAAAAATACCGGCACGTCTCCCATTTGAAAAGTATCCACCGGTGTTTTGCGGTCACGAGTCTGGCCGGTCAGCTTCACCCATGGGATGTCAGCCGCCTTTAACTTCTCCTCAATAAGCGACAACATGCTGGTAAATTGGGAAAACACCAGGATTTTCCGTCCCTCTTCCACCATGGGCTCAATCAGCTCCATGAGCAGCGATAACTTGGCAGACTCCTTCACCGAGCTGGCCTGTTCCAGTTTCACCAGTGAAGGATCACAACAGGCCTGGCGCATTTTAAGGAGTGCATCCAGGATCACGATCTGTGAGCGGGCCAGTCCTTTCTTTTCAATTTCCTGTTGAACCCGGGCTTCCATACTGGCGCGGATCGTCTCATAGAGATCCCGTTGTTTACCCTGCAGCTCCGTCGCCCGAACAATCTCTGTTTTGGCAGGCAACTCTTTCGCCACAAGATCCTTGTTACGTCGCAACATAAAGGGAGCGACCCGCTTTTGCAGTTTTTCCGATTGTTCCACGTTACCCTGTTTTTCAATGGGCGTGCGATAAAAGCGGGTAAACTGATCCCGAACGCCCAAAAATCCGGGCATCAGGAAATCAAACAGCGACCATAGCTCCCCTAAATGGTTCTCCATGGGGGTTCCGGTCAGGCACAGTTTATGCTCAGCCTGCAGGCAGCGCACCGCTTTGGCACTTTTGGATGTGGGGTTTTTGATGGCCTGGGCTTCGTCCAGAACCAGCAGGTGAAACGGAATTTTCTGCAAGTGTTCAAAGTCCCGCTGGATAACCCCGTAACTGGTCAGCACCAGATCGGAATCGGCAATGGCATCGCTGTCACGGCTACTGCCATGATGAATATGCACCTTCAGGTCCGGAGTAAAACGCTCAGCCTCGTTGCTCCAATTGTGAAGCAGGCTGGTTGGGCATACCACCAGCGTCGTTTTGCTGACCCGTTTTTTGGCGCTCCCCTTACCCTTTTCAAGCGTTTGCAGCCGTTGCTTTTCCAGCTGGATATGAGCCAGCGTCTGCAAGGTTTTACCCAGCCCCATATCATCCGCCAGTATGCCGTTCAGGCCATATTCCCTGAGAAACTGCAGCCAGGAGAGCCCGTGCAGTTGGTATCCACGCAGCTCTGCCATCAGGCCTTTTCCGGGTTTGACGGGTTTCAGCCGTTTAAAGGTCTTTAACTTTTTACTGAGTGCCAGCAGTTTTTCCCCACCGGCCCAGGGCAGGCCAAGCTGATCGTACAGCTCTTGCCAGATTTCTGCGTGGTAGGTTTGCAGTTGATAGTCGTTAAGTGGCCGGTCACCAAAGAGCTCCAGCAAGGTGCCGGCAATCAGTCGCAAACGCTCAGCGGGCAGCTGAATGAATTTCCCACCCGGCAGGGCTACCGGTACCTGAGCGTCTGCCGGCATGTTCTTCAGTTCATCCTGTGTTGGCAGCTGATTGAGCTGACGGGCAAGCAAAGGCAGCAAATCAATGGATTTACCATCGATCGTGACCCCAAGGCGCAGGTTGAACCAGTTATTGTCAGACTCATCCAGTTCAGCGTACCAGTCGCTATCGGAGATCATCTCAAACTGAAACGGGAAGTTGTCATCAATGGTCACCGTCCAGCCATGATCTTCCAGCCCGGCAATGGTGTCGGTCATGAATCGCAACCAGCGATTACGGTACTGCGTACCGGATACGCCGGTAATCAGGTCATAAACGTCCAGTTCCTTGAGCTGGCGTACGGACTCCATATGGTGGATGTGCGCCGGTTCGATAAAGTCTGGCAGCTGTTCCAGTGCCTGAAGTTCGAATCCGGTTTGCCGCGGAATAACCTGAGGGCTCGCCTTGGCGGTGTTATTTAAGGGCGTGATCGTTTGCTGATGACTGCCAAACGGGATTATCTGGCCATCGTAATCAAATCGTACCCGGCCACGGGCCAACCGGTCACCGGCGTTACTTCCGCCCGGAATACTGTCCAGCAATAGTTGTGGTTTGGGTAATACCGTCAGAACCGAGACTTTTTCCGGTAACGGAATGGCCATGCTACTCTGGCGATCATCCGGCTTACGCGTATTACTGCCTTTTTTGTTACTTTTTTTGTTACTTTCTTTTTTGTTACTGCCACCCGTGGTGTTATGAAAAGCGGCCTTCAGCGCTTTACTGGTGACCTCTATACCGGCCTCGTCCAGGGGAGGCGCGTCCAGCAAAAGGCCGATCAAGCCGGGATCGGGTAATCCCAGCAGGTCACCGCAATAGAACTGATCCTGACTTCTCTGAAGGTAGCAGGGTGGTTCTGAAGGAATTAATAACAGGGGTAGCCCTGTGCCGGCATCCACCAACTCGGGGCGTTGCAAGCCCTGTTCATCAAGCTGCCAGCGAATCTCTCCGTTTACCGGCGATTGCCGGGCAACCGGCAGTTTTAACTCCCGCCCCACCACACAACGCCCTGTTGCCAGGATTATGTCCAGCAACTCATGCCCTTCTTCTCCGCCCAGAGTGATTATCCCCTGATACACATCAATCCGTTTATTGATGTAGGCCAGCTTAAGAATACGGCGGTCATTCTCGGTCATACTGGCGGGCCAGCTGCCATTATGGAGGCAGTTGTATGCGCCGTGATAAGGGGTGGGTTTACCAAATCCACCTTTCTTCAAATGGCGAGAGAAACAAATCTGGACGATCATTCCACCGTGGTATGATTTTTCTTCCAGAACGTACAGCGTGAGGTTTACATTATTGGCTTGCTCTGAGGTTTGCTGGGCCTCTCTTTCCCGGTTTTTTACCGCAATGTCCAATCGCCTGAGCCAATTATTTCGCTGTTCTTCAAGCTGTTTCGCCTGTTGCCGGGCGGCATTCCCCGGAGTTTCCGGTGCCATTTCCCCCAGAAATTCCTCAACCATGGCTTCCACCGCATCTGAAGTCAGGTGGTTACCAAACTGTTCCTCAAACAGTTTTTTCAGGGCATTAATATCAGCTGTCGTGACCTGGGATGAACGGGGATTACTGTCGTATCCCATCATCTGATTAAGGCGCCTGGTTCCATACTTTTTCTCCCCCGTCAACAGCAGCGCAACGGCATGTTTACAGTTATGGCCTACCGGACAGGAACAGAACCCCTCAATCACGTCCTCTTCCGGATCATCCGTGTGCTCATAGAAAAACACCTCGGTTTCATAAGTGTTACGCCCGCTGCCTCTCACCACCCCCTGCAACCTATCCTGATCTTCATCAAGCTCAAGACGACTGACTTTATTTTTCTTAACATAGTCACGCCCCCTTTTCAGCGTAGTGGCTGTGAAAATATGGCTGAGATTGATATGGAGTTGAGTCATTGTATTGGCGGGCAGAATTCAGTGATTTGTGGGAATTATGAACGACAAGCGTATCCATTTAAATGGGGGCCCCACTTGAGACAGAAGAACTGACCATAGGTTCAAAACGAAACGGCCCCGAGAAAGTGTATTCCCTCCACACTGCAGTGTATTTGTTGTGTATCTGTCGGCGGCGGGCAGTAATCGTTCTTTGCGTTGAGCGTGTACGGTTCTTGTGACCTCTGGCTTGTAATGTGGACTGTAAAAAGGGAGCTATACTGCTTCACTTTTGGGTTGATTCATCATTGCGTTTTTTGACGAACGAAGTGATGAAAGGGTTCAGGTGTCATCATGGCGAAGCTACCCGCTGGTCAGAAGCGTCGGCAAAAAGAGTTGAAGCGGAGGAAGAAAAAAAAGCATCAGGAAAAAAAGCAGCAGGTCCCCACATCCATGACCTTCATGGACTTACCACCCGCCCTGCCCATACTCTCTGAAAGGCTGGTTGAATTTGCCGGTCGTCTGCTGGATGAATCGCAGACAGGCCGCAATTATATTGAAAACGTCATCACCATGGTCGTTGGCTGCTGGAACATGGGAGCGGTGACCGCAGAGATGGCCCAGGTTATGCGAAGAGCGTTTTCCGAATCCTTCAGTGAGGCATTGCCCGAGGTGTTCCAGGCTATGGAACTTCACTTCGACAGTCTGATCACCGCACGACGTTACCTCTATGCCGATGACCCCCGCTATATAATCAGTCATACCGTGAACTGGACGGGTACCAATGATTATTACCTCCGAATTAAGTGCATAAACCTGCCCGACGAAGAACGGTTCTCAGGCAGAGTGGAAGGCGCAGAAGCCAGGTTGCTCTCGGAAGCGCGAGAAAAAATGAAAGGGTTCCGGGCTCCACCACTGACCGGGGAAGAAACCCGGCTGAAACAGCTGATTGACCGGGGGTTTGACCTGCTGAACGACAACACAACCCAAACCGGTAAGGATGCCCCAGAGGTGGCAGCCTGTGAAACCTGGCTGGAGGCCTGGGATATCATCAAGAAACGCTACCAGAACAAACCATCGCTGGACACCATTGGCTCCAGAATCGAACCAACCCTGGTGTCGTGGTATTCCGAGATGGATATGCATCTGTTAAATGCCGCACTGGCTAAACCGGCTTTGGTAGAAAAAGGCATTACCTTCTTCCGTGAGTTTCTGGCGCTTTTCCCGGAATCCCATGAGGGGACCACCAAGGCATACCGCGAGGCCATGGCGATGCTGCAATTCCGGAACCGGGCATATGACGATGGCGATGCCACCTTTAACGCCCTGGTGAAGGATTACCCAGACTCAGCCTGGAGTTACATTCACTGGGGCGATGCCTATAATCCAACCTTTCCCCGCGCCGCTTTCGGTGATGCGCCTGTGGATAGTGAACGCGCCAGAAACCTCTACCAGATCCCGATCGATCAGGACCTTGAAGACGCTGAACACGCCCAAAAAACGGATTGATGCACTGCTGGCAATTGAGCGCAACGAAAACGACGTAGAATCAGCTGAAATCTTACATCCCAGCAATAGTGAGCACACACCCACCAAAACAGTAATCATCATAACTGGAACGATGCGGCGGGTTGTTGGGCATGATCACCACGACACTTCGTAAAATGCATCCGTCCCCAGCAAGGGGATGTATTGGTGAGCCTGTGGTGCGACTGGAACGGGGATAGCGGCTTAAAAACCGCTATCTAGGGAAGGCCGTGTTGAATCAGGAAACCTGTTAGGTGACTAACAGGAATCCCCGTCGTTCACGGCGGGGAGGAAGTCAATGAAAATTACAACCTGGCAACCCTATTTACTGACGAGGCTTATAACATAACCTTATAGCATCACCAGCCCCTGGCCATCTGACCAATAACGTTAATCATCAACTAATTCCGTGGGTAACTCAGTGAACAACCCGTGGGAGAGTCTGGTAAACATTGGGAAGCTGGTATTAAAAGGAAGGCGGTTGTTTTTTAACCAGCGGTGAATAACTGATAAAAAGAAAACCCCGCATCAGCGAGGCCCGTAGAGAACGAACAGTGTCGTAGGGGTTTCCTGTGCGTCCTGGCTGTTTTTTAAGGCTTCCATCGGTTCACGTCACTGTGACACCTGAACACCTCATCCCTGATGCCGTGTTTTATTCAACTCAAGGTTCTCGCCGGTTGAATAAGTCTATTATTTTACCGGCAGTGGCGTATCATCCTATCAGCCTGAATACGGGATAAATTGCACACCCCCCGTATTAAACAATAAAAAACCTCGCCCGCGGCAAGGCTGCAATGGCTGATTCATCAGCAGTCAGCGGTTTTTATTATTACTCGACTTTAGAGTCTGTATAAAACGATAATTCGGTCAGCTTTTTATAGTGAAGCAAGCCGAAATCAGTGAACTGTTTTTCCAAGTTCGTTATTACTTCCGTTTTTTGCCTAAAAGCCTTTAGTTATGCTGCTTCTGAATTATCCGGTATTAACTGGTCGATCAGATCGCGAAAATTGAACTCATATTTTTGCTTATATCTGTTCCAGCCCTTGCGAATAGAGAACCTCGGAATAATTCCTGAAAGAGCAATTTTCATCATGCCTGCAGTGGTTGTATCCGGGCTTCTCCAGGGTATCCGAGAAATATTCAGACATGCCTGATTTTTACAAACGGTTAATAACTGCAATAATGCATAGCCTGCCATTTTCAAATGCATCCATCGAAGCAGTGTTCGCAATTTCTGCTGCCATAAATGGCAACAGCCAAAAGCATGTTTGAGTTGGTGAAACATTGGCTCTACCGGCCATCTCCGGGAATAGGCACGAAGCACCTCCAGTCCCTCAAGTTCCGGATTGGTCGAGATGAATATTCTGCTTTCGGTCAGACCTTTGTCATTTTCAAAGCGACTCCAGACGACGCGTACTTCACGACCTTTAAGGAATCTGGCGCGACAGATCAGGGTACGATAACGTATTTTGCGAAATTTGCCGTACATCCATACTGTTGCTTTTTCTTCCGGCAGTTTCTTAACCTGTTCTGTCGTCATCTTGATGCCGTACTTTTTTGGGCGCCCTCGCTTCTTTACGGTGGGTGCTGGCGGCAAAGCATAGAGGGCCCGATTTGAAGGTATCTGACCAACAACTTCTATGTTCATTTCCAGAGCTGGCTTTATCAGTGTCCAGTTCATATACCAGCAATCGGTTAGCAGGCGTAGCACTCGATCCTTCACTTCATTGCGTACCACCCTGAGCATGGCCACGGCAATTTTCAGTTTGCTGGTGTTACCTGAAGCTGGTGTCGGAAATGAGATCACCGGTATGGCGGTAAATACTTCATCTGCAGCCCGCTCAAATATGATGGCCAGGGAAACCCAACACTGCCCCCAGATGTACGTCGGCCGATTGCGTTTCTTGCTGTGTTGATGATGTGTACGACAAGCAGGGGCTTTGTCGGAAAACCGTTCGATTACCCAGTCATCAAGCCCCAGGACCACAGGTTGATTCTCAGGAGCTTTGGAGCAGACCAGACGGATCAAGTGGCGTGCCAAGTTCTTCCATTGCCACTTGCCCTGAGATAGCCAGTGGTGGTAGCTGCTCCACACACAATGAAAATCAATTGTTAACAACGCCTGTGTAACAAAGCCGTCGGCTGAAAGCATGCAACCGAACAGCAGTTCGCAGAACGTTGGTACTGCAGTTGATGATAGCGCTCCAGCAAGAAAGGTTGTATATGAAGCGAGCTCCCTGAGGATTACTTGATGATCTGAAGTGAGCATGGCAACCATCTCGAATTTCGTCATTGGGGATGGTTGCTTTTAGCAGATTATGCGCCGGAACTATTGTGCTCTTAAAACTCTAAAGTCGAGTATTATAGGACTTACGCATTGATGACACCGATAAATTTTGGTAGGAGGTGATCCTTCCCCTTTGCAAAACTCTCAATGAAAGCGCCTATTGTCTCTTTAAACAGCCCCCGTTGGTGCTGATAAATATTCGTAAACTCCTGCTCTATCTGCATTTTCTGGAGATAAACAAAAGCTAAAATTGCAGCAAATATATGGTTTCTGACGGGTCGTTCGCTGCGAACCTGAAAGTGCTCAATATGGCAAACCTGCTTGATCGCCCTGTGAAACTGTTCGATCTGCCAGTGCTGGTCATGGATCTGCTTGTATCATGCGTTCAAAAGGGACTTCCTCTGGCAAGTAAACCACGTAGTGGCGACGCTGGTCTTTTAGCATCGTCCTGAACAACCGGATCTTACCGAAGTCTTTGAGCCATACATCCAGACCATTGTCGGGGATGTCGAGGTGTTGAACCTGCTGCCATTTACCTTTTTCCAGTGATACTGTCCTGTTTTTCTCAACGGCAAACATAAACCCAGTCTGATGGTTTTTAATCGTCTTCAGGTTAGTCGTGCAGCTGTACCAGGAGTCACCGGTAACGAACGCTGGCTTCAGCCCCCATACCAGCACTTCAATCAACATTTCACGGAAGTAGTCGTTTTTTGTCTTGTCTTCCGATTTGTCGTATATCCTGTAATTCACCGGCATATGGCGCCCGGATACGTCGGTGTAATAAAGGGTGATGAGGTTAACTCCCTTAACCACTCGGTGATGTTTACCCGACCAAAAGTGGCCAACCAGTGCCACGGAGTAGCTATAAGGTTTGTCGAGCACGCTGTCATCAACGCTCAGGGTGCCGCCAATAGGGTTTAAACTTTTGACTGCTTCATCGTACATATCTTTGGGCTGATAGTTTTCACGCTTAAGAAAGCGGTTTGCGCTATCGTGAGAAAAGTCGGTAACCTCGGCCAGTCTTGTGCATGTTGATGATTTTGGCTCACTAATCAAAAAGCCAATGTATTTTGCAAGAGTGCATCGTGCAGTGGTCGGTCGAGTGGTAGTTCTCACTTTCATCCCTGAAGACATCTGTTTTTTGGCATTATCAAATTTTAGAGCCTGTTGTCAATGCGTAAGTCCTATATTATTATTGAGGTGGTATTTATTCTTAGGCAGAGAGTGGGTATTTGGTGTTCTTATTACCAGCCCCCGAAACCATCGCTATCAACTTCGGCAAGCACTCACTGCGCAAATACAGACTACGTATTTACCGAAAGAAAAGAATTGATGTACGTCAACAAACCCCGGTTGACCATGAGAATGAACTGAATGTTATTTGAAGCCAAAACAGCGGAAGCCATCGCGTCTTTTACCCTGTCGGATCACCAGCAGGTTTTCCTGCGGGATGTTGATGTTTTTCTGGATTACCTGGTGAAAAATCCGGTTCCTGTCTCGAAAAACAAGAACCAGCCCCCGGTGAAATGGGCTGAGCCACTGAACCGTCTACTCTCCAGCCCTGATGTACTGACCTTGAAACGCCCCTTGACCGCCAGTTATGCGCGGATCATGGGGTTATTACTACTGGGACGCAGTTCAGGGCTGGCCAGCCTACGGCCAGACAGCAGGGGCAACACCATACTTCATGTCCACGATTCGATTTACCAGCAGTGGCAGGTCATGACGGATATTGAACGGTATTTTACTCTGCTGGAAGCGTGGATTAATCGTGGCTATGCCACGAATGTCGGAGAAAGAATCAGTGCGATTGATAACCGCTTTCTGTCCGGGTTTATGATGATGTTGGGTGATAATGACCTTTGGCAAGGCAGGCCAGCGCATGATCCCGGTTTCTATTTGCGCCGGGGTAAGGCTTTCAATCTGTCCATTCTCAAAATGACGGGGCTTGCGGATTTTCAATTTGAAGACAGCAATAGAAAAATCAATTATCTGAAATTGACGCCCTGGGGACAGCTGTTTTTAACCGCTTGTCGTCAAGGGTTTAAAGACTCACTGATATGCGGGAACTATGAAGACGACGATGAACAAATTAACCTTCTACCGGCAATAAAAACCATTCGGTCAGATGTGAACAACACCCTGGAAAAAACCGCACCAGTGATTGCGGCCAGTTATATCCTGTCCGTTGCCTTGGGCAGTAAATGCACCCGTACACTGAAAGTGTCAGCGGATCACCTGCTTGAAGAACTGGCAGAAGCCATACTCGAAGCTTTTGACTTTGATAATGACCACCTTTACCACTTCCAATATCTGACATCATTTGGTGCAGACCGGAGCATTGGTCATCCCGCGATGGATTTTTGTGACGGGAGCGTTACTGAAACCCGGCTGCACCAACTTCAACCATTTCCCGGAATGAAAATCACCTTCGTCTTTGATTACGGTGTTAACTGGGAGTTTGAGATCGTGGTCATGCACGGCAGTGAGGAAAGTACGTCTGATATCCAGGTGATCGAGCGAAAAGGCAAAGCACCTGAGCCGTATTGATCTCTGAAAGTTATAGGTCAGTATCCGGATTATGAGGACATATACTGAAGTGCGATTTTTCCCAGCCGTACGCCGTGTTGCGGCTGGTATAGTTTTGCAAAATAACTGATTATTATTTAACCACCCATTATCACCCCGCCTGTCTGAAAGGCTGCCTTTATCCCCTAACTGTTTATCAACAATCTTTTCCACACAAATTCCGGATAACTGAAACAGGGGATAATAATTGTGCAGGTATGTAGTGCAACGGGTTATCACGAACTACTGACAACATAAACACATGTTGCCAACAACTTATCCACTGAAAACCGAAACGGGAACTCATTCCTGGTTGCATCCAAAGTGGATACCTGAACCATATCAGTGAACATAACCAGCTTTGACCATGCCGCCATCAGCAGGAAGCGGGTGTAAATGGATGCTCTTGATAATGGGCAGAGCATCCAGGCTAATAAAGGGTATGGAAGTATAAGAGGAGGCAATGACTTCAGAGGTTTCTGATAGGAAAACTCATCCCTGAGCTCAGTCATTGTTACTGCACTTTAATTTCAAGAAGCCTTGGTTTTGCCTTCTCTTGTTTAGGAAGCACCAATTCCAAAGTACCATTGTTGTATACTGCTTCAACTTTTTCTCCATCTACTGAATTTGGCAAAGTAAAACTTCTGACGAAAGAGCCGTAAGAGCATTCAATTCGATGATGCTTTTTATCTTCGTATTGATATTTCTTTTCACCTTTAATAGACAGAACGTTGTTTTCAACGGTAACTTTTACATCGTCCCTATCAACCCCTGGTATTTCCAACTTCACATTAAAAGATTCTGGATTTTCCACAATATCTGCTGAAGGCATCCAGTCTCCTACTTCCATAGATTGTTCAGAAGCATTGGGGAGTGATTTTCTTGATGATCTTCCATACTTGTCCAGCAGATTTTCCATTTCAACAAATGGATCCCAAAGAGTTAGGCTCATGACTTTTCTCCTTTTAATTAACGTAAGTTTTGATGGTTCAAAGACAAGCAGCGCTTATCCATGAGCTTATATCGGGGTTATCTTAAAAAATCCAAACGTCAATATAAGAATAAAAAATTATAAAAAACTGTTTGAAAATAAATTAAAAGGCGGGACTTCTGGCGTACCCACCTTATTAAGGGTATCGGGTTTCCATACGGGAACCCGAGAATCCTATCGTCTCATATCCAGCTCCCAGTAATCCATGATCCGCACCCGGCCGATGGTCTGCATATCCGGCTGTCGGGTGCTGGTTTGATCCAGCCCTTTATAACTGATCATAAAACTGCACAACTGCTTTTTACCATTCTCTTCTCGCTGGGCCAGAAACAGTCCCGGGCCTGGTCGTAACTCCCGTTCTACCACCAACAGGGTAAAGCCGGTAAAGCACTCGATGGTTTCCGGCACATAGTAATATTCATAGAGCTTCTTATCCCGGGGCTTGTGCTGCTCGCTGGTAAACACATCCGGCACACGGGCCGTCACTTCGTACCAGTCACCTTCCGGAGGAACGACGGTAACATGGGTCAGCATGACGGCATTCAGAGGCCGGGGTCTGGTTGGCTCGGGTTCCGGGTCATACGGGTCACCGATGCCGGTACCCAACCAGTGCGCAGAGACACCCGTAGCATCCGCCAGACGCTCGACGTATTTATGGGGATTATCAATTTTACCACTGGCCAAACGATACATGTAGCTGCGCTCAATGCCTGTCTCACGGGACAGGCCACTCGGGGTTTCTATGCCCTTAAGCTTCATGGCGGTGGCCAGGCGGTCGGCAAACGTATTACTCATTATGACTTTCCTCTGCCGGTAACAGGCTGGCACCCGATGGTGTTGACCGGGCATCAATACTGATCAGGCTGTAGGTCTTTTTCTTTTCCTGGGTGGCACTGTTAAAGACCGTTTTCTCATTGGTAAGAAGAGTCACGGTGTCACCCATTCGGAATGGCCGGACGGCTTCGTACATTTTTTTGCTGAAACGGATTTTGATCAGCTCCCCCGCTTCATTTCGGATATCCAACTTACCTGCTCTGCTGATCAGCTCGACAATACCGTCTACTTTTACCTCAACCGGCTCGGTACTGCTGAAACCATCCAGCAGAGTTTCCAGCATCTGAATCTTATCCCGTCGGCCATGCCAGGCATATTTCTGTTCATTGCCACCGGTCCAGCGGATATCAATTTCAATATGCTTTTGTCGCAGGACTTTTAAAAATTTCGCCAGCGAATGTGAACTTCTCAGGCCCAGGTTATCCACCTGTTCACTGAGGCCCTGGTTCATATCCTGATTGAGCAGATCAAACAGGCCAGACAGACTGTTTTCCAACAGGCTTACACCAAACAGATCAGGCGATGTGTCTCCGGTAATATAGAGGCGGGAGGAACCATGGCCGATCTCTGCAAACCGCAGGTTGATTGGCTGGGTTATCTCATTCGGAATCGCTCCGGCCATATCCTGACCGTGCTGGAATTTTGCCGCCGCCGCGAACACCAGCCCGGAAAAGTGTTTGGCCAGATTCGCCAACAGATCCAGGGGAACAGAACCGTTGTTTACATCAGCCCCTACCAGCCGAAGCTCGATGACTTCCTTTTCGCGCTTCCCTTTTTCGGTGCTCAGCTTGTGGTGGAGGTCATCAATATGCTGCTCTAAAGAGTGGATGCTCAGGGATAGGGCAAAATTATCACCATCTGCTGCGAGCTGTTTTTTCTTGCTGTCCAGCAGTGCTTCGGTTTTTTTGATCCGTTTTTCTAAATAGGCAATGTTCATAGTGCTTCCCCAATTCTAATTTTAGGGATTCCTTTGGGTCTGTCGTTTCTGTCTAAACCATAAAGCTCCTGCCAAAGGGTGTGGTCTTCCTGAAGATCGGTGACAAAAATAACATCGCATTCGTAACGGAGTCTGATCGCCTCATTGCTCTCAAAGACATTGAATAACTGTTGCTGTTGTCTGGCAGGGAGTCTATTAACCCCATACACATCCGCCACCACCAGCAGATCAATATCCCCCGGGTTTTCCTTATGGGTTGAAAATGAACCGTCAATCCAGATCTCCATGGCAACCGGGAAATCTATCAGACTTTCCAGAAACGCGTTAAATCGGTGTAGCAGGTGTGCTCTTCTCGACGAGTTTTTAAATGGCGCCACAAAAATTTCAGGCATGTCCGAGAGGGTGATGCTGTGCATGCCAGGCGCAAATAGGGGTGGGTAATCCATAGTATATTTTGTGTTTTGGAAATGTTTTTTTTGATTTTTAGTGAGTAGTGTTTTTGATTTTCAGACCGTTCTTATCGTAAACGTGTAATGTTGGGCATAGTGAGAAAGGTAATGAGCCAAGACTTAAATTTTACTTATATGCACAAAGAATGACCAAGCATTTCAAACCATACACAAACATAGAGTTTTTTAAATGCCACGTTGATTTTTTTCTGTAAAATTGGCCAGCCATGGCCTGACCTCATCATTTATAATTTGGTAAAGCTCAATCATATCGTCTTTTTCAAGATACCCGCCATTAACATTGTGAGTGTAGAATTTTATAAATGATTCAATATAGATTTCTATGTCTTTCCTCGACTTTAGAGTTTTAAGAGCACAATAGTTCCGGCGCATAATCTGCTAAAAGCAACCATCCCCAATGACGAAATTCGAGATGGTTGCCATGCTCACTTCAGATCATCAAGTAATCCTCAGGGAGCTCGCTTCATATACAACCTTTCTTGCTGGAGCGCTATCATCAACTGCAGTACCAACGTTCTGCGAACTGCTGTTCGGTTGCATGCTTTCAGCCGACGGCTTTGTTACACAGGCGTTGTTAACAATTGATTTTCATTGTGTGTGGAGCAGCTACCACCACTGGCTATCTCAGGGCAAGTGGCAATGGAAGAACTTGGCACGCCACTTGATCCGTCTGGTCTGCTCCAAAGCTCCTGAGAATCAACCTGTGGTCCTGGGGCTTGATGACTGGGTAATCGAACGGTTTTCCGACAAAGCCCCTGCTTGTCGTACACATCATCAACACAGCAAGAAACGCAATCGGCCGACGTACATCTGGGGGCAGTGTTGGGTTTCCCTGGCCATCATATTTGAGCGGGCTGCAGATGAAGTATTTACCGCCATACCGGTGATCTCATTTCCGACACCAGCTTCAGGTAACACCAGCAAACTGAAAATTGCCGTGGCCATGCTCAGGGTGGTACGCAATGAAGTGAAGGATCGAGTGCTACGCCTGCTAACCGATTGCTGGTATATGAACTGGACACTGATAAAGCCAGCTCTGGAAATGAACATAGAAGTTGTTGGTCAGATACCTTCAAATCGGGCCCTCTATGCTTTGCCGCCAGCACCCACCGTAAAGAAGCGAGGGCGCCCAAAAAAGTACGGCATCAAGATGACGACAGAACAGGTTAAGAAACTGCCGGAAGAAAAAGCAACAGTATGGATGTACGGCAAATTTCGCAAAATACGTTATCGTACCCTGATCTGTCGCGCCAGATTCCTTAAAGGTCGTGAAGTACGCGTCGTCTGGAGTCGCTTTGAAAATGACAAAGGTCTGACCGAAAGCAGAATATTCATCTCGACCAATCCGGAACTTGAGGGACTGGAGGTGCTTCGTGCCTATTCCCGGAGATGGCCGGTAGAGCCAATGTTTCACCAACTCAAACATGCTTTTGGCTGTTGCCATTTATGGCAGCAGAAATTGCGAACACTGCTTCGATGGATGCATTTGAAAATGGCAGGCTATGCATTATTGCAGTTATTAACCGTTTGTAAAAATCAGGCATGTCTGAATATTTCTCGGATACCCTGGAGAAGCCCGGATACAACCACTGCAGGCATGATGAAAATTGCTCTTTCAGGAATTATTCCGAGGTTCTCTATTCGCAAGGGCTGGAACAGATATAAGCAAAAATATGAGTTCAATTTTCGCGATCTGATCGACCAGTTAATACCGGATAATTCAGAAGCAGCATAACTAAAGGCTTTTAGGCAAAAAACGGAAGTAATAACGAACTTGGAAAAACAGTTCACTGATTTCGGCTTGCTTCACTATAAAAAGCTGACCGAATTATCGTTTTATACAGACTCTAAAGTCGAGGTAACTGTTCAGCACCCCCACATAAATCTGGAATTTTCTGATTTTTATACCATCCTCTTAAGCACCATTTTTCCACAATATTCGCCAGCATGATTCCAGAACTACCCGCAACTATGTCGGCTGAGATTCTCTTGAAAGAGAATGCAGAGCTGCGGATGAGAGTTGCCTGTCTGGAAGAGCGATGTCGAGAATTGGAAGAAAAGGTTGGCAAGAACAGTCAAAACAGCAGCAAGCCGCCATCGTCTGATGGTTATCAAAAACCTTGTAAAAACAGTAATTCTCCAGATCATTCTGACGACCTTTCCGCAGATAAAGGTACCGATCCATCGGATGAAAAACCCAATCCTAAAAGTCTGAGACAGTCTTCTGGTAATAAAGCCGGTGGAAAGAAAGGGCATCAGGGCACTTGTCTTAAACAGGTCGATATCCCTGACTATATTGAGTACCTTCCGGTTAAAGAATGCAATAAATGTCAGGCGTCTCTCTTCTTGATAGTGAGCCGGTCAAATATATTGAACGACAGGTGTTTGAACCAGGGAGACCGGGTGAATTTGAAGTAACGGCCCATAGAGCTGAAGTAAAAATCTGCACTTGTGGTTGTCGGAATCAGGCTGAATTCCCGGAAGGTGTTACCGCTGCCGCACAATATGGCTCAGCCACACAGGCTATGGCCGTCTATCTTAACCAATACCATTTCCTGCCTTTTAAGCGCGTGTCAGAGTATTTTAATACTCTCTATAAAATGAGTGTAAGTGCAGGCACTGTCGCCAATTTTGTGGCCAGAACCTATGAAAATCTGGCTTCTACTGAAGAGGTTATTCGTGACGCCTTGCGGGAATCGTCTGTTGCCGGAGCCGATGAAACGGGTATGCGGGCCGAGGGCTCTTTGCACTGGCTACACGTTATGCGGGATGAACAATGGACGCTCTACTACTTGTCTGAAAAGCGAGGTCGTGAGGCCATGGACACGATGGGCATACTGCTAACATTTGCAGGCGTTCTGGTTCATGATCATTGGAAATCCTATTTTGCATATGCGGCAACTCACGTACTTTGCAATGCCCATCACCTGAGGGAGCTTTTGGGTGTTGTTGATAGGGACAGCAATCAACTGGCGTTGCGATTGATGAAGCTACTGAGGCTTTCCTGGCATTACTGCAAGGGCTTTAAGACCATAGGTATGCTACAGATGCCAAGTGTTGTCTGTGAACGAATCGAGAAGATTTATGACCGGTTGCTTCAGCGGGCTCTAATGAAAGAAGTCGTCTATATGGAGAAGCAACGAGAGGAGCTTAAGCGCAAGAAAGTCAAGAATACTAAAGCTTACAATCTCTTCAAACGACTCACTGAGTTCAAGGCTGAGACACTGCGCTTCATGTCAGATTTTACCATTCCCTTCGATAACAATGGCAGTGAGCGGGATGTTCGAATGGCCAAGTTAAAGCAGAAAATCTCAGGCTGCTTCAGGAGTGCAGACGGTGGTTCTATGTTTGCACGGATTCGCAGCTATTTGTCGTCTGCCAGAAAACAGGGAATGGACATATATCAATCACTTCATAGAGCTGTTCGGAATTACTGTAATATGCCTTTGCTCAGTGCTGAATAGTTACAAGTCGAGTATGTCTTTCTTGTTCACTCCATAGAAATTTTCTGTGAGCCATTCTGTTAAATACTCTCCTACGGGGCTAAGTTCCCTTTAATGGTTGGTGGTAGTTTTAATAGCTGTAGATATTCAGGTATTAAACAGAAATACTGAAACGCTATTAAAATTAAATATCAGCCATTGCCAGCTAAGAAATCCACTGAGCAAGGTCTTTCACTGCTCTTCCCAAGCCCTATGCTCTGTTGGTTTTTCTCAAGTACCTATAATAAATCTAAGTACTTATTACTCCAAGGTATGAAGAAAAAAACAACGCCAACCACTAAAGGGAACATAGCCCTCCTACGGTGTGGATTCCATTATGGAATGCTATAACCTCATACCTGAGCAAATAATCATTAATGAACAAATCAATATTTGATAAATGATTTTCGATTTCTTTATCAGAAAGATTGAACTCTCTTAAATAACTTTCAAATGTTTGCAGTGCATAAAAATTTGATATTCGATTCAATCTGATTTTTTCTTTCCGTTTTATAAACTCCATAATTTCAAACCTTACTTCTCTACTCAATATTAATGACAACAGAATGCTGGCAAACCAGAAAACCGGTATCGGCTCTTGAATCTTGAACCTATTCAAAAATATGGTCCATCCCTCAACCCTTGAAACCATTTTTTAGTTCAGGACAATATTCCCTGTTTTTAATAGAAATCTGGTCATTCAGCGTCCAAAAGTCATAAATAACACCAAGCCCAAAAAAGCCAAGGGTAAACAGATACAAAACTCCGGATATCCATTTCCCCAGATACATACGGTGAACGCCGAATAGCCCCAGGAAAGTCAGCAAGATCCAAGTAACTGAGTAATCGTACTGACCACTATGAAAACGAAGATCTGCTTCCCGGTCCATGGCCGGAATAAGGAAAAGATCGATCAGCCAACCAATGCCGAAGAGACCAAAAGTGAACAACCAGATTGTGCCGGTTACTGGTTTGCCATAATAAAATCGGTGAGCACCAAGAAAACCAAAAACCCAGAGCACGTAACCGATAACTTTACTATGAGTGTCGTTCATTGTTCACCTGAACTATTGAAAATGGCGAGTTCTGACCAAGGTTCAAAATGATGAGTGGTAAGTCTGATTGTTGTAAACCATATTTTCTCCAATTGAAATAATAGGTTTATACTTGCCTTAATCAGAAACATAAATCAAAAAATGTTGAAACTATTTCCTGAGCCGCAACCACGCTACCGCCCCTCTATTCCATTTCATAGAGTATTAAGGCAGTTCTACGTTTTACGACCATTTCTACATAGTTGCATAGGCGTGAAATAGTACCACCGAACCGTTTACCGTGGTATTTTTTCGGACATGTTTTGCTACTGCTCATATTTAACACTGAACCTGCCTGGATAGATTGACTGGTATTGAGAGAGCCTGAAGACGCTAACGTCGTCTGACTGCTATCGAACAGCTGACTTCCCCAGATCTTGAGACAGGCTGATACTCCGGTCAACAAATTCATTTTGATGACTTTTTGTGTACCACGAACACTAATTATGCACATAGTGCACACGGTACACATTAAAAATACTGTTACTATTTACAGTACAGTATTTTTATTGCACGATAGTCATCACTGGATAACAACATTTTCGCCCAACCAACTAATAACAATCGATGGACGTTAATCATGGACAATCGGTCACTCTGGCTCGCCAAGGTCTCTCAGCTGGTTTCTCTCCTCTTTCATGTTCTGCAGCTCTCACGGGATGAGTCTGAGGCAGTAATGAGCTCAGTTAAACATCATCGTGACAAGGCCAAACCGGAGCAGGAACAGGAAGCTCAGCGAAATGATTGTTGATATCGCTTGACCGCATTCATTGATAGCTGGTTGATCCGCTCGTGCAGAGCATTCAGTCGTTGCCGTTTAGTATCCGGGTTTATCAACCGGGCCTCCATCACCCGGCGAACTTCTTTTCTGAACTTATTAATCTCCCTGCTGGCTTTTTGGAGTCCGGCCTTGTTCCTGAGCTTTGCTCCGGGAAGTCTGTTCCAGTTCCTTCGCTCGCTCAGTGTCGCCAGACTCCTGGTATCGTCTGATACTGTTGGCAATCTCGATGATGTCTACAGTCATATCATGCAGCTCATCAGTGTAGCGATTTCTGCTGGTCACCTTGTCCCGCACAACACTGCCCAGTGTTTCAAAATAGAGATGCTCTAGCTTTTTCGGTGAGCGCATCCAGTCTGGTACTTGTTCCGGCAGACGATGCACCGGTCTACAACGTCCGATACTGCATTGATAACGATGAATGCCAGAACTGTATTGATGCCTTTATTGAACAGCAGCGCGGGGGAGTGAATTAAACAGCGTTGCATGGCCATGCAATAAAGAGCAGCCAGACGCATTGACGAGACTGCTCTGGCACCCGGTCGCAGGTTGGTCACATCAGGAGTGCGCCATTACGTCCTGGAGATCCTCCGCCCAGGCCAGGGCTTTCTGAAAAGCCGCATCGCCATATTGTGCTGAGCTGAAGCGACGAGTCAGGGCACAGGATTTACGATTCTGCTTTTTCTGGGAGATATGCGCGAGCCATCCGGTTTGACCGTCTTTCTGGGTGTATTTTTCGATGCTCATCATAACCGGCGATCTCCCTTTTGTGTCAATCATTGTGCCTCAGCGTGTTGCTTTCCGACGGTGCGCAATTATTCAGCAGAAGTGATCCAAAAATCTTGATACGTATCAATACTTATTATCGACAGATCAGGGGGCGAGTATCTACTGAATTTACACCCACCGATCAAGGTGAGGACAAAAATGGTTTGCCAAGAGATACTCCTTAACGGTCAGAGAATGATCAAAATGTGTTCTCTTACACTCTGAATTTTACGAATAAAAACTCATTAACAATCACCGACAAACAGAGAAATACACAACCGACCAGCAAGAAACAGCCGTATCAAGTTTGATTTGATCACCATCAATGATCGCTGTACCGTAGACTTTCAAGCCCTGAGAACCTTGAGGATTGATTGTCCATGCTGAAGAAAAAAACGATCAAAAAAACAGCGGAAACCGAAGTGACGTTTGAGTTCGCTCAACCGGGCATCAAGTCCGTGTCGCTGGTTGCGGACTTTAATCAGTGGCAACCGGTCACCATGAAATACCACAAAAAAGAAAACGCCTTCCGGACCAAAGTAAAGCTGCCCGGCGACAATACCTTCCATTTCCGTTACCTGCTGGATGAGACCATCTGGGAGAACGACCATAACGCAGACGACTACGTGCCCAACCCTTACGGCAGTGATAACAGTGTGGTCTACACAAAGATCAAGAAGTAATTAAAAGAAACCCCCGTCACCATAGGGGTGATGACGGGGTTTTCTCTACCAGCATAAGGAGTGATGTGGTATCGGTAAGCTACCAGAACGCTACTCGATGGTCAAAAAACAATCGCTCCAGCCTGCTTAACTGAGGCACTCAAACCGCCTGACGGCATGATCACCCAGCAACGACCGAACCTTCTCCTTGCACTTATCCACGCACTCCGTCTCGGTCATCTCATCAACCCGTGCGGCGCATTTTGGTCCAAAGATGTCCAGCATCAGTTGTTTGCACTGCTGTTTTTTGGAGGGAGTTTCAATATCAAGATCAATCATGATACACCTGTATTACCTTATGAAAGCCAGTTCCTGATCATCGAATTTAATTAGAACGTACAGCTATCTCATCTAATACAGCAAATCGATCCCTAATCCTCAGTGTAACCACCCGGACAGTGCGCAGACAAAGGAGGTATGGAATAACAAGTCCAGTCAGGTAAACAGACCGTTTATCGCAACACCGCCAGCACTCCACCACAGAACATCTCCGGCCTTAGCCATCGGTGATGAGATATTGACAGAGAGACGCCTATTTTACGGGAGAGTCTGGCTTTTCTGCTGATAATATTCTCGGCAGGTTTCAATAGGGTCCCGCCCCTCAGACATTTGCTGGTTCCACCGCTGAACCCCACTGCGAATTCGAGACTGGCGCTCCGTGTCCGATAACTCTGGGTTGTCCAGCATCGACAGGTAGCCGTATAGATTGCGGTCCATTCTGTACTGGTTTGTCTGCCTGTTTTTTCTGATGGTTGAATTATTCATAATTACCCTCTACGAGCTCTGCGACAGTTAGCTTGTCTATCAACAAAGCTAATCGAGTGGCTATGTTCCCTTTAGTGGTTGGCGTTGTTTTTTTCTTCATACCTTGGAGTAATAAGTACTTAGATTTATTATAGGTACTTGAGAAAAACCAACAGAGCATAGGGCTTGGGAAGAGCAGTGAAAGACCTTGCTCAGTGGATTTCTTAGCTGGCAATGGCTGATATTTAATTTTAATAGCGTTTCAGTATTTCTGTTTAATACCTGAATATCTACAGCTATTAAAACTACCACCAACCATTAAAGGGAACTTAGCCTAATCGAGTCGTGGTGTTGAAATCGTCTGCCAGGCAATAAGATGGGTGAATATTCCCTTTCTATGCCTAATACCCCCGAAGGGTTTGAAGTTGCAACACAGGGACAAGCGAACAAAATCATAGGAGCATTGAAGTACTGTGTGACTAGCCAGACTGGTTGCACCTATAAGTGAACACAGACCACAACAATAGCAATTTCATAGGCGACGGGTTTAAAAGCAGGCGAAAACTGACAGGATACTTAATCGTGCTTTCCTATAGGATGCAAGGCAATGATAACTTATATCGAATCAGCCTGACCTGAATCAAATGGGCAATGTCCACGCAAAAATATTCTTGCACCTTTGCCTATGAAAAAACACAATGCCTCCAATCCTGTCGCCTGTATGAACATATATCGAGCAACAGAAAGAGAATAAAAAAGACCGGACGTTATGGGGGACATTCTATGGAGCCAGCAGCCGCCTCAATTTCCATTCCACCATCATCTTTTGATGCATGGCTACAAGACCAGTCATCGAACCTGCAATCCTGGTTCAAAAGTCAGCGTGGCACTATTGACGGGCTCACTGTTCGAAAACACCCTGCCTGCCTGAAACCACAGATCTTCCTACCTGCCGATGAAAAAACAGCTTATGACCGGGCCCGATTTGACTTGATGATAAACACTGGCCGAGATATCTGGTGCATCACGCTGGACATGGTCTTTTACCTAAAACCTCGCGTGACCGATGAAGGCAAGCTGGCCAACGCCAGTATTCTGTTTACCGTGCTGGATGAAGATGACCGGCCCAAGGTGGTTGACTACCTGCCCGTGTGGGAGAACACATCAGCTCAGCACGTTGGAGGGGACTTTACAGCAGAGCAATGGATAACACACTGGTTCAGAAAACTCACCAAAAGCCGGAGGCTTCATCGCATCTTTGCCTATAAAACATGGATAAGGGAAGCTGACTAACAACAGATTGGAGGTAACACTTTCTTATCGTTCACTGAGCCCATAGTACAATGGATGGACAAATACGGATAGACTCCCGCCTCTTGTTGCATCAGACTTCATCCAGTCTCAAAGTTTTTGCTGATACCTGTCCCCAGATAGGGTCAGCATTTTTTTTCCGAGCAATATCAACGACGGATTCAAGTTCCGACACTCAGCTCAATAGGTCTCCATAAAATTCGATTGATTTCATATAAAAGTGCGAACCAGTCTTTAAATATGGCGGAAGCATTTATGATACGAATTCAGGGTGTCTACTGAATGGGGTTAGTCAGAAAAAGTAGTTGCTGTATTGACTGATGGGATCTAGGCAAGTCATACCAGACGACATTGCCAGTCAAAAAGAAAAAAACGGACCCTAAAGCCCGTGAGATAAGATTTTCTCTGCAAAATTCACAGTAGGTAAACTGCGCCCCAAGAAACATGGTTCATTAGGAACAGTGCCTCTTCCGTGAGGACGTGAGCATCCTATTGAAAACAGCAGTCCTTCGGAATTGGTAGTAGCACCTAAAATGGTGCGACTAAGACCTTGTGTCTGGACGGTTAACTATCGGAACGGCTGCTGATAGCGCTTTACAGCATTAGTGGCCACCTGGTTAATCTGCTGGTTCAGCCGGTCGAGCCGTTCCCGCTTGGTATCTCGATCCATGATCCGGTCTTCCATCACTTTACGTACTTCCCTGCGCAGCTTGCTGATCTCCCGACTCGCCTTGTTTAGCCCAGCCTTGTTTTTCAGTCTGGGACTGGCCGACTGCTCCAGCTCCTTGCCTCGCTGGGTTTCCCCGGTTTCCTGATAGTGCTTGATGGACGAAGCAATGGCATTCACATCCTTGTTTAATTCATACAGCTTGTTGGTATAACGGGTGCTGCCTTTGATACGATCGCCAAAGAAGGAACCCACCACTGGGTAGTCCTGTTTGTTCCATGCGGGCTTTTCGCCAGCACCGGTCAGGTGTCGGGTAACCGCATCGGTCACCGCCAGCGTACCGGTAGCGAATGAATTGAAATAGCCTTTCAGCAGGTGCTCCAGCTTTTTTGGGGAGCGCATCCACTCCGGTGCGCCTTCGGGAAGGTACTGCACCAGCTCCTTTAGTGTCTCGCTGGTGTACGGATCGTACTGGGCTTCCGGCTTCAGGTGCTGCAAGCTCATGGGCACAATATCCCGGTCACGAAAGCGGTCGCGGTTCTCTCCCACTTCCCAGATCGGCTTTATGAACTGCGGTATGGGTGTGGATTCCAGGTTAAACATCGCCATTCCCAGGGTCATCATGGCATCCCTGGTCCACTTGGCGTCTTCATGACGCATCATGCCCTGCCACAGAAACTCCGGGATGGTGGCAAAGATATGCCCCACCTCGAACGGCTTGGGGATTCTAAAATGACCGTCTTCACCGTCACCAATCCAGAAGTGGTGATAGGCCACTTTATCGTCGGTGCTGAGTTCCTTGTAACGGTCATCGTCTTCAAACAGTCGCACCAGCAGCCAGGAGGCAAAGCCGTACATCAGTCCCCGTGTCAGCACCTCACCGGAAAAAGCGCCCCAGTGCAGTTCATCTCCGGGCTTCACGCCTCGCCACATGCGGTTCACCCCCTGAAGCAAGCTGTTGGTGAACTGTATGGACTGGGTCAGGAACCGGACGATCCCCCACTGCCCCTTGCGGGTAAAGTTCATCACATCCAGCGACTGATAAGCGGCTTCCGCCGTGGAACCACCTTCTTCCTTCACCCGTTCAAAGACGTGCAACCGGTTGGAGTCTTCAAACCGTGCGCCGATGCTGTCCCAGAAGTCGATCAGTTTGCCGGGCGTGCTCAGAATGCGCTTCTGCTCTGCAGGGGATAGCTTCTTGCGGATGTTGTTGTAGTTGCTGCGGTAGTGACCACTGCTACTGCTCCCTCCGGCCATTTTCATCGCCCACAGGGAGTCATCCTCATCCAGGGATTTTCTGAAGCCTCTGATCGCACCGGCCAGCGGATTCATGCCCACCACCTTGCCGTTCACCTCCGGGGCAATATGCACTGCCGTGGACAGCGTATCCCTGGTCAGGTTTCGGAACCAGTAGGCAGGCATCGCCGTGACACCGCGTCGGACAATTTGGCTGGGAATGCCCACCAGTTTCATAAAGCCGCTGTGCAGTTCCGGCCCTATGTCCTGAATGGAGGCCAGCAGCAATGGATCATCCACCGCATAGGTTTCCAGTTTGCCATTGCGGGAGACACTGGTGGTCCCTTTCAGGGTTTCGTATTTGGCCATCAGCGACTTCCAGCCGCGCATCTGCGCTGGTGTCAGGTCGGTACTGATGCCGATTCCCTGAAGAGCTGCCTTTACATCGTCGTCCGTAAAGGTAATGGCACTCTCAATTTTCTCCACGGCTCCCAGTTGCAGGGCGTTGTCGATCACCCGTTGCTGGGCGATGTTTTTCAGGGCAGCATCGAGCATGGAACGGGTATTGCGCACCATCGCTTCCAGTGGAGCTATCTTTTCCACCCCGCCTTTCAGCCTCTGAATGCCGGAGGTCTGGCCACCGAGTCCTTTTTTCGGCCGAATAAACCGCTGGTTTTCTTCCTGGTATTCCAGGTCGTGTATCCGGTTGAACGGGATGTAGTCGCCGGTATCGAACAGCTTGCGCTGTTCCTTGTCGAGGGTGCCGGCGGCTTCCATAAAGTCCAGCAGCTCGCGGTTGTGCTGCTGGTAATCGTCCATCACCTGCTTGAATCGTCTGGCCAGTTCCGGCTGGGTATGCACCCAGTTCTGAATGGTGTCGATCCGTTGCTGGTCGTACAGGTTCTCCCGGTTTTGTTGGCTCAGTGCCTTGCCCAGCTTCAGGTCTTTTTCCATCTGTCTGCGGTCACGATTCCAACCGGTACGACCACCGGGATATTCATCCGGTGCTACGGCATCCAGCGTTTCTTTCAGTGCCTGCCCCTGAGCCAGCAACTGATTGCCTTTGGCCCTGGCCGCCTTGTCTTCCTCCATAATTCGCTGCGCCCGGTGGCTGCCTTCGTAAACCTCCCAGATGGCCAGCTCATCACGCTCGGTGACTGGCTTCAGCAGTTCAAACAATCCCTTGCTGCCCGGCTTGATGACAATGCTGCCCTCTTTCAGCATCGGGGTGCCTTTATGGAAGGTGGCATCGGTCACGTTATCGAGATTGCGAGCCAGGTAAACGGCCTTGCTGGCAGACACCGTTGCGTCCATCAGCTTGCCATCGTTCAGCAGCTTCTCCTGCTGTTCAATAATGGCGGCATCGGTGAATACGCCCTGATTGATATGGAGCAATCCCCGCTTGATATGCTCCTTCACCGGTTTGGCTTCCCACCACTCCCGCAATCGGTCGTGCCATGGCTTTGGGGCAATGCCACCGTGGATGTCGTTGATCACGGACTGCACATCGTCGGGGAGGTCTTTCAGGGAATAGCGGGGAACATTATCCTGTTTTGCTTTTTTATTATCTTTCAAAGCAAACAACGGCTGACCATCTTTCAGTACCGAATCCCGCATTTTGTCGGTGACAGTCACCGACCAGACTTTATCGGGTCTGGTGTCATAAGGGTACTGCGAGCCGTTGAAATGGATCTCGACAGGCTCCAGCGTTGCTCCCCACTTTTTGGTGTACTTCTTCATGTAGTTGGCCAGACGCTTGTCGTAGAACTCGCGCATTCCCCTGGCACCGTCGCCCATCAGCTCGTCCAGGTTCTCCAGGGTAAAGTCGGCGCTGTGCTCGGCGAATACCGCCCGGTCAATGTCTTGATTGGCTCCGTCTTGTGAGTCGAAATAGAGCCGCGAGCCATTGGACATATACAGTGCCTCACCATTGGCATCCCGGATAAACCAGCGGTTCTGCTGATCGTCGTTATCCTGCTCGGTGGACCATTGGCTGCGCTCTTCTTGCAGGGATTCATAGACGGAGTGGCTGTCCTCCCGTATTTTCGCTCCCAGACGATGACCCACATAAGCGTCCAGCCGCTCCTCCGCAATATGCTCTCTGCGGTTGCTGCCGTTTCTGTTTTTGATCGTTAAGGTGACATGGGTCAGTCGGCCTTCGTGGGTAAACTGGGGGGATACTTTCATCTGCTCTACCACCTGCCCAAGGCTGGGATACCGTTCCACCTGCTGAGCAGCACTGCTCCAGGCGATCCGGTCAAAGCCGTTTTCGGCAGCGTGGCGGATCATCCGTTTCATCACCAGGTTGGGCCAGCTCTCTTTCAGAGGCGCATTAGGTACCTGGCGGTAGAACCGGTGTTTGTCAGTATCGAACAGTGACTGTCGTTCATCTCGCAGTGCTTTCAGCTGGGCTTCGGCATCCACCCACTGCTGGAAATGGTTCTCTACATCTTCTGCAACCGTGGTCAATTCGTTGTTCAGCTGATCAACCTGCGTTTGATCCCGGTTTTCCTCTGCCTGTTTGATCTGACGGGTAAGGTCATCACGCCGGGCACCGGTTTCAGCATGCTGTTTGCCAAACTCATCCCGTTGTTTAACGACGGACCGAATCTTGTCATCGACTGCATTTATCCGGGCATTGCGCTGCTCCTGTTTACGTACCGACTCCGGCGTGCGGTAACCATTTTCCCGGCCTGCCTGATGCCAGTCGCTCTGCACTTCATCAATAAACAGAATCCGTTCATTACGACCATGGACGTTTTCATCAAAGGTCTGGAAGCGCACATGGGCCAGTACGTTTTCTGTTGTTCCCCAGTGGCTTTCGTCATAGTCGTCCTGTCGCCATCGGGCAAAGGATTGATGCTCGCTGACCGCAGCCGCAATGGCCGAGGCCTCAGTGGCATGGCCGGTGGTGATCATGGTCTTATCATCACCATTGCGACGGTAGAGGGTGTAGTCTTTAAACTCCTGACTCCAGCCCACATCGTCCACCTTCATACCGGCGGGCATCATGCCCTGCGCCAGTGCCTTGGCTTCATCCTCAGTGATCGGACTCAGGTTCTTGTGATTCGGATCTGTGGGGAATACGTGGCTGTTGTTATCGAGAATCAGCAACAGTTCGGAATAATCTTCACCACCTTGCATGGCATAATTGCGGTACTGAACGTCGGACTCATCCCGCAGCTCCGCTTCCAGGTCACTTCGCACATCCGACTCGTAGCCGTTCTCCCAGGCTTCCAGCGCGGCATCTTCCTTATCGGAATAGGGGATGTGATCCCGTACCAGCGCCTTGTCGTCCATAGTATCGACGCTGTTATTGGCTTGCCATTGCGCTTCTTCGTGCAGGGCGGATTCATTCAGATTGCCATCGTCATCCACCAGGGCGTCCACTTCATGGTCATCCAGCTCGCCCTGTTCAAACCGTTGCTTCAGTTCCTGATAGTGGAAGTCGTACTCATCCTCCCGCAATGTTTCCCGTGCATCGTCCAGCAGGTGGGACAGTTCATCCAGCGAATAGCCGTGCTCGTAATCGCCAATTCGCTCGCTGATAAAATGCTGCTGTTTTTCATAGACCCGCTCTTCCAGCTCCTGTTCATCTAACGCATCAACACTGAGGTCTTCGTCGATCCGCACTTCATTCTGACGGATAAAGTCCAACACCTCGGCCCTGCTCAGCTTCTCGCCCTTTTTGTCCGCCAGCCACAGGTCGAGGCCCAGCCATTGGATCTCCTCATCCTGCACAAAGTTGCCTTTCTTGATGGCATTCAGCCAGCTCTGGGCAGGCAGTTTGTCCGACTTCACCGCAGCGGCACTGCGCTCCACGGCGGAGTAGAACGTCGGGCCTATGCCTGAATCGCTGTAGCGATTCCCCTTAGCGTTACCGGCATTCAGGTTACCATTGCGCTTCAGATGCCCACGTGCCGCACTCAGCAGTTCCACGGCATCGGCATCGGTCCACTTGATATTGGGGAATAACCGGCGCAGGGTGTTGCGGATCATGCTGACCACTTTGGTCAGCAGGCCGTTTTTCGGGTCTTTCTCGGCAAGGTGCGCCAAGTATTCCTCAGCAATGATCCGATTAGCTTCCGCCTCGCTCTTGCCTTTGGTCTGCCGGGCGTACCGCTTGCCCAGCGCCTGCTTCAGCCGGTCGTTCATATCCCGGTGGATTTCATCCAGCACGGTATCGAGCCGTTTGCCCAGCAGACCACGGACGCCTTTATGGCCCACCAGTTCATGGAGGACAGTGCGCACAGCTTCCCCAGTGGTATCCAGATTGGCAGCGATCAGGTACGTCTCGCCGGTCTCCGGGTCGAACATGCCCCGCACCCGTCCCTGAGCCTTGTCGCTGATCACCTTCTGGTAGAGGCTGGAGGGCAGTTCGGTTTCAGACTGCAATACATGGATGGCCTGCCCCAGTTTCTGCTCCAGGGGCTTCAGCTTCAGACGCAGCGGTCCGGACTGAATACCTTTCGCTGCACCGCCTCTTTGTGCATAGAAGGGGCCGGTTTCATTTCCTATGAAGCTGCCCTCAGCAGAGCTGGAGTGGTAGTCGTTACCATCGCCGTAGATATGGTCGATCACGGAGATCTCACCATAGCGATTGAAGAACCGCACCAGATTCCTTGCCTTGGAACTCAGCGCCCTGTCCCCAACGGTTTTGATCAGCAGCTGGGTGGAGTTGGTACTGTCCAGTGCCCGCAGGATTCGGGCAACAGCAGGATCGGATTTATCTCGAAGGCTCCTCAAATCCTGTTCAGACAAAGGAAGTACTCCGGTCACCTGCAACTGGTGATTCAGCAGAATCAGGGCGTTGGGACTGGCAACTCCGGCAGCGGTATCAATGGCCGATTGGGTATTATTCAGTTTCACCTGTGGGCGGTTAAAACGCAGCTGTCGCTCAGTAATGGCAAAGGTGCCGTTGCGAGGCAGCCGCGTCGCCTGAATATCCTCCATCAGGTGCTGGCCATCCGCATCCAGCCCCCGGGCATGGCCACCACGCCCCACCACCACATGGCCATTGTTTATGACACCACTGCCGTCCAGTACATCATTCAGTGCCCGTGTCATCAGCCGGTCAGAGGCACTGGGATCTGCATTGCCGGACGGATGATTATGGGCAAACCAGACGCTCTTTGCCTTCGGGGTTGCAACAATGGCACCTGCCAGCGTCCAGGGGGATACCGTCGCCGAGGTCTTCTGGCCCTTGCTGTGCTTGATGACATTGACCACTTTATCCCCCCCGTCCAGCACCAGGGCATAGGCCTCTTCCTGGGCCAGTTTGCGAATGGGGGCGATAAAGTGCGCAACATCCTCTGCAGATTTCAGGGTGTCGGTTCCGGCTCGGATGGTTCCGGTTTCCACCTGTATAACCAGTACACGTTGGTTTTCGATGATCTGCCGCTGTCGTTGCTCACCTGATACATCGCCGGGGGCGAATAGGTCCCTCTGAACACTGGCAGGAAGGTCACTTTCTCCAGTCCGCCCTCTCTGTGATACTTTGCCGGAACCTCGCTCATCTACTTTCCCCCTTTTTCTGGCTGTTCCTGATCCGCGTTTCTTGAGTCGGCGCTTTCGCTCATCAATCTGTCTAACTCGGATTGCGCCTTCAGCTTCTTCGCCCTCGCGGCGTCCATTTGTTGTTTCTGTTCCGGCGTCAACAGATGCCCGTAGCGCAGATCGGATTTTGCCCAGGTTTCCAAGCAGCTCTGCCGCGCTCTCTTTACCGCCGAATTTTTCAGGGTCATTTTCGATTTCCTCTTTCAGAAGTCGCAGGTTTTTATCGTGGGGCGTTTCCGTTGCCGCCTTCATGACGTTTTTGGTGACATTGCCGTGGAAGCAGCCCATGCCGCCGTACTTATCGCAGCTGGTGCAATTGAAGTCTTTCTTCGGGTCGGTGGGGTGCTTTATTTTCTTCCAGCCACCATCCACCGGGCAGACCCGTTTCATGGCATCCAGCCCCAGCATACGGCGGAGGGCCCGCTTATCCGACAATACCTTCTGGCCATGTTTGATGGGTAGGATCACCAGAATGCGATCCACGTTAGACCGGATAAAATCGATTCCGTTGCGTTCACCATCAAACACTACGGCCAGGGGCAGGTCCGGATGCTGCTTTGCCAGTCCGAAGTTACTGTTATCCACAGAGAGTGCCCGCCAGTTTTGCTCTGGCACCTGCTTCAGGAACTCTGGATTCTTGCTGAATATCTGGAGTCGGATGCCTTCTTTATTCATCTCCTTTATGAAGGGCAGCCAGGCCATAGACCCATCACCCATATCGAACAGACGCAGGGCTTTGTTTTGATAGAACTCAACCGTTCCCTTGTAATCGTTGGCGGCAATTCGGGCAGCTTTGACCGGATCTTTCTCCACAGCCCAACTCACCAGCTCCGACTTGATCAGCGGATTGCTGAACCGGTAGTTGCCTTTGGTGGCGTAACAAAAGGATGCACAATCGCTGCTTGGCTGACAGTCGATGAAACTGCCGTTGATGCTGTTCTGGGGCTTGCCAGCATGGCCGAGCAAGTCTTCGTTATGGAGGTAGCGCCAGAGTCCGGCTTCGCCATCGTTTTTCAGATAGCCCAGAACCGAGGCATTATCCTTTTCGGAGAGCAGGGAACGGTAATCGACATTGTTTCCGGCAATCAGGTCATCGATGGTCTGGCGAATCAGCATGGACTGGACGGTCTTTCTGGCCCAGGGTGTATCCGCCAGTTTTTTCAGCCTTTGAATGATTTCCTGCTTGTCAGGCCTGCCATCCAGATAGCGTTTGATGGCTGCCCGTTCTGCATCGCCGAGGCTTTTGAACCCCGGCACCGAGTAGTGAGGCGCATTACGGCTGTTGTACCAGTCGCGCTCCTGGCGCTTTGTGGCACTTCCCCCGTCCTGGGGGGCGTACTTGTCGCGCTTTCTATGCCCTTCGGGTGCCCGGCGCTTGGTGGCACTTCCCCCATCCTGGGGGTCGTATTGAGCCTTGTCTTCCTCAATCCCTGCAAAGTCATCTTCCGTCCACTCATCGCTATCAAGGGTGCCGTGATCAACCGCATCCAGCAGATCGTCTACTTCGTCCCTTTTGGCTTCTCTGGCAGGCTCAGTTGCTCGTCCGGTCCGTTCTTTCGGTTGACCGCCTCGGTAGCTTCCTTCAGCAGTTTGAACAGGCTGGTCTTGTTTGGCCTCCCAGTCGCGCTCCGGGCGCTTGGTGGGACTTCCCCCTTCCCTGGGGGTCGGCTTCGGGTCGATGATCGGTGTGGATTTATCGCCATAGTTTTTCTCCAGTTGGCGGTTGGTCTGCTGAATCAGATCGTCCAGTGTCGCCTCTGCGGTACCGAAGATATCCCCATCGGCTTGAGATTGCTTTTGCAGGTACTGCTCAATCTGATTCGCCAGCTCGCTCAGGGCCTGACCAACCTGCTTTGACTTGTGGAGGTTGGCATCAAGCCACCTGGCGAACAGTTCGGTTTCCGGACTGAACTTATCCAGTAATGAATGCTGATCCAGAATCTCATCCACCGACTGGTTGCGGTTTCGGGAGTCCTGAAGGATGCGGCTGGCTTCCACCAGTGACTCAATAACTCCGTAACCTCCCAATTCGGGATCGATACCTTTTGCTCTGGCAAAATGAGGTGCCGCCATTGCCAGCGATTTGATCAGGTTCTTCAGATCTGGTTTGTCGTCCTCAGCAAACAGGCTGTTCAGGCGCTCATCGTCGTAGGCTTTCATAAACAGTGCCGACTCTACGCGGTCACGCATCTGTTTATTCCAGTCACCCTGACGGGTTTTCAGTTCTCCGGCTTCGCTGCCCAGCCGGTCGGCAAACCGGGCAAGGAATACGTCATTGCTTCGATGCAGAAGGTCGCCAGTATCATCGGTATCAAAGTGGGAGAGATCTTCCTGGGTAATGCGGGAGGCGTCGAGCTTGGCTTTTTCGGCAGGGGACATTGAAGCGGTATCACGGGCATTGGCTTCTTTGGTGAAAGCAATACGCTGGTCTGTATCCATTTCTCCCTGACGCTGACGCACCAGTACCGGATGTTTGAAGTTATCCACAGACTCGGGCTTCAGGCCAAAGGAGTCAGCATTCTGCTTCAGGTGCTCCCGGTAGGCTTTCGCCTTTTCAGGATGATTTCGGTAGGCTTTGCGGATTGCTGATACACGACCATTACCGCTTTCTACTACGCGGTCAGTGCCGATGATAGGTGCTCCGCTGCTGGCCAGCGGGTTGGCTCCCAGCAATTTCGGATTCAGTTTGCTGGCAATGCCCCTGATCTGGTCTTCACTGGCTTGGCGGGTTCGGTCTCTTGGTTGCAGCTCTGCGGGATATTCCGGGTTTACCTTGCCAGTGTCGTTGTGGCTGGCGATCAGGTCATCGGCTTCATAAAGGGCGTATTGGGTATCCAGCTCCCGTTCGGCTGTGGATACTTTTTCTTTACCTCGGCCCATCACTGGCTTGATGCCGGAAGGAGTGCCAGACTTTTCCTGCGCAGTCAGTCGCAGCCCTTCCTGCTGCTGCCGGTTTTCAATGGCTTTGACTTCCCGCTCAAAGCGGATACCGTCGCCGCTTTCAATCATGGCTTTCAGGTTGGCCACAGCTTCTGTCATATTCCGAGGGGTAATGCCACGACCACTTTTACGAGCCTGCATTTCCAGCTTGCGCTGGTTCTCAATCAGCTTGCGCACCCGACGCTTTTTACTGTCGTCACCAAGCTGCCAGTTAAAGGAACGAAACAACCGGTTCAGGCTGTTCATCCGTTCGGTGTAGCTGGCTAAATCCTGATCGGGGCTACCGGTGTATTCCGGTGAGCTGGGGTGCTGATTGGGAGCGTTGTTGATCTGGTCACTGCGACGCTGTTGGCTATCCTGGTGCACAGCTTGTGGATCTGCTCCTACTGACCCATAACGATTGGCGGTAAAGTCAGTCGGTGAATACCCCAATGCCTTGGGTTGCTGTTGTGGTACCGGCTGCTGCTCTTGGTCCGGACGGTAAGGGGCATTGGTCTGCTGTTCAATGCCAGGGCCGGTAAAAGTGGTTTCACCTCTTTGTGCGGGGCTGTTGGGTTCAACATAAATAGCGTTATCGGTTTCTAATAGCGGCGGTTGTTGCGGGGAACGAGCCTTCTGTCGTTTATAGGCCGGTTGGTTATACTGGCTAAAATCGCCTGCACCTTGCGGGGCTGGTTGTTGCTCTTGTTGTTGCTCTTGTTGTGGCTCAACTTCAACCTGTGGTTGTTCCGTTTGCTGGGATTTTTCTCCGAGCTCACGAAGCTGGCTCTCCAGTCCGGCAATGGCCAGCGAGTTCTGCCGCAGTTGCTCCGCCAGCATGGTCTGGTCGGCGTGAGGTTCCTGCATCTGGTCTTGCAGGGTCTGGTGCTGGCTCATCAGGTCGTTGAGCCTCTGCTGCTTCGCCCTGATGTCGTCCATATTACGGGTTCGACCGGCAGCGCCCACCAGTCCACCCACCGGACCTCCAACAATGGCACCGGACAGTCCCTGCTCCAACGCACCATCAGTCAGCCCCACCTCCCTTCCCACCTGCTGCTGGCCGTAGTTGGCCGCCATGCTGGCCAACCCCTTCTCCGAACTCCTGCGCCCCTTCGGTCAGGAACCCCTTGGCCGCATTCAGGCCACGGGTGCCGGCGTTCTTCAGGATCAGGTTCTCCATGGCCGGACCCGCCAGCCCCATGGAAAGCGCCCCCACCCCGGCAGCCGGGGCAAAGGCGGCCTGTGCCGCTTCCTCGGCCAGCAGGGCTTTTGCCTGCTCAAAAGGCTGGCGGGTATCGCCGCCTCCGGCCTGCTCGTAGGTCTGCTGGTAGAGCTCCTGGAACCTCGGCAGGTCTTTCAGTTGCTCATAGCCCAGTGCCATGATCTGGCTTTTGGCGTCCTCGGCACCGGCCCCGCCGATCATCAGGCCACCGGTTGCCCCGTAGCCAATGGCATGGCTGCCCTTGTCGATGGCGTTGGCGTAGCCCTGCACCTTCCGGGCATCGTTCAACCCTTTCACTGCTGCCGCTGAACCCGATGCCTGAAGTCCTTTCATGCCCAGTGCCGACAACCCTTTACTGGCCACACCACCGGGTATCATGGACGGTGCCAGCGAGCCAAGACCGGAGGCAAACTGAAGACCAAAACCGGCGGCACTGCTGCCATCGGTCAATCCATAACCACCGTCGCTTTTGCGCTCGATACCAAACCCCTGCATCGCCTCCACACTGGACGGGGACATATTGTCCAGCTGTTCCTCAGATTTCTCCCGCAGCCAGTCACTGGCCGCGTTATGACCATCGCCGCCCACCAGTCGGCTCGCACCGGATACCAGGTCAGCCGCACCGGCATAACCGCCATGCCAGAGGGCTTCCCACAGGTCACCGGCATAAGAGCTGTCCGGGTTGCCACGGCGGCGGGTATGCTGGTCAAACAGGGAACGGGCTTCCCGATGGTAGCCCTCGGGTATCTGGGGCTTGAGGTAATGCCGCCAATACTGCTCCCGCAGCCGTTCCTGTTCCTGATCGTCCCCCCGCTGAAACAGCGGGGTCGAGCTGAAATCATTCCAGTTCATAGAATCGTCCTTGTAAAAACGCTGGCCGCCGCCCGCTACCCGCTGCCCGTAAAAGCTAAAAACGGTGCTTGCTTGTCTTTTTCGGGAAGCGGGCGGCGGGTAGCGGACAGCGGTCTGTTATCGTCCGTAGGAAGGGTGGAAGTGTTGAAAGGTGCCGGGGTTGCGGTTCAATGGGTTGTAACCGGGATAGCCGTAACCCTGCCCCTGCTTCGGCACTGCCGCATTGGGCGTCACCGGAGGGGGTGGTGGCGGTGTCATTGCATCCCCGCCCCCTAATGCCTGCTTCAAAGCCGCCAGCGGATCATTCGCCTGTTGCTGCTGACCAAACAGATCAAACCCCAATGTCCGGTTCGGGGTTTCCTCACCGGTGGTGACATAGCCCGGATTGCGCGGGCCATACTGTTTCATCAGTTGACCGTAGTGATCCTGAACCGCCTCCGGTAGCTGGGCTTTCTGGTCTTTGGGGCTCAATCCTGATACATCGGCTTCGCCCTGAGACTGGGCGACTTTCTGAAGTTCTTCAATCAACTTGCCAGGATCATTGACCTTATTGCCCGGATCAAAGGTCTGCTTCTTCTGACCGGCAAAGTTGTTCAGGTTGGAGAGGGAACTGAGGTAGAACTGCTTCACCGGGTTGCCATCGTCACCGAGCAGACTCACCAGCGGGTCTTCATTGCGGTCGCTGTGATTGAAGCGGATACCGCTGACGTTACTGACCTTGATGCCGGGGTGCTGGTTGATAAACTCGATGGCGTCCTGAGCATCCCGTGGGTCCTGCCCCTGATGATACTTGTGCAGCATCCGGTTCAGCTTTCCGGCGTCCTGCGTCAGGGGATTTTGCACCGTTTCCCTGCGCTCCATTGGCATTCCGTAACCGGCCTGACCGCCTTGCGGACTCTGCCTGGCGCCCATGCCATTACCCGGCTGAATGCTCTGGGGCATCTGCCCGAACCCGTTAGGCTGACCATGAATGGCGGCAAACCGCTGCTGCCGGTCGTAGAACTGGCTCAGGTCGTTCTGGTCGATCTGCTGCTGGTTCATTACCTGCTGCTGTTGCTGACCATTGTACTCCTGCTGCTGTCGGCGCAGTTCACCAAGGCGCTGGTTGATGGCGTACTGTTCATCGGCGTAACCGGGCACTTTGGTGCCGCGGCCAATTGAATCAAACTTGTTCTGGTAAACCCTGCCGTCCGATCCGATGTACATGGTGATCCTCCCTGATCCTGTGGATTAATACTCGTAATCAAACGACTCGCGGTAATTCCACTGCCCGTTGTTATCGTAGGTCTGCACCAGCCCGTTCTGCCAGCGGTTCGCCGCCTGGTTAAACGCCTGGTTCTGGGCTTGCAGTTTCATCTCGTCCTGCTTGAAGCCATAACCCAGATCGTACTGACGGGCGGCTTCATTGAGCTGGTGGTACTTGATCTTATTATCGGTGAACATATCCGCTGCCAGTTTGTAGACACTGGCCGCACTGCTCAGGCCATCGGTGGCGGTTTTAGCGGTATCCAGCCCCAGTTCCGCCACATCGAGGTTGCGGTTCCAGCTCTCCTCTCTGGCGGTGTCCCGCACCTGATTCTGGATGGCCGAGAGTCCCGCCGCCTTGTGCAGGGCATTGCTGGTGCCAAACCCGGAAAACCGTGCCGAATTGGGATTTACGCCCATCCGGCGCATATCCCGTTCGTACTCGGATTGTTGCAGGTCGGCGTTGGCCTGATAGTCGCTGGTCGCCTCGCCTAACCGGCTCTCCAACTGGGCGTCCGACACCGTGGCATTGTCGCCCAGGTACTGAAAGTTGGGCTGGTAGTTGTCGAACACATCAAACAGCTTGTCGCCATAGTCCTTCAGCTTGTCCGCCACATCGGTGGCCGCGTCGATATTGAGCTGGTAACGCTGCTCACTGTCGTCGTAAGCGTAGCGGGGGGTGATGTCTGGCATTTGTGGCTGAGCTTCGTTTCTTCTCCAAAAGTGGTTGCTGCCAGACCCCAGAGAGAAGGTATTGAAGCTCCCCATCTGGTCCAGACTTTTCTGGTAAGCACTGTTGCCGGTCAGGCCGTAACTCATGCCAGAGTCCGGTATTCCCCGACGGGTGAATCCCTGTGAACGTGTCATTCCCATGGTGAGTCTCCTGTTTATTCGCCCGTGGCCGTTTATTCGCCGGTAGCCGTCCAGTGGATAATGGCGTCGGCTACGCTGACATCGGTGGCACCGAGGTCATAAGCGGTGGTGTCCCAGTAGAAGTGGTTCAGGGGGGCATCACTCACTGGCTGTGCCCGCTGATAATAGATAGTGGCCGCAATGTCACGGATATGAACATAAGCCAGACTGGTAGGAACGTAGTTCGGCTCGTAAAAACTGCCAGCCTGTGACTGTCCGTCATATCCGGCCCGTTCTGCCCAGACTTCCACTTCCGGGTAGATATTGCCGTCTTTGTGAACCACATCCTCCCAACGCATGGAAATATCCGTAAACCGAGTGACTTCCCACTCTTTTGAGAAAGAGTCATTGGACGTGGTTTTCTCGTAGGTGTTGTATTCGCCCCGATCATTGGGGAGTCGCACTCTGGCCCGTCCTTTAACCTTGTCCTGCCCCCAGGCTTTGCTGTCATAGCGGTAGAGGTTCCTGACCTCCAGCCGTATATCCACTTTGGCGAAATACAAAATCCGGTTGATCTCCCACCCCGAACCGATGTTCGGGTCACCAATGCTAATGGTGTGTCGGAAGGTCTGTGCTGAATTGGTGGGACTGAGGGTTTTCTGGTAGGGGTTGGCAATCTTGTTCTCATCCCGGTAGTCGTAAGTAACGCTGCCACTGTTGAACGTACCTTCTCGGTCTTCCGCTAAAAAATACAACCCCACCTCATAGCTGCCCTGGGTCATGGTCTGGCTGAGTTCGATGTCGTGGGTGGTGAACTGCTCAATATCCACGGCCACCGTTTCCCCGTCGATCCACTCCCCCCATTGCTGCCGGTACCGGAGGGTCACGCTCACCTTACGGTTCTGCCAGGTACCACCGCTGCCGGTGGAACGCTGGCTGGCAACCCGCCCTTTCAGGGTGACCTTTTTCACCTGATCCACACCGCCTCTGGTAAAGGTGGTGGTATTGCTGGCCCCCTGGTAAAGGGCGTTCCTGACCTCCGTCTTGCTGCCATCCGCCAGCAGCAATCGGGCATAGGGTTTGAACACCCACGCCCCTTCAATGGCGCCGTGAGGCATCGGGGATGAGTGGTACAGTTCCAGCCGCTGGGACTGGTCGGGGTAGTCGGCGTTATAAACGGTAATATCGCGGGGATAGAGGTTAATGGTGGGCTGGCTTTTGAAATAGGCGGGAATCACCACGCTCTGGTTATGCCTGCCGATGCCGCTTTCTGTCCGACGCACCTCTTTGTAACGGACGTGGCCGGAGCTGGCGGTGTAGATATAGGACTCAATCCGTCCCTCTTTCAGCACCAGGTAATCGTTAGTAGCAATGCCGCCGCTGCCGGTAATCACCATCTGGCCAAATCCATCGCTACCGGTACTCAGCTCGATGGAGCCCTGCCCCACGGTCAGTGCCGTGCCGTTTTGCAGTTCACCGGACTGAAGTTGGCTGATATTCACCGGCCCGTTCACCGCCAGATAGCCGTTAAAAACCAGCACATACTCCGGTGACCCTTCCGTGCCGATATTGCGCACCGAAAACGGCTGCTCCGACAGCTCCGGGCTTTCCAGCATCAGGTCGGCCAGACTGATAATGGCCGTTCCCTGACCCGCCGTTCCAGCCAGTGCATGAAAGCCCCCCACCTGCCCGGCACTGTTGACGTGGCGCACCCAGTAATAGTGCAAGGTAGTATTGCCAGTGACATCGGTATAGCGGCTGCCACTGGCTTCGTGGACCAGAGACGCCTGCGCCCGGTCATCCACCTGAGCTCGCCATACCTCCGTGTGGTTATGACCGTTATAGGCCGGGGCATCCCATTGAAGGATCACGGCACCAAAGATGCCGTTGGAGGACAAACCAGCAGCCGGAGTCGGGGCGTCCGGTGCGCTAGTTCCTCCACTATCACCCGTCACTGTTACGATTGACTGCACCGGCTCCAGAGTATCGGTGATAGAACCCACGGCAGTGGCTGGTAAGCTCAATCGCTGACCTTTCTCCCTGGCCAGTCCCAGCTCGGCCAGCTCGCTGTGCAGCACCGCCCTGTCCCCGGCATTGCCGCTGCGACCGGCGAGGCGGTTCAAAAACTCGCGCACGTAGCGGTCTACCGTTGCAGGCAGTGCGGGAAATTTGGCCATAATGATTGGAAATGGTTACCCAGGAATATGAATTTGAGACATGGCAGCAAGCCTATCGCTGTATTATCATGTATTAATAATTAATACAGGAGCAGCAGCCCATGAGCCGGAATACCTCTGTAACACTGGGACATCACTTTGACCGTTTCGTCGCTGAAAAAATAGAACAGGGTCGTTATCAGTCTGTCAGTGAAGTCGTACGGGCGGGCCTTCGCAAGTTAGAAGAAGATGAAACAAAACTGGAAGTGCTTCGGGCAGAGATTAAGGCTGGCCAGGAAAGCCCCGAGGTTAATGATTTTAATGTGGACTCTCTGCTGGACGATTTCCATGGGAAACACCTGTGAGTCAGTTGTATAGCCTCCGACAGCGAGCCCGGGAGGATCTTGAGTCTATCTGGCTTTACACCCTGAATCACTGGGACGTTGAACAGGCAGACCAATATATCCGTATGGTTGTTGATCGTTTCGAATGGCTGACGGAAAACCCGAAAGCCGGTAAGCTTCGCAAGGATATCCAGCCTGGCTGCTACAGTATACCCATCGGTTCCCATCTTATTTTCTATCAATTGATTGATCATCGTCCTGATATCCTGCGTATCTTGCATCAACGTGCAGATGTTGCTCACTGGCTGCCTTAAAGCTCCGCCATGGAGCTGGCGACAATTACGGCAGTCACGGTGTCGGTGCCTTCCAGCTCAAACTGCCAGCGGCTGCCACGGCCTGCGGGGAGCCTGAAGCCTCTGTCCGAAGTGACCAGCAGTTCCAGTATCTGTTGTTCGTCACGGAATACCCGCAACACCAGATCGGTGTAGCTGTCGGCCATGATCCTTGCTGAACTGAACAGGGCAGGCTTCCCCTGAAATACTTTGCTGCGCCACCGGTAGGGCATCAGCTCAGAGCCTTTGTCCCACGCTTTGATGGTGTCACCAATGGCCAGATAGAGTGTGTCATCCTGAAGATCACGGTAACAGGCATCGGCGTAAGTGCCGAGTTCGGTAAAGGTACCGCTGTCGGGGCTGAATATGAAACCACCGCCGTCAACACTGTCGCCATAGAAGCCAAAGTACCGGCCATCGTGAAAGCAGCCGTGGATAGTGTCTGGCTGAAAACATTCCCGCCAGTCTTCAGGGTTGATGATGTTGCGGGTCATCAGGTCGGCACGACCACCAGAGATACGAACCAACCCATCCGGCGAGGCGTAAAGTGCCATATCCCCCATATCCACCATGCTGCGTTTGCTGATGCAGGCATGGGCCGTATCCAGCCGTTCCAGGGTCATGGCACTGGGCTCGGTACCAAAGGCCACATAGGGATAACCGTCAGTGACAATGATCACACTGTTGGCGGCCACCGCCAGTGATTGTATCTCATATTCCACCGCCAGCCGGTAAGCCGCTGGCCATGCGTATAAATGGTAAGGCTCGCTGAACATCAGCTCCTTGCCGGAGAATCCAACGGCAACACCACCGGGCAGCACCACCATGCCTTGCAGGTCATTGGGTGGCGCGATCCAGCCGATGGTTTTCAGGATGCCGCCCCGCTGATCCATCGGGGTTTGATCCACCACGCTGGTGACGCCCACCGGGGTATCGGTGACCACCGAACCATTGTTGTTTATCTGGGTACAGAGCTGATACACGCCCACCTGCGTACTGGTGTAAACCCTGAAGTGGGTAATGTTCATGTCAACCGCACCCGGCCCTGAAGCCAACGTCAGGTTGACAGTCTCACCGGGCTTCACCACGATCTCACCAGAAGGCAGCGATGGCGGCCCTTCCCGTCCGTTCTCATCCACCCAGGTGTAGGTATAGAAGCGGGTTTCGGCGTCCACTGCCTGAGCATCTTCAAGCGGTGTGCCACTGAGAGTCATCACGGGTGCCACATCCGGCTCCGGCATCCCCAGTTGATGGTCATTGACCGGATAGTCACTGCCACCACTCAGGGCAAGACCATTATCGGTGTAGCGGGGACCTTTCAGCGTACCGGTGTAATAGACCCGGTTATTGGGGTCATCGGCCACGGGGGAACGGATCACGTCCACGTCTTCTGTCCAGTCAAACCAGTACCGGTTGCCTTCGTTGCGGTACAGGTAGATGGACTTCGGCGTTGCACTCAGGGCCTGTACATCAGCAAGTTGATAGTAGGCTCGCAGACTGCCATTAGTTAAACGACAGTCAATGGCTGCCTCCGCCTGGGTATCTTCCAGGAGATGACTGTCAAGCCAGGGGACTTCGCCGGTAAAGGAGGTGATATCGAGTTTCATGGTGGGTTATTTTTTCAGTCCGTACACCGAAACCGTGCCCACCAGTTTGTTCTGGTTCATGGCTTCCGCGTAGAACTTGATGCCCGTGATCGAGCCACTCACCGGTGCCGACAGGGTTGCCGTGATGTACTGGTCACCGTTGCCACTGTCCAGATGCGCAGTGAAGGAACCTTTACCATTCGGGTTCACGGACACCGTCATCGTCCCGGACAGAAAGACCGACTCCATCTCACCATTCACCAGGGCATAGCCGGAGTATTGGCCACCCGACAGCGTATACCCGTCACTCTTGATCACCGAGGTATTGGCCCAGCCGTACCCCGTTACCCAGGAGCCATCGGACTGCTTAAAGGCCATGCCCAGTTTTTTCTCCCGGTAGTCACCGTTGTCATCAATCCCGAGGTTATTAATGACCAGCTGATACCCGCCATAAAGCGCATCATCAAAACCGATGTCCAGCACCATTTCTGAAACACCCGACTGGGATACTGTACTGAGCAGTTTCATATCCTCTTCCTCTGCATTATTGCCCTGGCTCTCCAATGCCTCTATCCGTGCGGTCAGATCGGTAATAATGTCCTGAAGGCTCTCTACTGAAGCAATGGTGTGAATATGATCCGGTGGCGCGGTTAATGAGGTCACCACCCCACCCACCAGCGCGAACAGCTTGCCATCGGCGGTATTGATCGCCACCTCCCCCGACGCCAGATCGGACGACAGCGGGACCTTGCCCGGGGTCGCCGAGCTTTTCAGTTTGATGGTGTTGGACACAGGCCCATTCCTCTGGTTGCTGCCGGATCAGAAGGTGCCACCATCCAGCACCACACCGTTCACCGAACCACCGGTAATGGTGACACTGGCCGCTGACTGAAGCGCCATGCTGTCCAGCCCCAGGTTACTCCGGGCAGTGGCGGCGTTGGTCAGATCCGCCAGGTTGGAGGATTTGGCCAGTTTGGTGCCGATCTGGGTGGTCAGGTTGCTGATGGTGTCGGGATCATCCCCCAGTGCCGCCGCCAGTTCATTCAGGGTATCCAACGCTGCCGGGGCTCCGGCCACAATGGCATCCACACCGAGCTGAACCCGGGCATCCACCTGCGCCTCATTCAATCCGCCTGATCCGGTAGCGGTCAGTACACCACTACCATCAATGGCCAGGCCAGTACCCACCTTGATACCACCCAGGGTGGCTCCCGAGGCCGTAGGCAGGCTGTAGTTATTAGCGTTATCGTCGATCCCGGCCAGCTTGGTGACCACCGTTTCACCGCCAACGGCGGTCACGGAGCCATCGGTTTCACCGATAAACAGATACCCGGAGGCCTCCGAGTAGGCCAGCTCCCCTTCCGCCAGGCTGGCCGGGGTGTTGGTAATGGCACTGCGTTTAATCTGAATGGTGTTCGCCATGGTTGACGCTCCTGTCTATCTATGACGGTTTATACCCGTCGCCTTTGAAGTTGCTACTTTGTTGGCTGCATTCACTCTCCTTGGTCACATAGTATTTCTATGCTCCCAAGGCTTCGCTCGCTTGCCGCCGCGTAGCAACTCCAAATCCTTTGGGTATTGAAAGAAAGCGGTCAGAAATAACCGCCATTTACATTGGCAGCAGGGCTCTGGTCCACCAGGTCTGCCACCGAGTCATGCAATACCTCCATCTCGTTTTTCATGGCGGTCAGTTGCAACTTGTCGGCCTCATGGGAATCGTGCCAGCGTTGGATATCGTCATGGTGCTGGGTGATGTCGCTGTTGAGCTGCCGGATTTCCGTGGTCATCGCCCACAGCGAGCTGGACAGGGCATCGGCACGCCCCACAGCCTCTTCGATCTGTGGCAACCCCGTGGCCAGGGCTTCCTCGATCGCCTGCCGGTCTTCGGCAATGCTCTGCTGCTGGGCAGCCACCACGGCCACGCCGTTACCAAGGGTGGCGACCACCGTCGTCTCGTTGGCCATCGCGGGCTCCTATCTCAATGCGTGGGTGACGCCTGCCTGAACGACAACCGTTCCGATGGCCACTGTCGACACCGCCTGACCATCAGGCGTGGTGACCTGGACATCAAACTCATAACGGTAGGGAGTCAGCTCATTGGTCTCTTCCGGTGCCAGGTACATCACCGCCGTCGTGCCGGATACTGTCATCCGTTTTTGCAGCACGGCTTCGTCATCCGGCTGCATCCGGTGAAACTTCAGAGTGAAGATCAGCGTCCATCCGGTCAGGTCCAGCGACGTGCCATCCTCACCACTGAACGACACCGGCACGGAATAGCTGTCACCCCGGATAAAGGCAGGCAGGGTAGTGGAAGCGGGAATGGCCATCAGACAAAACGCCTGCGGGTCACCGACTGCTCACCACCACTGACGCCCACCAGTCCACGGATGCGTTTTTTATTCAGCTCCCGTTCGTACTTCTGCCGGTTGACCTCTGCAAGCTGCGGGTTGGTCCAGGGCTCATCGGGCATCATCTGCAAATCCGCCAGTACGCCCCAGCAGGCGAACTCAAGGGTCAGATTGCCCACTTCGTCCGGCACTTCCGTCGCGTCAAAGGCTGGCATCAGGGTCAGCTCAATATTGTGCATGACATTCTTGTCAGGGATCGGAGCAACTTGCAGTGCGGTGGTTTCAACATGGCGGTAGTAATAAGGGGTACCGGAAGAGAGGTAAGGCGGCAGCAGATCGCGGCTTTCCAGTCGGGTGCCGTCTTCCCGCAGGAGGTTCTGCACCGTGGCGATCTCACTGCCAGCGGGGGCGGTCAGGGTGTAGTCCTCAATGCCCTTCACCATAAACAGCTTGTCACTGTGCCGCCAGATATTAGCCCGGTAACAAATATCCCGCAGGGTAATGATCAGGTAATTACGAATCACCTGATCCGGGCAGCCCTTGGCATACGGGCGTATGCGGGAAAGGTAAGCGTCCAGTTCCATGGTCTATGCTGTCCTTGGGAAAACTTAATAAGAAGTACAAAGGTGTGAATAATGAATACAAAACAGCGAGAAAGTTTGTCCAAACTGTTCTACGATCTAGTAAAGGTTCCACTGGCACTGTGCATGATCGGTCCCGTGCTTAACGAACCTGCTCACCTGTTGGAATTGGAATTTTTGGGCTTTGCACTGGTGCTCGGCTGCATCTACTTTGGCTATCAGTTGGAGAGTTGATTATGGATACGGGTGATCAATACCTGCTTGTCACTGCTATGTTTGCCGTGCCGATGCTAATATTTGGCATCTGGTTGCACTTCCATGACAAGAAAGCCAAAGAGAAAAAGCACTAACCCTCCACCTTACCCTGAAGCATCTGCCGGAACAGTTGATCCACGTTCCACTTTAGCCCCAGATCATTAGCAAACATGGCCAGATAACTCTTGGCCTGCTGCATATTGGCCTCTGTCTCCATATCCATGCTGAATGCCCGGAACAGCATGTAGTTGATCACCGGGTTGATCCACAGCTCATCCAGACTGAATAACTGAGTGTCGATGTCAAAATCGGTAATGGCTATTCGTGCGGGTGCCTGGCTGACCAGCAGGTTCAGCGGGTGATCCGCCAGGGGCACAGGGTACACATAAAACACGGACGGACTTTTCTGGTCGTAGACATACTGCTCCACATCCGAACCGGTGGCTGTCGTCCAGTTGGGCAACAGGCTATCGAGGCTGCTGCGGGTGGTGGCGATCACTGTTCTGCCTGTGGATGGATTGTCCACAATATCCAGCAACCGGTAAGTGCCAGGCGGCAGTGACTGTACCGCCTGCGCCTGACAGGTAAAGGGCAGGAGCTGCGAGTTCACATCAGGCCGGTTCTGCACCACCGCCAGAAGTGCCTCGTTATAGGCATCCAGCAGGTTGGCATTGGTCCAGCGGGGAACGGCCGTGTTGTCCTGAAGCAGGTCACGAACCCGCTGGATAATAGCAGTAACCTTCATCACCTACAGCCGGTTACCCTGTTGATCACAGAACTCCAGATCCACGCCTATTCGTTTCTTCAGCCTCGGGTTGTAGATAAAGACGCTATGGTTGTTCTTGTTCAGCACAAATCGCAGCGGCTTTCGGTGACATGATTGTGGTGATGGTACTGGCTGTTCCAACGCGGTGGGCACCTCAGCCATGCCTGGCTCTTCCAATGCCTCCTGCTCTTCCGGTTGCTCCAGTGGCTCACCACCGTTCATCAGCTGACGTATTTCGTTTTTTAACTCATCCAGCTTCTTGCGCTTATCGAGCTCCACGTTAAACATCTGCCGGGCAAAGGATTCCAGTTCGTCCTTGCTACGGCAGGTTTCCAGGTTAAATGCCATTTTTTCAGCTCCTCTGAAAAACGCTTCCCGCTACCCGCCGCCCGCACCCCGCAAAAGACTAAACTCGTCGTGCTTTTACGGGTGGCGGGCAGCGGGAGGCGGGCAACGAAAAAATTAAGAACGCTTCGCTGCCAGCAGAACACCAGCATCCGGCTTCAGCACCTTGTAGCCATAAACCTGCAGGCCACGATGCCCCATGCCGAAGTGCTTCTCCAGCGTCAGCGATTCATGCTTGATAAACTGCGACGCAAACCCGGCAAAATCTTTCACGCCCGCCAGGCACTGGGTCACCCCCGACGCGGTGGCCAGGTTGTTACTGCAATACAGCGTGAACCGGTCGATGATCCCCAGTCGTCCGTTACGCACGATGGAAGTACCATCACCGGCTAAAGACGCGTCTTTCAGCTCGGACTTCTTGATCATCCCGCACACCCAGGGTGGCAGTACCAGCCAGCGGTCGGACTCGGGAATGTTCTTCTCGTCCAGCAGCGTGCCCATATCGACGATGTAATCCAGCACATTGGTCTTATCCACCACCACACCGGTACCACCGCCGTCGATCTTGTTGTCCGGATGCACATCGGTGTAGATATTCCCCAGTACATCGCCGTCTACCGCGATCTTCACGTTTTCCGCTGCATCCGCAGAAGACTCGTTGATCAGCTCGATATTGGACTGGACACTCTGGATGTAGTCATCCACAAAGGCGTAGTACTTGGTCTTGTCGATGGGCATTTCCACTTTGGGTGGTTCCAGATCCTGGTACTCAACCCCAACGGCACGATCATAATCCGCGACCGTAATATCGGGGCGGGTACGGATTACTACCTTGGAGCCTTCGGACTGGATCTCGCCTTCCCAGTTAGTGTTGCAGATAGCAGACAACACGGTTCGTTTATAGAACTTGGCGTTGAGTTTCTTGGAGTAAATAACGGACAGGGCATTGGCCATAGCCCCCGTTGGAAATGTGGTCGTTGCCATGATTCAAGTCCTTTGAATCACGGGAAGCGGTTATACGACGACGATTAAACGCTCCCCTCAGAGGCGACCTCCCTGCTTGATCCACTGGGCCAGAATCTTGTCGAGTTTTTCTTCATTGTCGTTAAACTCTTTCTGCGGCATGGCCGCAATCTGTTCCAGCGTCAGGGTCGGTTGGTGCCCCCGGGTTTTAGGGACTGAGTGGGTCCGCACCGGCGGTTCACTCAGCTGCTTTGCCTGCTGCATTTTCTGTACTGGATCGGGTGCCGGTTTCGGTGCAGGCTTGTTTACACCTGCGGCCTCTTTATAGAGACTCATGACCTGCGCTGCACCCAGTGGGCTGACACGACTCAACTCCTGAACATCAGCCGTTTGTCGTGCAAACCAGCCTTTAAAATCCTCACTGGCGGAGACCTGCTCTACATCGGGATGCAGACTGCGCAACTTGTTCCAGAATGCCTGTTGTGCCCGCTCCGCTTCCTGTTCCTGCCTTGCCTTCTCAATGGCGGCCAGCCGCTGTTCCAGTTTGCGGTTGAGCTGTTCCGACTCATCCAGCTTGTTGAACACCGGGTCCAGCTCCTGGTAGTCCTTGCGGAGTTCCTGGAACTGGTCGGACGGCTCTGGCTCACTGTTTGGCTGAGCGGTACCCTGCTGACTGAGCAGATCCACCTTGGCCTTCAGCAGCGCCATCTGCTGCTGAAGCTCGGTATTGCTTCGCTCCAGATCAGCGGCTTTCTGGGTGGCCTGGGTCATCAGGGCATGGGCATTCTTGCGGGACTCTTCCGCCTTGGTGTACTTGTCCTGCCAGTCTTCACCGTTATCGTGATTGGATGCTGGAGCAGGCGGCTCTGACGGTTCGTCATCAGCGTCCGACTCCGGTTCGGGTGGCGGGGGTAGCTCATCAGCCTGACTCTTGATCACATCTCTCCAGCGCTGAACTGCCGGGCTATCTGCCAGGTTTTTACCCGATCCTGCAATTTCGCCCAGCCTTCCCATACCACTAACCAGCCGGGCTGCCCTGTATGCTTTGAATCACCCCAACCACCAAGCCGAGCAATCGTTTGAAGCAGCCAAGTGACTGTTGGCGGCTTATCGGGCAACGCTTTTTTTTCATAGGTTAGCCAGAGAACCTGCCATTCATCATCACTGACCACCTCATTCGCGAGTGTTTTTTCACTCCAAAGCTTTCTGTCTTTGTGCTGCCTGTCATTCGGTAACATTAATGCTTCACGGATTTGCATTAGTCTGACAGCGACAAACATTAATATGACCGCAAGTCGTTCAATGTTATCCGGAGATTGCAGACGAAGCCTTTCTACTCCTGCTCCCGATTTCCAAGCCTTGTGGAACTCTTCTATTCGCCATCGGAGCTCGTAAAATCGAATGATAGAGCGACAGTCTTCGAATGTTTCAATATCTTCAGTTGTCAATAGTACCCAGTGCAAACGGTCTTCGGAGTCATTGCCAATCTCTTCAGCCGACACAATATTCATAGTTACCGGTTCCGGCCTGCCGCCTGGCCTTTGCGGCGCCTGTATTGTCATCTTCTTTCTTTTGACCTGCAGCGTTGCCTTTCGCTTCTTTCTACCTCCTTTTTGAGGAACCACTATCGTATATTTCCCCAACACTTCAGTCTGAGCTAAGGAATCAAATAATAAGAGTTCGCCATCTACCAGGATTCTGTTTTGTGTAGCTCTTACAACAAACCGCTGTCGGTTATCCAGTTTGTAGTGCATATATTCGTATATATCCGCCTCCCGGTCGCAAACACTGATGATGTCAGGCATTTTACCCCCCATCCTTTGTTCTGTGTTTTCAGAGGCTCTTTGCCACTTAAAGCTTTCCTTTCCCTCGTAAGGTAGCTGACGACGTTGGTTCTTTTTCCCCCGCTGAACGTCCTCTCTAACCCATCGTTCTTGATCAATAAGCCCAATGCTTCGCTCTGTATCCGCATCAACCAAGAAGACAGAGTGGACGTGGAATCCTCTGGTTTTAGAGCCTTCAGGACCTCCAAGATCACCAAGCTCGGATCTGACAGCATGTTTATAACCCAGGGTTGTTGTATCTTCGAGAGCCAGAAGTAGGCGAGACTGTCTCGCTATTTTGGCAGTTGCCTGAAAGCCTGCCTCAGCTATTGCTTCAGGCTTTACGGCCTCATTCTCAATCAGCCGGTAAGCTCCAGTTACCAGTGCGGTATAACCTTCGCATGAAGATGACAAAGAATTACCGGTATGAGCTGAAAGCTCGGCAGCAACTTTGACAAGTCGTTTTGTACGTCGAGTATCGCCCAAATCAGCACATCCAAAAGTTAGTTCTGACCATGGTTTAGGAGAAAGTGGAAGCATGACCTGTTTTATCAGTGAGAAATGATAGAACAAGGTAGCTATTTGTGATCAAGAGACAGCTCATCAGCGGGCGGGTTCTGATCGGTTTGCTTGTCCTGCTCGTCCTCTTGCTCTGCAAAAGCGGCAGGGGCGTCCGTAGTCAGACCCATAAGGGCTGCCAGTTCGGCATCGGTTTCCTGATCCAGTTTTTCGGCATCAATGGCCATCTTCACTCTCCCTGTGGGGCACTCTGAACCCCTGAGGGCTCTGGCTTGTCCACGTTGGTTGCGCCTGTGAAAGTCCGTGGGGCTCGGGGCTTGTCCATGTTCTTTCAGGCATTAACCGGGAATTGCACCTCGGCAACTGCTCCTTTCATTGCGCTAACTCCTGCATCCACGCAGTTGTGTTGTGCATTCCCGGCCTACCACCCATCTCTGGGCATAAAAAAGCCGCCAGATCAGGCGGTTCGCGTTACTTAAATTCGTTGCATCTAAAATCCGCTGAACAATAAATCCATTGCCGACACTATAGTTAGCCGGTCCTTGTCCAGGTTAGCGATACACTTGCGTAACAGTGTTCGCTTGATAGCGGCCAGTGCCGGTAAATCAATAACCATCGTTGTGCCATTCAACCCCACAGCAGGCATCAACCCTGTCAGGGGCCTGACAACCTGCTCTGTAGTGAGTAACGGGGCCACCACCACGGTAGGTGTTTGTACAAAGGGGTGCTGCAGAACCACCACTTTAAGATGGTCCAGTTGATAAACATCATACTGATTCATCACGCCAGGCTCCGTACTTCTCGCTAAATGTGCCTTCCTTTTCTATCCGTTTGTTGTATTCGGCAATCGCTTCCCGGTTTTCTTCAAGCCATTGCTGCTCACGGGCTTTTTTCACCGCAGCCCTGACGGATTCTTCAAACAGGTTGGACAATGGCGGTACCGGTAGCGACCGGGCTTCTGCAAGCAGGTCTTCATCAATGGTGACAGTTGTTCGAGTTTTAGCCATACCCACCTCCGTTAATACTAATAGTAAGTATAGCTAGTAAATACTTTATCCGCACAGCCCCTAAAATCTGACTTATTCGTTCGGGTTTATCACCCGGTCAGCCCGCTTGGGCAGATAAATAATGTCATCCAGTTCGTTGATCCGGCCCTGCAACCGCCGGATATCCTTTACCTCCGATGCGCGGACCAGCTTGTCCAACAGTAAGGTTTTGCGACGGACGAGGTACGCTTTCATTTCCTGATAGCTGGCCTGATTGACCAGGGCGCTGATCGCCTCCGCTTCCTCCCTGCTCATGTGCATCAGGTTGTGCATAGAGTTCTTCCTCCGGTCGCAGTGCCTTATCGGTGTCAATATCCAAGGACTTCAGGTATTCGTTATAGAGATAGCGGTGGTCAGTCATCGGCCCCAGTACCGGGTTCATACTGACATTCAGGGCATTCATCATCCGTTCCGATTGCAGCTCTTTGGCCACCAGTGCCGCACTGCCCATCGCTACCACATCCAGATCGCCTCGCTTGGCGTCTTCACTGTCACTCCAGCGCATGGCGAAATTAAACAGGCTATCGATCAGGGGGACTGTGGCGTAGTCGTCAATGTTTTTCACCACGCTTTTCAGAGCCACATTGGCAGCAGTCATCAGCATGCTCATGCCGCTGGCGGTCTTGTTCAGGCTCTGGGTCTGTTCGCCATGGGTGTAACTGGGAAGGGACGTTTCTTCATCCGCAAACCGTCGGAACAGTTCAAAGATGCCGGACAGGTCTTTCTGGTTGCTCTGGATATTGATGGCCTGAATCATCGGACCTTCACCGGCTTCACCGTCATAAAACCAGAGTCGGTAGGGGTAAATTTTCTTGGCATCTTCCAGGCTCATGCCTTCCGGAAATTTGCTCACATCCATCTGAAACATGGGGCCAGCGGTGAGGGCGGCATTGTCCAGCAGCGCCCGGCCAGTGGAGTTCATCACATCCTGGCTATCGTTCATCATATAGGGGATGCCGATGCCCCAGAACCGGTGCAGCACACTTTCGTAGGGAACAAACTTGTAGGGGATCGCTTCCGGCTTCAACGGGTTGAGCCGTGCCATGATCATCCGGCCATCGCAGATCCAGATGTTGGCCTGGTACTCGGCCTGCTCATCAATATCACCAACCCCATACTCCTGCAGCTGCTGGCCATCCACCGGCCCCCAGTACTCGAGGACATCAAAACGGTTGGGTGTCACATGCTGCTCATCGTTGTCGTTGATATTACGCAGCTCCCGTTCGTAATCTTCAGGGACATGGTTCCCCTGGGGAGACTCCATCAGAATGGCGTGAATGGTCTCGGTCTCAAAACCGTGACTGCCTGCCAGTTCCCGTAGCTCATGTTTGGTCAGCACATGGCGGCGGAACAGATCGTTGGGCTTGCCGGGATCGTGGGAATAGGGATCGGGAAACAGATCAAAGACACTGGCCCATTCAATATCCGGCTCAATGCTCTGGCGCTCGATCAGTTTCCACTCATCACCCTCGCTCTCCCACTTCTCATGGTTACGGATATTCAACGTGGCCACCTTGATACAGCCAGTGCCAAGGGTGACTTGCTCCTTCACCATCTTTTTTATTTCGGTGAGCGCGTTGGCATTGATCAGGTAGTCCTTGATCAACCGCTTCATTTTCATAGCGGCTTCGTTGGCGCGTTCCAGTGCTTCGGCCATCAGTGCCCGTTCCATCTCATCGTTTCGTTCCTGGATGAGTTGGTTACGGGTGTGGGGATCAAGTCGATAGGGGAGCAGTTCCTGAATGGCCATCATACGGATCTGTCGTTTAATCGACGCCGGAATGTCGGCCATTGGGCTGGGCACAATATCCCAGAAACTGTCCACGTTTTGAAACAGCAGATCCACCAGTCGAGAATAAGCGGCATTGACCTTGGTGGCGGTGATCTTGATAAACACCCGGCTTAACGCCTGCTGCTCTTCCATCACCTTTTCTTGCTCGGAACCGTATTCACCCTTTACCGCACGGAGCGCTTCCAGCCACTCGTCTTCCACTTCCCGCCGGGCTTCCCGGTATCCCTGCCAGCGGCTTTGCAGGTCAGCGGCAAAGGCATCCCGCACGGCCTGTTCACGACGTTCTTTGTCCAGAGAAGAGTTCATCTCAGCTTGAGTCACCTCATCCGGGGTAGCGACCATTACCAGTCCGTGTTCCATCACTTGACCTTCTTGCCTCTGCGTCGCTGCCATTCAAGGCGATGTCCGGCCATAATGGCTGGCCAGCTCCCTACCATCTGCTGGGTAAAAAGAATGAGGCTCTATTTTGATTACGAACTGCTCTACAGTGAAAACTGACTGTAGGTCACGAAAAACAAGGATTGGGCAACATTACCGGACAATATGCTGACAACCTTTGTAGATAAAGGGCTTCAGCAATGTTCAACCCAGTAGCAGTCTGAAATCCTACAAGAGCCAAGAATGATTGTCCGTTCCATCAGTAGGCTGACTTTCCTGGCGAGCGATACCTCAGCTCGTTGATATTGATCTTCCGTCGTGGAAGTTTGAGCACCATCTGCTGGGCGATGGCGTAGCTGATCACCCGATCATCGAAGCAGCCTTCCTGGGCATTAGTGGCGCCGTTGTCTTCGATGACGTAGGTCTGGCACTCGGCGACGGTGTCCTTGTTGCAGATACCACTCTCACCATCCCGCAGTAAGGCGGCGAGGTGGTCGATCATCAGTGGCTTGGATTTCGTGGTGGTCTGCCAGCCGAGGCGTTTGGTGCGCTTCTGGCTTCGCTGGTCCACGGTGGTTTCCATGTAGAGATTGGGGTACTTCAGGTCTTTCAGTTTGGTCAGGGTGGTGAGACCGTGGTTATTCCTCTCCACGCCGATCAGGGCATTGTGGTAGTAACGCCCCAGGTGATTAAGCATCTTGCCCAGATCGTCCGGAGCTACATGCCCATGCCAGTGCGCCACCTGATAGCCGTCACGGTCACACACGTCGATGGTTGAGTAATCACCGTGCTTGTGCTGGTCATTGGCCGGTGCCAGCCCTTCCGCCACATCCGATCCCACCACATACTGGGTAGCAGGTTTGGGATGCTCCCAGATCTGCAGCAAACCCGGCTTGTGCCGGTTGATGCCGTTGGGGGTCAGTTCAATGGACTGGGTTGGGGAGTAACACTCGACTTTGGCCGCTTCGGTGTGTTTGGGATCAAACACCGGGCGACCGGAAAACAGAAACGCCTCCTGGATATTGCAGGGGTATTCCTGTTTAAATTTGTCTTCGGATTTCAGCTCATAGATTTTCTGGCGACGCCACTGGAGCTGTTGATCATCCAGGTCATACTGCTGCTTCAGGTATCGTTCGTCGGTGTCGGCCGTGAAGTCGGCGGGGACTTCGCTGCGGTACTCGTCCTGCCAGAACCAAGGTATAAACACCAGTTCAAAATCACCGCGCCCAGCATCAGCGTCCATAACATAATCATAAAACACACCACCGACGCCATTAGCAGTGCTTTCCAGAATAACTTCGGTATTATTTTCATTGGGTACTGCCTGTAATACACCCGCCAGGTGTTCATCCGCATTGGGCCAGAACGCCACTTCCGATCCATGAAACAGCTGTGCCGTGGATGAACGACCGGCTCCTTTATTGCCAGCGGTGCCTACCCGATACCCGGAGTCGTGATAGAACTCCAACAGTTTGGAGCTCTTATTCTTCAGATCCCTCTGGGTAAACGGGGGCTGATTGTCGTGATACCGCTGCACCATATCAAACAGATTGGCGGTGGCATCCGCTTCATGGGTCAGGATATAAGCCCGCAACCCCTTGCGATTGCTCACCAGCCAGTAAAAGCGGCCTTCAGTATAGGTGGAGCAGCCCTGTTGTCTGCCCTTAAGCACCACAATTCTTACTTTGCCGGTGCGCCTTCTCTGGTCTTCGATCCGGCTGTCCAGGTACCGCTGAGCCTTGTTCAGCTGAAAGCGAATCACTCTGGCGCTTTTGGTGCGGATCTTCAGGCATTTGCGAGCATAGAACGGAAACTCGGTGAGCAGCCGCTCCCTGGCAGGCTTTTTACCGGGAGCTACCCGTCCTTTTCTTCCAGCCATTCGTCCAGCGTCGGTATCTTTTCCGCTACCACGGTCTGCTCATGGCGATCCCGCCAGTGGTAACGGTTTTTCATGTACATGATCAGCATGGCGGGGGAGACATCCTTGTTCATACCCAGCGCTCCCTGCATGTACTTCTCTTCCCAGAACACCTCAGCCAGCACATCTGCCTGGGTCACAGCTTCAGCAAATTCCTCATGCTTATCGATGTACGACAGAAATGTGTTGTAGCTGATCCCCATCTCCGTAGCGGTCGCTTTCCGGCTTAAACCGGTGCTCATCAGTGCCTTCACCTGCTCGCACATTTCCAGCTTGTATTTGCTGTGGTTGGCCATGGTCAAAAAAACTGCTTGATGGCAAAGGCGATGATGCCTGCCGTGGTGGTGGCCGCGATCCACTGAATCACGCTGCTGATGGTGGAGTTCTTCAGCACGGCTTTCTCAATGGTGTCCAGCCGTTCTTCACTGCGCTTTTCCCGAAGAGCAAGGTTCACCATGCGCTCATCGTGTTTGGCCAGGGTCTGCAGGATCTGGGTAATGCCATCCAGCTTCTGCTCGATCCGGTTGAACCGTTCTTCGTCTGCCATGGCTATCTCCTTGCCACGCCCTTCAGCTTTTCCAAGGTCCGGGCACCTCCCAAGCCCAGCAAACAAAGCAGTAAAGTAATCACCGTGCTGGTGTCCGCTGTGGGTAACTGCTGAACCACTTCGGCTTTATCCACAAGCATCAAACCGATGATCACTACATCACGAACAATCCAGGTCCAGGCAAGAATCAATACACAGAGCCAACCCAGTGCAGGCCGCCAGCCAGAGACAAAGACCGAGGGATGTTTGGCTTCTTCAATGTTGGCCATTGCCTGCAGGATATGGGGTTGCTGCAACTGATGATTCAACGAGGATTCAGCTTTGGCCCGCTCTTCATCGGATGTGAACAAAGCATCAAGTCCACCCATCAGCTCTTTGGCTACCCCTGCCATCGGGTTCAGTTTAATCATCGTCCACCAGCTCGAAGTGTGGGTAATCCTTAAACCGGTGATCCCTGATTTCACCATCCCGATCCCAGTCACCACCCCAGCGCAGTTTGATGCCCATCCCCCTGGGCAATACCCAGAACAAAACCGGCAAAGTGTGCCGCTCGTTGATAATCAAACCAGTTAATGGGATAGGCCATCACATCCACCGCCTTACTGGGCAGCTCGTTATGATTACTGTCAGGCCACTGCAATTCCGATTTACCACTTTCAAACGCCAGCGTCTGGGCTGCCTCATTCCCGATGACCACAAATAATCGTACAGTCGTAATGCTCAATCACCTTATTGAACACGCGCTGAAGCCGCTCATCAATCGGGTAAGGGCCGGTCTTTCTCCAGCCCTCCCCACAGCACCCGGCATGCGGGTCCGCACCGGGCGGTTCAACGATGATGGTGAAACCTGATCCATAAGTCTTTCAATGAAACAAGCCCAATTTTCGCGAGGTAACTGTTATTCAGTGCCTGTTGTACCGCATAGGTTTTACTCAGACGGTAATACCCTTTGCTGCTGGCTGCGATCTTGGCGGCGTTAATTTTATCAACGCCTAACCTGACCAGATTCTTAAAACGGGTTTTCGGCTTGCGCCATTGCTTCAGAAAGCAGCAACGGATTCGCCGACGTATCCATTGATCCAGCAGGGGAATTGGTCGGTGATATTCCGATAACCGGAAATACCCCATCCAACCCCGGATATATTGTGCCAATTTGCGTAACCGATGTTGCATTGAGACACCCCAGCGACGACTGGTCAACTTGAGTATCCGGTATTTGAATCGGTCCAGACACTTCTGGGCCCAGCGAACTTTCTTCCCTGTGAAGGTGAAACTCAGGAATTCGCTTTCTGTTGCTTTCACAACTTTACTTTTCCGGGAGTTAATCTTCAGTTTCAATTTGCGTTCAATGAATTGGGTAATGCTGTGCATCACCCGATCCCCTGCACGCTGACTTTTGACGAGAATCACAAAATCATCACAGTATCTTGCAAAGCAATGACCCCGATATTCAAGCTCCTTGTCGAGTTCGTCGAGGACCACATTAGACAGCAAGGGTGATAAAGGCCCACCCTGTGGCATGCCAACCCTGGTCGGGTAGACATTGCCCTCAATCATGACACCGGAGCGCAGGTAGCTACCAATCAGTTTCAGAAGGCGTTTGTCGCGGACCTTACGGGAGACCCTCGACATCAAAACGTCGTGATTAACCGTATCAAAGAATTTACTCAGATCAACGTCAACAGCGTAATGAAGCCCCCGGTTGATCAACTGCTTAACCTGACGGACTCCGTCGTGTGCTGACCGTCCCGGTCGGTAGCCGAAGCTGTTTGGAGAGAAACCCGGATCAAAGACAGGGGTCAGCACCTGCACAATGGCCTGCTGTATGACCCTATCCATCACGGTAGGGATTCCCAGCAAACGCTCACCGCCGTCCGGCTTTTCTATAACATGTCGGCGCACGGGTGATGGCTGGTAGGTTCCGTCCAATAAGGCTTGACGCACTGAAGGCCAATGCTGTTTGGCAAAGTCTGGATAAGCTTCAATAGTGACTCCATCAATACCCGGAGCACCCTTGTTGCTTTTGACCTGTTTCCATGCACTTGCCAGATTAGCCGGTTCAAGTACGCAATTTAGTAGATCATGGTTCAAAGCTGGTTAAAGATTCTGTCGCCAAGTACGGTGAGTCGCCGGACGGCTGCATCGCCTTGAGGGAATCAGTCTCCTCTTTGTCGTCGATGTTCGGCCCTTCGCTAACGACTTCCCATCCGTTAATGGCTTCTGTCGTACAGCTACTATGGCCTCTGCTGACTTCTGTCCAATCACCACGCGGAGTTACCTCTGCTGGCGCTATTGGTTGCCATCGGGTTTGCTCGAACAGGATGATGAGACCTGTTCGCCGAGCCTGTTGTAACCAGTGGCTGAGAGCTGGGAATTACCAATCGCATGTTGAACAGATCTCCCCGGATAAGGACATGAACTTTCAGTGCACAACCGCCGCATTTACCGTGTCTCACGAACCATAGGGCTTTGTGATCCTTGGCTCACTCGCCCAGAGACTCAGCCTTATATGCGATTTCTGTACGTCGGCTCGCACCTTTGCACTCAGACTGCCTCCGCACAGCCCCTCGCGGGACTGCACTTGCCTTAAGCTAGTGGTTGTCATCAGCAGGCGTCTTTACCGCCAGTCAGATGTAGGTTCTCCCACAGGGGACTTTCACCCCATCAGTTCATGCCCATGCCGGGCGTACCAAGTCGACAAATGTCGCCTGGACGAAGCGGAAAAGTGAAACATGAAGCCCCTTTTTTATAGTGGTTCAGTTTGGGAGTGACAGATACTAAAAACCCGGCGATGAGAGCCGAGTTTCTTTGAAGGATTCAAGCAACGGGGAAGTGAATGATCTGGAACTTTCCCAGCCTGAGCTTTTACCGTACTTTGTGGGTCATTTTTAGTCAAGAGTACTAAAAACGACTTTTAATGATATTTATCACAGCATCTGCTAGATCATGCTGATATTGTTCACTGCAAACATATTCAATACGTGATCTGAGTCGTTTTAACTCATCCATTAAATTCCCTATAGTCTCCACATCAAACACTTCATCACCAAGCGTACAATCACCATCATCTTCCATATCTAGCATGTAATTCAGACGGGTAACAATTTCAGCATTCAATGAACGCCCTTTTCGTTTTGCAGATTTTTGCATACGCATTCTAATATCAAGGGGCAGTCTAACAGAGAATTGACTGGCCTCTTCGGTACTCTTCATTACCGCTCCTTGTTAGTCCGATGGTTTGATCAGAGTGTAGTCACAATCAGAAACGGCTCTTAATCGCATTAATTTTCATACCTAATAGCACCTGCCTTTTCCAACAACTCCTCCGCCTGATCCTCTGCCAATCTGATCCATTCGCTGCACACGTCCTCACAGGCAATACGCCAGCGGTAAAGTGTCTTACGGCTTTTTCCAGTAATCTCAACCTTGCCTCGCTTCTGCTGCATATCAGGATACTGCAGTAACCACATCAGATAGAGAGCAAGCATTACCGGATTCTTGCGGATTGCCCTTGGTATCCGTTCATTGCTCCTGAAAAGATGAACCACCTGTAACCATGCACTGGAACGGTTTGCCTGATTATCGTCATACCGAATCGTCAGAAGGGCAAAGAGTTCCGGCTGCATTCTTTCCCGCAGGTCTCCCTTGTTAATACCATCATCACCCAGTCGCTCATCCCGGGTACTCCGATACTCTGGAGCAATGGAGGTCTTTCGATAACCTGCGTTAATATCCCGTTGCCAGCTCGCCGTTTTTATCATTAGCTCCGGCGTTCCAAAGATCCGCATCAGGGCCGGTTCCAAAGCAAAGTACATGGCGTTCTCCTAACTCAGTGCAGTCTGGATACGATTTCCGATCCAGCGCATGACCGGAACAGCCATCGAGTTACCCAAAGCCTTGTACCTTGGGCCATCCGGGCACTCTTCTGCCGGTTTGTTCTTCCACGGGATAGCACTGTACCCGTCCGGAAAACCCTGCAAACGTTCACATTCAACCGGTGTTAATCGTCGTATGGCTAACTCAGCTTCACCGCTGGAGGTACTGGCCACCGCATGCTTATCACCGGCAGTTAATGTGTTCATGGGGTCACCGGGCTGTCCGATGCCCAGACCATTCCCTTTGCCGTCCTGATGCTCTCCTCGCTTGCCCGAATGCCGAGTAGCCTGATCATGAATTGGTATCGCCACGGCGGCACTCAAACCATTGCCCTGTGCCTGTAACGTCATGACCACGGTTTCGGAATGAACCGGATCATCTTTCGGATTGAAGGCGATGGTCGGATGGTTATCGCCCATATGTGCACGAAGACAGGGTGATAACTCTGATGACCAGTGGCCACCCAACCGCGACATGGCACCGGGCTCAAACACCACCAGATCCGTGGCATCCTTGTAATCCCGCTGCTTTAACGTCGAGGATGTTTTACCAGGGCCGTACTGACCAAAGGCAGTCATATCGTAGGCACTCAGGTTTCCCGTGAGGCCACCTTGCCTCAATGCTTTTTCCAGCTGGGGAGGCAGGCTCTTCCCACGCTTCTGCGCCCGGTTCAGAATCCCGGAGCAGGCTTTCGGACTCAAATAGAATCGGCTCCCGACGGGTCCAGTCTCCAAAATCTGCCAGAGCAAAGACCCTTCGACGACGTTGGGGTACTCCATAAAATTGAGCATCACACACCCGCCATTCAACAAGCCCTTCCTTACCGAATGAAACTCCAGCGTAGCGCCACTTTTCTGCACATGACTGGTCAGTGCCAGTAAGTAATCGCAATACTTCAGCAAAGTCCTTGCCCTGGTTACTGCTGAAGGCACCGGGCACGTTTTCCCAGAGTGCAAAGCGGCAGTTGCCGTGTTTGCGCGCCCACCGAATAATCTGTATTGCTGCGAAGAAGAGTCCTGATCGTTCACCGTCAAATCCTTTTCGTTTACCGGCCACCGATAAGTCCTGACAGGGGCTGCCAAACACCACCAGATCGATAGGGCCGAGTTGCTTGATCATGGCTTCCGTGATCTCCGTCACGCCCGCCAAGGTTGGGTACATCGGGGTAGTGGTGTTCCAGTACGGCACAGGGGAACGGTTCGATCTCGGCAAAACCCACCGGCGTCCACCCCAATGGATGCCAGGCGACCGTCGCCGCTTCAATCCCCGAAAATAACGACAGGTATCTCATGGATTCCTTTCCCTCCTACGCAAAGTTGATAAACCTTTCCACCAGGGCTTCCACCTTGTGCCGACTCCAGCCCCGCCCCGGATGAAGCACATACTGGAGCAACACATCCAGCGCCGTGGAATACAACTGCTCAAAATGCTCCTGACTCATGCTGGAAAACTTCAGACTTCTGGCACGAACCCGGACACCGCCATCCGGGTACCCGATTACGTCATAAAATCCCGCCTTAACGGTCACCCAGCGACGAAACTCATCGAAGTTTTTCTCCGGCGTGAACCACTGATCCGTTCCTTCCATCCGGTATGGCTGCGGCTCAAAGTAATCAAAACCCAGCTTCAGCAGGGCAAAGAACTTGCGGTGAAAATGCGGGTTACGGGCTTTACGAAACTCTGCCCGAATCACCTGTCCGGTCTTCAGTTGCTGAACAAATCGCTGGTCATCGTCGGATACCGGGACCAGCATCTGCGACCCAACTTTCTGCAATGCCAGCTCCGCCATCAGACCGCCTCCGCAAAGTGCCAGCAGAGCATCATCACCAGCACAACCCAGACCACCGCCAGCCACACACCATCCCTGAGCCCGTTCATCAGAACATTCCCATCAGTTTCTGCCTCGCACCCTGCCCATCCAGCGGGTCAATGCCCTGTTCGGCCATGCTCTCCCTGACCAGCTGATTGGAGTGAATCGCCGGATCAAACTGGTGTTCGATGGCAAGCTGATCTTCCAGCGGAAGCCCCTGGCATTCACGGTTGACCAGCTCCTGATAGGCCGCTCCAAACTTACGCTTCACATTACGGCACTCCTCCGCATTCCCAGCGGTTCTCAGCTCATGCCAGCCCGCCTCACGCCCGGCGAGATACACCGCTCGGTGGCTCCAGCCGTGGTGACTGGATTGCCCGGGAGTACTCATTGGCTTCCTGCCAGGCTTTCGCCAGCGTTGGCAAACCCAATTCTTCCGGCAGTGGCAGGCAGAGCTTGCGAAACTCCGGCGCTGTCGGAGGCCATTCGCCACCGGCCAGTCGTACACGGTTGAGACCAATTTCCAGCTGGGGAGGGTGTAACCCGTTCAGCGTTCTCTGCCACTCGCCGTTGCGGTCAGCCAGACCGTAAGCACTGGTCCACTTCTGGCCGAACAGGGCCGTCATGGTCGAAAACAGCATCACCAGATCTTTCCGACTCAACGTCGTAGATATTCCCTCCGCTGAAGGCTTCCGTCCCGCTGAAGGCTTTCGTACCGCTGAAGGCTCCTGGACTTCCCGGTTGGAGGATATGGGCGTTGGCCTGTTCGACCTGTTCAACCAGGCTGAGTTTTCCAGAATGTCGCTGCCGTGCTTCATAGTTCACCGTCCACTGGTTGGTCAGGTTGTCGGGGTTGTTCAGGTAAACGACCGTGGTCTTCACGTACTGGGTACCCGTTGCTCCGGTTTCGTCGCAGTAACGGGCATAGTTCAGGATGTTGGCCAGCAGGGACTCAGGGCTATGCCCATCAGCCAGCCGTTTTTTGTATTTACCGAAAGTCTGTTTTTTGTGCCCCTTGTCACCTTCCCGTTTCGGGTACTGATTCCACCATTCGATGAAATCCTCCGGGTACGAATCGTAGGGTTTGGTTTTCAACATCGGCAGGGGTGACGATTCAGCTGACGAATCGTGCCGTTTGGTCGTCTGATCGTCAGATCGGACATAAATCTTATCAATACTTCTCTCTTCTCTTTTCTCTCTTCTCTCTTCTCTTTTCTCTAGGCGAACTTTTTCCTCACGTTGCATGTATCGGGTATGGATCTGTTCGAGCAACTGCTCCGTTTCGCTGGAGCCCTCACCAGCACAGGCTTTCTGAATAATTCCGTCAATGACGTTTGCCGCCTCCGGCAGCAGATCGTCAAGGTTTTCCGGAAGCGTCAAAACCAATCGTAAACGAGCGTCAAGTTGACGATTGTTTTCCGTTCGGTTGTGTTTCGTGTAGTTATTGATGACGATCAGGTCACCGTTTGACGAACGTTTGGCGAAACGTTTGGTTTCCAGCTCGTCAAACGTCTGAATCGTTTTCTCCATATCCCACTTAAGATCCGTGGCGATATACCCCATCGGCATCCTGAAAATGCCCAGAAGATTGCCATGATGGGTCGTCAACAGGTACAGCGCCAACAATTTGCCATCGTCTGAGAGGGTTTCCATTTCACTATCGACCCAGAACCGGGCAGAGACTTTGCCAAACTCCCTCATCACGGACCTCCTGTTGTCAGACGATCAGTGACAAACTGGCTCAGAGGCAGATCCACAGGAATATCCGGACAGGTGACAAACCCTTTTGCGTTAAGCTCCTGAAGCGCATACGACAGAGTTTCTATATCCCAGCTCAGTTCCTGAAGGATATATTGCTTCAGACTGGTGGTTTCTTCGTACTGACAAGTCAGCAGGTAGGCAGCCAGTAACTTACCCTGATCACTGAGTTCCTCATGACGCATGGTGTCCCAGAACTGGCTCTCAATTTTCCCAAACGTTTTCACTGACCACCTCCAGGCTTTGGCGCTTCTTTTGGAAAATACCTTGCCGCCTGCTGGGCATTCTTCTGATTCAGGCTCATCCACTTTTTCAGGAAGATCACCACGTTTTTTGCCTCGCCCGGCTGATCCCAGCGATCGATCATGTAGTGAAACGCTTTCAACAACTGTTCGCCCACATCGATATCCGGATTTTCCCAACACAACTCTTCATAGAGCGTTGCCGAGGTTGGCATGGCGGGCTGTCCTGCCAGTGGCCACAGAATGTCCTGCCAGCATTGCGGCTGGTCGGAGATGCCCAGTTCGTCAGTATGGATCATGGTGTACCTCCTGCGGTGTGGTCGAAGAGGCTGGCCGTTGCTCTGAACCGAGCACGATGTTGGGATTGACTCATCAGATCTTTCCTTGAAGATTGGTTTTTATCGCTTTACATTTCTTTTGCAAAGATAATCGAAAGATTACGTTGCTTTTGGATTGCTTGCAAATAACCAAACTCATCTAAAGCGAACACTCGCCCTTAATTAATGGCTTCCAGCTGTGTACTATTTTGCTTATGGATAATGGAATAACAGCGATTGGAAAAGAACGTGACAAACTGGACAGATCGGGTCAAAAGCAAAGCGAAAGAACAAAATCTGAAAAATGTCGATATCGCCCGCGCCGTGGGTTGTACGGAAGGGACATTCAGTTTGTGGATGAGTGGTGCCCGGAATCCGAAGCTGAATAACAAAATCGCCATCGCTAAGTTTCTTGGCGTTTCCATTGACTGGTTGGAGACCGGCGAAGATCTGCCAGATCCGAAAACCCTGCCCTACATCAGCCTGGATGAGGCGAGCACTTTTTTTGATGAACTCGATGACAGACGACAGGAGGTACTCTCGGAGTCAGCCATCTGCATTATTGAATCGGATCACAAGAGCTTCCTGTTACGGTTGGAAAACGACACCATGGTCAACCAGACCCCATCCGATACGGCGATCAGCATTCCCAAAGGTGCCAAAGTTCAGGTGGATACTGTGATTCCCCCGGAGCCCGGGAAAATCCTGCTGATAGAACACGACGGTGAACTCTCACTCCGCCAGTGGCAACCGATCAGCAAGTCACAACACAGTCTGCGATTCATCAATCGGCTGTACGGCAATTTCGATCTTAACTACGCGGGAGATATCAAGGATATCTACAAGGGCACTGCCGTGGGTGTCAGCTTCCTGTTATAACGGCCAGCCGATCACCAGCACACCGGGCTGCTGTCCATACACCTTGATGCAGCGGCCATCGACAATTTGCTTGTCGTCTGCCCAGAGAATCCCATTCAGAGCATCACAGTAGAGTTTGGCTACATTGTCAAAGTCCGGCTTCACCGCCGGACGAACCAACCCGGCCTGCGCTTTTCCGTTTTTCTTTTTTGACCAGCTTGCTGGGATCGGGAAGACCGCCACCACCAAAACCCCCACCGGCCCCGCCAGCATTTTTCCCTGTTTCTGCCGTGCCGCCCATTGAACCTCATATTCGGCTCGCCTGGTGGTCGCTGGTGTGTAGCATTTGCCTCGACGGGTGAACCGGGGGCGCCCTTTGCTTTTGGGTATCGAATTAACAAAAGCAATGACATTTTCGGAACTTCTCTGATTATTGATCGCCACCTGCAAAGTCACTGGTAAACACTGAATCCACTGCTCAACGTTATCCATCCCTGGCTCCATCTGACAAAACAAGGCATCCCAGCTGACAATAGCAGCCAAAACCTTCAATCCATAAAAACTATTAATACTCCAAAGCTAATGCAAATATATTATACCTTATCATTTGCAAAGTTTATCTTTGCAGATATATAAATAAAAAAAAGCATTTAATTTACAAAAATAAGGAATCTTTATGGACGCCGTTACCCGTGATCTCAACCGGCACCTCAATGCCATTGACGACAGGGAAGCCTTTGAAGAGACCATCGAGTCTGAGCTGGAACAGATTGAAGCTCATATTCAGGAACAGATCGAAGATCACAAGCCCGTCGTTATTACCGGCTTTGGCGTTCTGACTCTGGGCAGTTTCCTGTCCTTTCTTACCCTTGAAGAATTTCACCCGATGCAGGGCTACCGCTGGCTGGCCGTGAAGCAGCTGGTGCATGACTGCAACAACGACAACGAACACGCCCGCCTTTCTGGCTGGGATGTCATTAACTACGCCAGCAAAAGAGGTTATTGCCGTGGCTAATCAAACCCAAATCAACCGACTGGAAGAGCCAGTCATCACCGGCATCAGCGACTGGCTGAACATCAACCAGTACACCTACGACTACGGCAAGGTATGCATCCTGAAAGATCGCATTGCCAGCAACATCACGCCGGATATGACGGTGCTCCAGATCTACCGGGTCATCCGGGATCACATTGCCGCATGGCGTAAAGACCCGAAAACGGCAGATGCCGTGATTGTTGATTTCCGCGCCTGGTGTGAACTGCACCACACACTGTCCAGAGCCCTGGAAAAGAGTTTTCGAATGGAAATTGCTGACCAGGTGCTGGCCGTCAGAAACCGCATTCAACGGGACGAGGCCCTTCGCCATGCCAGCTAAAAAGAAAACCGGAATAATTGAATCCACAGAAGTGTTGCCTGTGGATAAACCTGAATCTTCTGCACTGTCGGAAGTGGGTCAGATCATGCAGTCCGCCATTGCCCAGAATGCCAGCATCGACACATTGGAACGGGTCATGAGCCTGTATGAACACAGTCAGGCCATTGTTGCACGACAGCAGTTCAATGAAGCCTTTGCTCGGTTTCAGCAGGAAATGCCGGTGGTGAAGAAAAGCAAGAGTGCTGCTTTCAATACAAAAAATGGTCGTATGGAGTACACCTACGCCTCTATTGATGACGTGGTTGCGGCGGTTCAGCGGTCCGTTCTTCACCGGTTCGGTCTGACCTACTGGTTCGAGCAACAACAGAACGGGCCATCAATCACCATTACCTGCCATCTGTGTTATCTATCCGGCCACTCCATTGCTAACACTGCCACCGGTCCTGTGGATACCACTGGAAATAAAAGCGCACTGCAGCAGATCGGTTCTACCGTGACTTATCTGAAGCGTCAGACACTGGTGGGCATTCTTGGTCTGGCCTGCACTGATGATGACACCGATGGTTATGTGCCGGATATGAATGGAGATAGCCAGCCGCAGACTCAGAGCCACTACCCCGATAAAGACTTCCAGCGTCATCTACCGGAGTGGCGGGCATCCATTGAGTCCGGCCAACAGAGTGCCGAGCGCATCATCCGCAAAATCAACTCCAAAGCCCCAGCCACCCCGCAGCAAATACAACAACTGAAAGCCATCCATATCCAACCCAGAGGCCACTAAATGGAGATTCTCGATATTCAACAGGGGACGCCAGAATGGCTCGCCCTGCGCCAGAACCATTTCACCGCTAGCGAGGCACCGGCCATGATGGGCGACAGTCCGTTTATCAGCCGGGACCAACTGCTGCACCAGAAGAAAACCGGCAGTACCCCGGAGGTCACCGAATTTCAGCAGAAGAAGTTTGATGCCGGACATCAGGCCGAAACAGAAGCCCGACCATTGGCAGAAAAGATCGTTGGAGCGGATCTCTTTCCCGCCACTGGCATCACCTCCATCGACGGCCTTCCCCTGCTGGCCAGCTTTGATGGGCTGACCATGATGGAAGACCTTTTGTTTGAACACAAACTCTGGAATGACAAGCTGGTTGCCCAGATCGAAGGGGAAGGTATCGAGCCTGCCTACTACTGGCAGCTGGAACACCAGCTACTGGTCAGCGGTGCCGAACGAGTGTTGTTCGTCAGCTCTGATGGTACTCCTGACAACTTCCATTATGTCTACTACCAATCCCACGGTGATCGTCGTAAGGCCCTGATCGCCGGATGGCAACAGTTTCAGGAAGATCTGCAGAATTTTGAGCCGGAAGCTCCCGTACCGGCACTGGAAGGTGAAGTGATTCAGGACACCACAGCGTTGGTCGTACAGCTGGACGGTTCCGTCATTGATTCCAACCTGCACCTACTGGAAGAACAGATTGCCAAGCGCATTGATTCCGTCAAATCGGCGCTGGTGACGGATCAGGATTTTGCCGATGCCGAGTCAGCGGTGAAGTTTTTCAGTAACTGTTCAGCACCCCCACATAAATCTGGAATTTTCTGATTTTTATACCATCCTCTTAAGCACCATTTTTCCACAATATTCGCCAGCATGATTCCAGAACTACCCGCAACTATGTCGGCTGAGATTCTCTTGAAAGAGAATGCAGAGCTGCGGATGAGAGTTGCCTGTCTGGAAGAGCGATGTCGAGAATTGGAAGAAAAGGTTGGCAAGAACAGTCAAAACAGCAGCAAGCCGCCATCGTCTGATGGTTATCAAAAACCTTGTAAAAACAGTAATTCTCCAGATCATTCTGACGACCTTTCCGCAGATAAAGGTACCGATCCATCGGATGAAAAACCCAATCCTAAAAGTCTGAGACAGTCTTCTGGTAATAAAGCCGGTGGAAAGAAAGGGCATCAGGGCACTTGTCTTAAACAGGTCGATATCCCTGACTATATTGAGTACCTTCCGGTTAAAGAATGCAATAAATGTCAGGCGTCTCTTCTTGATAGTGAGCCGGTCAAATATATTGAACGACAGGTGTTTGAACCAGGGAGACCGGGTGAATTTGAAGTAACGGCCCATAGAGCTGAAGTAAAAATCTGCACTTGTGGTTGTCGGAATCAGGCTGAATTCCCGGAAGGTGTTACCGCTGCCGCACAATATGGCTCAGCCACACAGGCTATGGCCGTCTATCTTAACCAATACCATTTCCTGCCTTTTAAGCGCGTGTCAGAGTATTTTAATACTCTCTATAAAATGAGTGTAAGTGCAGGCACTGTCGCCAATTTTGTGGCCAGAACCTATGAAAATCTGGCTTCTACTGAAGAGGTTATTCGTGACGCCTTGCGGGAATCGTCTGTTGCCGGAGCCGATGAAACGGGTATGCGGGCCGAGGGCTCTTTGCACTGGCTACACGTTATGCGGGATGAACAATGGACGCTCTACTACTTGTCTGAAAAGCGAGGTCGTGAGGCCATGGACACGATGGGCATACTGCTAACATTTGCAGGCGTTCTGGTTCATGATCATTGGAAATCCTATTTTGCATATGCGGCAACTCACGTACTTTGCAATGCCCATCACCTGAGGGAGCTTTTGGGTGTTGTTGATAGGGACAGCAATCAACTGGCGTTGCGATTGATGAAGCTACTGAGGCTTTCCTGGCATTACTGCAAGGGCTTTAAGACCATAGGTATGCTACAGATGCCAAGTGTTGTCTGTGAACGAATCGAGAAGATTTATGACCGGTTGCTTCAGCGGGCTCTAATGAAAGAAGTCGTCTATATGGAGAAGCAACGAGAGGAGCTTAAGCGCAAGAAAGTCAAGAATACTAAAGCTTACAATCTCTTCAAACGACTCACTGAGTTCAAGGCTGAGACACTGCGCTTCATGTCAGATTTTACCATTCCCTTCGATAACAATGGCAGTGAGCGGGATGTTCGAATGGCCAAGTTAAAGCAGAAAATCTCAGGCTGCTTCAGGAGTGCAGACGGTGGTTCTATGTTTGCACGGATTCGCAGCTATTTGTCGTCTGCCAGAAAACAGGGAATGGACATATATCAATCACTTCATAGAGCTGTTCGGAATTACTGTAATATGCCTTTGCTCAGTGCTGAATAGTTACGTTTTTCAAAAAGACAGAAACGAAGTTGAAAGACGGTAAGGAGACAGCCCTTGCCCAGGTACCGGACATCGCCCGACTCTTCACCCGCATTGATCATCTGACCGAAGCCATGGCTACCAAACGGAAGTCTCTGGATAAGCAGGTCAAACATCAGAAGCAGCACATCAAGGACAGTATCGTCCTGGAAGCCGTCACCACCTTGGAAAAACAGCGTCAGGTGATCAATACCGAACTTACGCCCGGCTGGATCGCTGCCGTGGTAACGCCTGCTGATTTTCAGGAAGTGATCAAAGGGAAAAAGAGTGTCACCAGTATGCAGTCAGCGGTGAATGACCGCTTGGCACAGGCACGGATCGAACAGAAGCAACTTGCACAAGCGGTAAAAAACAATCTGGCCGTGTACCGGACAATGGCGGTGGATAAAGATTACCTCTTTCCGGATCTGGATGTGCTTCTTCATAAAGAGCAGTCTGACCTGATGGCCATTATTGAAGTGCGACTGAATCAGGAAGCTCAACAAAAGACAGCAGCCAGCGAACCCGAACCGGTAACAGAACCTGAAAAAACCGAAGACCAACCGGACCTGCTTTACACCGATGGTGAAGTCACCGAAGAGATCCTGACCGACGATATCCACAGCATGGAACATTGGCTCGGCAAAGGTGCGCTGGACGGCTACCGCTTTGACCACAACGGCAACGAATACCGTATCGAACTGATTATCCGCCGCGCCGAAATAATCACCCCCGCAAAACAACGCTCTCTACAACCAGAAGAAAAGGAGATCGCCTGATGGCCGCATCCATGAACCGTGTCACCCTGATTGGCAGACTGGGCAAAGACCCGGACTGCAAAGCTACCGCCAATGGCAATGCCGTTACTATTCTCTCCATCGCCACCGAAGAGAGCTGGAATAAAGATGGCCAGAAGCAGACCCGAACCGAATGGCATCGGGTGGTTCTCTACGGCAAGCCTGCGGAACTGGCGGCTCAGTACCTGGGTAAAGGCCACCGAGTCCTGATCGAAGGCCAACTGCAGACCCGTAAATGGCAAGACCAGAATGGTCAGGATCGCTACCAGACTGAAGTCGTGTACAGCGGGTACAACGGCAAGCTGCTGTTTCTGGAAAAGAACCCCAATGCCCAGCAGGCTCAGCCTCAGAACTATCAGTCACAACCAGGCACACATCAAAACCAGTACGCCACTGCCCGGGAGGGTGGTCATGCCCAACAGCCTGTGCATGCACAGCAGTATGAATCCTACGACGACTCCATCCCATTTTAAAGGGCTCTCTTTTTCAATAGCAGTTCCCCAAAGCACCTGTGGAAAAACTGAACAGTAAAGTTATCCACACCACAAAAAGGAAAGTTGACCATGGACGCTAAAATGCTGACCGCTTCCGAGCACACCCACAGCCCTATGCTGCCCGGTACCGAACTGAAAATGTCTCATATTGAGATCGCCAATGTGGCTGGCAAGCGGTCGGACAACGTGAAACGTACCATCGAAAGACTGGCAAAAGAGGGTGCAATTGCCTCTCCTCACATTGAGGAGAGGCCTAAACAGGGGGTTTCAGGGCAGTTTGTGGAACATCTGTTACTGGATCGACTCGACAGCATCACCGCCATGGCATCCATCGATGGAAACTATTGCGCCGACCTGGTATTGCGTTGGGACAATCTGGAATCGGGCAAGGCGAGTCCCAGAGTTCACTTGAAAGCAGTGCAAACCGAAGAGCCGGAGTTATCCACACCCCAGGCCATGCTTGAAAAGAACATGGCCACTTCTCTGAGGGCCATGGCATTTGTCGAGGCACTGGGTTTTTCCGGAAACCAGAAACTGCTCTCTGCAGACCGATTACTGAAAAGCCAGATCGGTTTCTCACCTCTGGAAGCCATGGGCCAGAAGCAACTGGTGGCACCGGTTCAGGCCATGACGTTTACGCCCACCCAGCTTGGCCAGATGATGACACCGCCTCAAGATCCTCGGCAGGTGAACAAGTTACTGGAAGCGGCCGGATACCAGATCAAAGTTGACAACCTGTGGGTACCCACCGATCAGGGCCAGCCTCTGTGCGAAATTCTTGATACAGGGAAAGCCCATAACAGCGGTTCGCCGGTTAAACAGGTGAAGTGGTATCAGGCTGTACTGGAACGTTTGCAACCGACTCTTCCCGAGGAATCCAAAACTGAATCGATCGATCATGATGCCCGCTATTCTGATTCTGAGCCGGAAATAGTTGGCTCTGAGACCGATGAAAACCCCATTCAAAGAAAACAGAAGCGCAAACGCAACCGCTACGAGTTGGACGATTACTTCTCCCTGGTGGAGCTGGGCGAATTTATTGGACGGAGCCGTCAGCATGTGGTGGAGGTACTGGAAAAACACCGGCTCATCAAATGGACGGGTCAGGGCAAACGAGGCAAGTACCTGCTCACCGATAAAGGCTGGCAGTACGGTCTGATGTATGACCCGACGGAAACCCTGTTCCATAACCGCAACAGTAAGCGACTGACCACCAGTAATGCCCAGCCGGTATTGGGGTACGACATTCTAAAATTCTTTTAACGGGCATGCGACATGGATGCGCTGATTTCCCAGCCTGACCTGATGGCGTGGTCAGGCATTAAACAAAAAGCGGCGCTGGTCAAATGGATGGTGCAAAACCGGATACCGTTTTATTACGGACGTAATGGCGAAGTAGTCACCACCTACGCCGCCATTAACCAGCCATTGATCGGCACCGACATTCAACAACCCAAAAAACAACCACTCAAATTCCTGTAGGAGCTGTATTGATGGGAAGACCACGTAATAAAGAGAATGCCCAGTTGCCGGAAGGCGTCTATCGCAACAAAGGGCGTTTCATCTATAAGCCGTATCATGGACGGGTCGGCAAAAAGAATGTATTCGGTGCCGAGATTGTACTGGGACCGGAAACCATGGCCATGTCCAAACTCTACATGGCCATTGAAAACCTGGAGAAAAGCTCCGACCAGACATTGGGCTGGCTGCTGGATGAATACCTGGAATCCCGAAAATTTAAAAACCAGAGCAAGGACTGGCAGTACAACAAAAGGCTGTATACACCAAAGGTGAAAAGTTTTCCCGTAGAGGGTTACGGCACTTTTGGCAAGGTGCCGCTGGCGCTGATCACCCCGCCATCGTTGAACCGGTTCTATGAAAAATATTCCGACAAACTGGGCGCAGTCGCCATTGCCCGCAAACTGATCTCCAGTGCCTGGAGCTGGGGCAGAAGCCACTTGGAAGGCGTTCCGCCTAACCCTTCACTGGAGTGCGAAGCGTTGCCAAGACCGAATCGGCAGGATGTCTATGTCAGCGATGAGGACTACGCCTGCGTTTACTATCTGGCCAACCCGTTCTGGAAAGCGATGATGGAGTTTGCCTACATCTGTCGTGCACGACGTTCCGAACTGATCAATATGAAACGGGATCAGCTGTTAGAAAAAGGCATACAGCTGAAACGAGGCAAAGGATCACTGGATGAAATTACCCTCTGGACACCAAGGCTGAAAAAAGCACTGCAGCTGCTGGAGGATTACAACAACGGGGAAAAGTTTGAATACGTGTTCGGTGCGCCCAATGTGATCGCAAAAAAAGGCATCCAGATGTCACCGGGACAGAAGATGCACAAAAACACGCTGGACAGCCAGTGGCAGAAATTGATCAACCGGGCGGTAGATGAAGGACTGATTGCCGAGAAGTGGCACTTTCATGATCTGAAAGCCAAAGGCGTGTCTGACCACGAAGGACTGGTCTCCGGCCACAAAACACTGGAAGCGAAGAAAATCTATATCCGGAAAACCCAGGAAGTACAGGGCACGAGATAATAAGGATGAAGATAAATGAGAAAAGACATCACCGGGCGAAAGTCCGGTTTTTTTTTACCGTGAATTACACGACACATCTTTGAGAATTGGTGCCCAGGAGAAGACTCGAACTTCCACAACCATACAGTTACTAGCACCTGAAGCTAGCGCGTCTACCAATTCCGCCACCTGGGCATACACTTATAACTTACTGATTTTCAACGATGATTGGTGCCCAGGAGAAGACTCGAACTTCCACACCCTTTCGGATACTAGCACCTGAAGCTAGCGCGTCTACCAATTCCGCCACCTGGGCATCGTCAAAATTTTGCTGAACTCTATTGAACTTTCGTTCAAAAAACAAGACTATTTTTTAGCCAGTGGTTTTAGGACTCTTTTTAGGAAACGACAATTGCCATCTACTTTCAAAAATCTTTAACCATTTGTTTTGCAAGGACAAAAGTCCGGAAACAAAACGACGAACCGTTAAACACACACCAGCACCTGAAGCTAGCGCGTCTACCAATTCCGCCACCTGGGCATCGTCATCGCCGTCCAACAACTCAGCGATGCGGCGCATATTAGAGATCACTGGGTGGACTGTCAACCACTTAAAATAAGATTAATAGAAGATGACTCATGGCGGATTTCGGGGTACTGATATTGATGTGGTTTTGCCAACTTAAAAGCATACTCTATAGAGAGTAAAAGAAAACACTTTCCCATAGAGCAACTTGAAAAAGCTGACAATGGAAAAATGCTTTCTGGAGTATTGTGCAATGCAAACAGTATTCATGAAAATGGTAAAACCTGCATCAGGCTAACCATTTTATGACCACCGGTTGTGGCCACCTGCAAAACGTCATTAAGTCCATCGATTGCAACTGGCCAGATAGATATCTATCAGTTTACAGCTTCTTTCAGGGCTTTACCTGGCTTGAAAGCAACGGTCTTACTTGCCTTAATCTGGATGGTTTCGCCGGTTTGAGGATTTTTCCCGGTACGGGCTGAACGGCTGCGCTGTTCGAAGGTACCAAAGCCAACCAGGCTTACCGAGTCCGCCGATTTCATGGCACTGGTGATGGCTTCAAGAATGGCATTAAGGGCCAGGGATGCCTTGTCCTTGCTGATATCAGCTTCGTCAGCGATTACATTGACCAGATCGGGTTTACGCATAGAGAAAACACTCCGTTTTGTTGTTCTTGTTTCTTCCCTTGAATCAAGGGTTCTCGCTTCCTGAGCAAGGACATCACGAACTCTTGACTACAGGCTTACCACTCACAGACAAAAACAGACTAAAGCACCACTGCCTTCAGGGCAATAGTCTGGCCCAACTGTTTGCGGGATTTTTGTCAGAAATTCATGTTTTTCTATAAATTAACTGACTTCCATCATCTCAAAGTCAGCTTTGCCTGCGCCACAATCCGGGCAGAGCCAATCATCAGGGACATCATCCCAGGCTGTTCCGGCAGGTATGCCATCTTCAGGCCACCCTGCAGACTCATCATAAACAAAACCACAAATCATACACTGCCACTTTTTCATAACTCTCTCCGGCTCACACCGATGAAAACTGTTTATTTCTGGTATGTCTCGTGCTCAAAAAAATATCTCAAGAACTCAGCAGGTAAATATATCAACCAGGATTGACATTAAACATTGCCAGCATAAGAAACATTTACCACTTTTGAAAGACACATCAAGACGTCGTGTGGTTCCATAAAGATAGAGATAAAGATGATAATGCTTCAGAGGGTACAACGCTGAATGATGGTGATATCCTCTCCATGAACTGGTATGTAGAGGGTTTTGAAGGTTTATTGCCTGACTGACCCCAACACTGGACTGATAGATCCTGGGCCACTTCCAGTCGTGCTTCCGATTGGTACTATTTGGCTCCAGGCAGGATTTACTGCAGATGCCCTTTGCTGATTTTGCTGAACTGAACTGGCAGCCCGCTCAGGATGCCAAAGCGATTCCCAACACACTTCGTGAAATGATACTGGATCACCACTCGCTCACCCAACGGCTGAAGCAAATACACAACAATGAATTTTTTGTCCGGGTCATCTCCCATGATTGGCAGGAACCTGAGCCATCAGAGAAAGCCTTTCTAAATTGTGATGATCAGCATGCCAGCGTAAGAGAAGTTCTGCTATTTGGCTCAGGTCAACCGGTTGTTTTCGCCCGAAGTGTGTTACCTGTGTCAAGTCTGTCTGGTGAAAACAGAGCACTTTTGGCACTGGAAAACAGGCCTCTGGGTGAATACATTTTCAGTCAGCCCGACCTGCGCCGCGGACCGATTGAAGTCACCGACATGAAAGCCAGTCAATTTAACGCATACCTTGATTTTGAATTTGCCACAGAAATCGCCTGGGCCAGACGATCCCTGTTTTATTTGAGGGAAAGACCTATCTCTGTTTGTGAGGTTTTTCTACCTGAACGTGAGCAGCTTTAGGCGTTATTCTCATAAATAGTCTCTGCTTCATGAGCAGAACCCTGCTGCTCTTCAGCTGTGACTTTACCCAATTGTTTCTCGAGGCCATCCCAAAACCTGATTCGTGATGAGATCGCTTCTTTAGCCATAACAACTGCCGATGCCTCTGCCGTTTTGTTCCCATTAATGCACTGTTTCAGCAGGCCCTCCGCTGCCGGGCCATGCTCATTCCCATCAAGGTCAATATGTCTGTTCAGGTAGTAGGTCATTGCCGGGACAGACTCTTGCGGGATGTCCCAATGATTCAACAGGGAAGAAAACATCCCCGGGATGGCATCTTCACGTCCGAAAAGAAAATAACTGGTCACTTCCGTTAACGAACCATATTGGGCTACCTTCAGCGTATCCGAAACAAATGCCTGAATGTATTCCGGTACTTCGGCAACAACCAGGGCCTGCTGCCAGGGAACACCGGTTTTAATGCTATAGATTACCTGCTCGATTTTACTGGTGTCTGCAGATACTTCACGCATGGCAGCAAGATACATTTCCAGATGACTCATGGGTATGCCATTCAGATCCTTATCAGTCTCTTCGTAGAGAATGATTTCATTAATGAAGCGGGCAGAGCGAACATCCGGAACAGGCGCCCAGGGTAGCTGCATGGAAGTAAACTCAAGCTGCAATCTTTTCGCCAGCGACATAAAATCCCATACTGTAAATACATGAGCTTCCATAAAGATCGACAACTTCTCCAGACTATCAATTTTCTGGTAGATGGCGTGATTGAAAAGTTGTTCTTGAAGAGGGCGTAAGTCTTTTGCAAACATGATAGTCTCCTGCAGTAAGCAATTTGCTCTGGCAGGCCGACAGAACAAGGACTATCAGCCATGAACGGAAAATGCCGATCATGCAAACCAGGAAGACAAAACAGAAATCCGGGTGAACGGCATTTTCATGGTACATAGCCATTGGAATCAGGAAGCCAGGATGCTAATACTCTTTTTTACAAGAAGTTTATCGGCACAAAATTTAACGGCTGGAAGGCCCTGACTATATTTCAAACCACAAAATTCCAAGGGCGCAGATGAAATTTATACAATCGATAATAACAGGCGCTAATAAATGTAAAGAGCTGCTGGATCAGCATCTGCCACGCTGGATAGACTTTATTCAACTGGCTCGCCTTGATCGCCCTATTGGCATTTATTTACTGCTATGGCCAACGCTCTGGGCACTCTGGCTTGCAGCCGAGGGTACACCCACTGTTCATAATCTTGTGGTTTTCATTCTGGGCGCCATTCTGACTCGAAGTGCAGGCTGTGTTATTAATGATTACGCTGACCGACATTTTGATGGTCAGGTAAAACGAACCCACCAGCGCCCATTGGTGACCAGAAAAATTACCCCAAAAGAAGCCCTGGTATTCGCTGCCTGCCTGTTTTTAGTTGCCTTCCTACTGGTACTGACCACCAATACCCTGACCATCTATTTATCCTTTGCCGCCCTGCTACTTGCCTCAGCCTATCCCTTTGCCAAACGACACACTTATCTGCCTCAAGTGGTCCTGGGTGCTGCATTTGGCTGGTCCATCCCCATGGCATTTGCAGCCGAGATCGGCACGTTGACAACTCAGACATGGCTGTTGTTTACCGCTAATCTGTTATGGACTGTCGCCTACGATACTCAGTATGCCATGGTGGATAGAGACGATGATTTGCAGATCGGCATTAAGTCTACGGCTATTTTATTTGGCGAAATGGACAATCTGCTGATTGGCTGCTTCCAGACTTTTACCCTGATAGCCCTGCTGATGATCGGGTTACAGCTTCAATTAGCCTGGCCATTCTATTTAAGCCTTGTTGTTGCCGCTGCGGGCTTTATCCACCAGCAATGGTTAACCCGCAACCGGGAAAGGGGTCCTTGTTTCAAAGCCTTTCTTGCTAATCACTGGGTTGGTGCTGCCTTGTTTCTCGGTTTCGCCTGCTCGCTATGACGACTCTCTATGATGACTCTCTATGACGAAAGAGTAACAGCCACAGGCCAATGCGAGCTATTCCAAATGCATTGGCCAAAGTTTCATCAAATGTTCCTCAGCGTCATTTTTCTGTAACATTCCCTCGCTGTAATATCTGACATATAGATAAATAGCTATCAAAGCAATCTGCACTCATTCAACCTTGGGGCATTCTCATGTCTGGCAAAACAATTCTAATTGTGGATGATGAAGCACCCATCAGGGAAATGGTCGCCATGGCTCTGGAAATGGGTGGCTACCAGTGCCTGGAAGCCGCTGATGCAAAACAGGCGCACTCATTGGTGGTTGATAACAGACCTGATTTGATCCTGCTGGACTGGATGCTACCGGATATCTCTGGTATCGAGCTGGCCAGGCGACTCAAGCGTGACCAGCTGACAGCAGAAATACCCATTATTATGCTGACAGCCAAAGGGGAAGAAGACCACAAAATCCAGGGACTGGAAACCGGTGCGGATGATTACATCACCAAGCCTTTCTCTCCCCGTGAACTTGCTGCCCGACTAAAGGCCGTACTGCGCAGAACTCAGGGTATCGCTGAACAATCACCCATCGTCGTCAAAGGGCTGGTACTCGACCCTGTCAGCCACCGGGTCAGTATTGATGGTAACCCTGCCGATATGGGACCAACTGAGTACCGGCTGCTGCAGTTCTTCCTGACTCATCAGGAGCGTGCCTATTCCCGTGGGCAGTTGCTTGATCAGGTCTGGGGTGGCAATGTGTACGTTGAAGAAAGAACGGTTGATGTCCATATTCGCCGTCTGAGAAAAGCGCTGGGCAGTGGCTATGAGCATTACATTCAGACCGTTAGAGATACAGGCTACCGGTTCTCCACCAAGTCATAACCTGACTCAAGATTTTGCTGCGGTAACTGAAAACAACATCTGAACTGTTTTCCTCGACATCCTCAGACAACAGTAAGAGGATGAGCAGGGTAAGTTGAGCAGGATAAATAGTCATCCGCTAAACAAACTTCGGAATTACATGTGACAAGCTCTATCCGATCCTGGTTTACTGGTCGAATGGTGTCAATTCTTGCAATTGGCCTGCTTGCAGGCTGGCTGGCTGACCAGATTTTTCTGGGGCTTTTTATTGCGACATTATTCTATCTTTTCTGGAGCCACCACCAACTTCACCGATTGCTTATATGGCTTGAAGAGGCTGCTCACAAAGAGCTGGATCCCCCCGAAAGCTCAAGCGTATGGGGTGAGATTTTTGATGGTATTTATAGAATACAGCGCAAACACAACCGTTCAAAGCAACGACTTTCCAGCGTGATAGAACGCATCCAGGAGTCAACGGCAGCATTAAACGACGGAATCATCATGGCTGACCAGAGTGGTTCCCTTGAGTGGTGGAATCGTGCTGCTGGAGAGTTACTGGGCCTGCAAATGCCTGATGACCAGGGGCAACCCCTGACAAATCTGGTCAGAAGCCCCAAATTTGCCCGTTATATGGAAAACAGTCACGGCAAAGAGCCAATTAAGATCGATTCACCCGTTCACGAGAGCCGGCAACTTCAAATTGCCATTACTGTTTATGGTCAGGGTAATCGACTGCTAGTGGTCAGGGATGTCACTCGATTGCATCAACTTGAAATCATGAGAACCGATTTTGTTGCCAATGTTTCCCATGAACTGAGAACGCCACTGACGGTCATTTCCGGCTATCTGGAGACGGTGAGTGATGGTATGGCAATGAATCCTGATACACCGCCCATCTTTAAGCGTGCTTTTGACCAAATGCAGGAGCAGGCATCCAGAATGCAGCGCCTGATCGAAGACCTTTTATTGCTTTCACGCCTTGAAGCGACTGAACCGGAAAGAATCAGCCAGTCAGTCAGGCTCAAGCCCCTGCTTGCAGGAATAATGAATGACGCCAAAGCATTGAGTGGCGAAAATCAACACCAGTTACAACTCGAATGCGAAGATGGTGCCTCATTAACGGGTGATGCCATGGAGCTACGCAGTGCCTTTTCTAACCTGATTTATAATGCTATCCGTTATACCCCATTCGGAGGAAGGGTGCAGGTGAAATGGTGGCAGGATCAGGAAGGTGGACACCTGATGGTTCAAGACAATGGCGTTGGCATTGACCCTGTTCACATCCCGAGATTAACTGAACGTTTTTACCGTGTGGATAAAAGCCGCAGTCATGCAACCGGAGGGACTGGTCTCGGACTGGCGATTGTCAAACATGTTTTAATAAGACATGAAGGTCGTATAAGTATCAGTAGTCATCCAGGCAAAGGCAGCCGGTTTATATGCCACTTTCCCTTATCGAGAATTTCCATTATCGAGAATCAGCCAGGCCAGCGTCGTCAAATTGTAGCGCAAGACAAGTGAACATGATGTTACTGGTAAATGGTTAAATTAAACCTTATTGGCCAACAGACAGGTAAACTCATGAAGAATAAAAAAGGGTCTGAAAGACCCTTTTTAATCTACCGATCTGATAAAGCTTACTCTTCGATCTGTTCCAAAGCGCAGTCCAGACGCTTCTTGCCAGTGCGCTCCAGGTAAGCCTGGAAATCACGTGGCAGGCGGCCCGTAGTGGCCCCTTCCCACTTAATAAGCTCACCAGCTTCGTTCTCGTATTCAAAGGTGTACTTTTGAATATTTCTGCGACGCTTCGGTGCAGTTTCATCCAGTTCCAGATTACCCAGACCCAGATCATTCAGGGAAACACCACGGTCAGCCATAATCTGCTTGATGGCCTCTACGCTTTCCTGCTTCTTCTTACGCTTTTCTTCGTCTTTGGCACGAGCTTCCTGCTTCTCAGTCAGTACATCGTTCAGACGGGAAATGATACGCTCCAGATCTTCAGCGTGTACATCTTTAAACAGTGAACGTATACGGGTTTTACTGCTGAGACGATGCACAACTTCTTCAAAGATATTCATCTACTTTACGACTCCTTGGTCTTGATAGAACTTCCTACTCAGGAATAAAGATGTTCGATTCGATGAACTTTATACAGCAAGAAATTTTTAGATGGAAGTACGGCTAAGTTACCGTTAATGGTTGGAAGCACCAATGTTCAGTAATTCTGCTGATCAACCGGCCAACAGTTAATTTTTTTGCTGCCGTCAGTTCTCGCCTCCAGGCCAGATAATGGGGAAGGTAACGAGTTGCAACCCCTTGGAATACGCCGCCAATCCAGCGTTTTAAATGACTGTGATAAGAATTTACAGTCTGGATGTGGTAGATGCCTTCAACAACATGTTGACCTGCTGATGTCACCAGCTCCTTGAAGACAAATCCAAGCTTGTCAGCAAGTTTTTCGTGAGCGAGGTGTGCATCCGCACAGACCGTGGCCTGTATCGATATGCGGCCATTTAAATGCCTGCACAATTCATTAGCACTTTCGTTTTCTAATACACCGTCAACGGTATTTCGATTACGGTCCCGAGCCACCATTACCGGGACTTTTCGGGCTTTGTTGGGATCATTACCCCGCTTTCGGGTTGGCCGTGGAAGGCCTTCTCTTTGCCCTTTGAAGGATTCACGGAAAAATGTTTCATCAAGCTCAGTAATGCCACAAAGCTCTTCTGCTTGATCATTATTAATCACTTCAAGAAAGCGGTGACGCCAGCGGAACGCAGTTTTCAAGTCAATGGCATTCTCAGCAGCAGCTGGTCGCAAGACCATAGAGTGAGTCATACCTGCGAGGTACTTGTTCCATTTTTCAGGGTGCCTGAGCCTTGCCAAAGGCGTTCCACTAAAGGCGTTAAACGTTGAGTCGCAAGTCTTGCAGTGGTAGCGCTGTCGGCCATTTCGTATGCCCCAGCGACCAACGCTATGGCTTTTGCATTTGGGGCACCTGGGGTTTTCGGCAAATTGGGCAAGTATGCTCTTTTCTACGTCAGGTGTTGCATTATCGTTATTGGGTATAGATTCACTGTAAACAGGTTCAGAGTCAGTGGTTTCTACTACCTCGGTAACCTCTATTTGAGTACTAAGGAGCGAGTTGTTAAGAATGTCTCGCTGTTCACTGGTTAATGTTGAAATGGAATCAATAAAATTCTGGAAGAGTTCAGATTGCATATCACTCCCCTACAACGTAGATTTTATGGGAGTTTAGCTGATTCAACCATTAACGGTAACTTAGCCTGGAAGTACCATTATATAAATTTTAAAAATAATGTGTATTACTGATAGTAAAAATGGGCTGGTTATTTATCCAGAATCAAGCAAGTTGTTTTTTTGATCAAATGGCTAACAGCTCTAATACGAGTAATTTGTATAAGTAATACTGGTAGATCAAATAAGGTATTTGACTTTTATTTTTTCTTCTTATTTTCACTGCACTGCCAGCTTTGAGTCACTGATCCATTTTCGAACGACTCAATTTCTACATCAAACTGCCAGATCCTGTGTATATGTTTCAACAACTCATCGGTTTCTTTTCCCAATGGTCGTCCCTGGTGCTGATAGTGGCGGAGTGTCAGCATTCGATCACCTCGTATATTGACATTATAAACCTGAATGTTTGGCTCCCGATTCCCCAGGTTATACTGAGCTGCCAGAGACTCACGTATCGCTTTATACCCTGTTTCATCGTGAATTCTATCCACTTCCAAATAAGAACGGGACTCATCATCCAAAATTGAAAAAAGTCTTAAATCCCTCATCACCTTGGGGGAAAGAAACTGCAGGATAAAGCTTTCATCCTTAAAGTTTTGCATGGCAAAGTGAACAGTATCCAACCAGTCGCTACCCGCTATTTCTGGAAACCACTCCCGGTCTTCATCCGTAGGATTTTCACAAATACGACGAATATCCATAAACATGTTGAACCCCAGGGTATAGGGATTGATACCACGGTAATGAGGGCTATCAAAAGGCGGTTGATAGATAACGCTGGAGTGCGAGTGAAGAAACTCCAGCATAAATCCATCGTTAACTTTCCCTTCATTGTACAGCTCATGCAGAAGGTGGTAATGCCAGAAACAGGCCCAACCTTCATTCATCACCTGAGTCTGTTTTTGGGGATAGTAGTATTGGGCAATTTTTCTGGCTATGCGCAATATCTCACGCTGCCAGGTTTCCAGCAGCGGGGCGTTCTTTTCAAGGAAATAGAGCAGGTTTTCTTCCGGGTCTTCAGGGAATCGCTCTTCCTGCTCCTGTTCTTCTTTTTCAACTTTGGGAATCGTTGTCCATATATCGTTTAATGTTCGCTGAATATATTCCGCTCTTTCCGCTTGCCTGGCCTGCTCCTGTTCAGCCGACAAAGGTCTGGGCCTTTTATAACGATTTACCCCCTGATTCATTAATGCATGACAGGCATCAAGTATTTCTTCAACCGCTTCGAGACCATACTTCTCTTCACATTCAGCGATATAACTTTTGGCAAATAACAGGTAATCAATGATGGACTCGGCATCAGTCCAGGTTTGAAACAGATAATTCCCTTTAAAGAATGAGTTATGCCCATAGCTGGCATGAGCCAGTACCAATGCCTGCATGGTCATGGTATTTTCTTCCATCAAATAGGCAATACAGGGATTTGAGTTAATCACAATTTCGTATGCCAGCCCCATCCTGCCCCGTTGATAGTTCTGCTGGGTATGAAGAAACTGTTTACCAAAGCTCCAGTGGTTATACATCAGCGGCATACCGGTTGAGGCATAGGCATCCATCATCTGTTCGGAACTGATGATCTCAATTTGATTCGGATAGGTATCCAGTCTGAATCGATCAGCAAGGCAAGCCAACTCTTTGTCGTATTGTTGAATCAGTTCAAAGGTCCATTCCGGGCCAGTGGAGATCAACTTGCAGCTCATGCCTTTTCCTTTTTCTCAAACAGTTTGCGGAAAACCGGGTAAATATCACCGGGTGATTTGATCTGCTGCATGGCAAAGTGATCTTTAAACTGTTCGGCAACACTCTGGTACTCACGCCATAAGTTTTGATGAGCACGGTCGGTGATTTCCACATAACAGTAATACTGAACCTTTTGCATAATCTGCTCGGTCAGAATTTTGGTGCAGACACTGGAGTCACCTTCCCAGTTATCTCCATCCGATGCCTGGGCAACATAAATATTCCAGTCAGCCGGGCTATACCGTTTATTAATCACATCACGAGTCATTTCCAGGGCACTGGAAACAATGGTTCCACCGGTTTCTCTTGAATAGAAAAAGTCATCTTCATCCACCTCTTTTGCCGCTGTATGATGACGGATAAAAACCACTTCAATCTCTTTGTAATTACGCTGTAAAAACAGATAGAGCAGAATGAAGAACCGCTTCGCCATGTCTTTGATATCCTGAGTCATGGAGCCGGAGACATCCATCACACAAAACATAACAGCCTTATTACTGGGTGAAGGGACTTTGACCATATTGTTGTATTTCAAGTCAAAATCATCAATGAAGGGTAGTTTTTTCAGCTTGGCATTCAGCGCCTTTATCCGTTCTCTTAACTCAATAACCCGTTGCTGATCGGTTTCATCCGGGCTGACCTCCATCTCCCTGAGTTCTTTTTTCAATGCCCGTATTTCACGACGATCACCGCCAGATAATGCAATACGGCGAGCATGTGCTGAACGGAGTGAACGCACAACATTCAAGCGATCCGGAGAGCCGGCAGTGGTATACCCTGCCTGTCGGATCTTGAATTCCGTCATATCTTCAAGCTGCTTCCTGACCAGGTTCGGCAGCTCAAGGTTATCGAACATGTATTCCAGAAATTCATCGTGATTGATCTGGAAGCTGAATTCATCCATCCCTTCGCCGCTGTTACCGGCCTTGCCCTTCCCGGACCCGGAACCACTTCCACCGGATGGACGCTTGATGCGGTCACCACTGACAAACTCCTTGTTACCCGGATGAACCTGCTTATAATGCCCGCCCTGTCCATGGCGAAAAACCGGCTCAGAAAGATCCTTTCGGGGGATAGTGACTTCGCTGCCAGAAACGACATCAGTAATGGAGCGTTTATTCACAGCATCGGAGACTGCTTTCTTGATGTGCTTCTTATATCTTTCAAGAAACCGCTGGCGATTGACGGTACTTTTGTTTTTTCCATTCAGCCGTCGATCGATAATAATACTCATGAACACGCTCCTTGTGTCCTTTATGACAAGCAGAGCAGAGGGCAGACAGGGCGATTATCCATTCACCCTGTTAACTGGTCACTCTGCCTGGACATCAGTCCAGTTACTGCGACTTACGCACCCGGATATACCATTCGGCCAGTAACCTGACTTGTTTCTCGGTATAGCCTCTTTCTACCATGCGTTTAACAAACTCATTATGCTTCCTCTGGTCTTCATGACTGCCCTTGGCATTGAAGGAAATAACCGGAAGAAGATCTTCCGTATTTGAGAACATTTTCTTCTCAATCACAGTGCGCATCTTTTCGTAGCTGAGCCAGCTTGGGTTTTTACCATTGTGATTGGCCCTGGCCCTGAGCACGAAATTGACCACCTCGTTACGAAAATCTTTTGGATTGGCGATACTGGCAGCCTTCTCGATTTTCTCCAGTTCATCATTGATTGCCGAGCGATCAAGAATATCGCCGGTTTCCGGGTCACGGTACTCCTGATCCTGAATCCAGAAATCAGCATAAGTAATGTATCGGTCAAAAATGTTCTGACCATACTCTGAATAGGACTCAAGATAGGCGGTCTGTATCTCTTTCCCAAGAGACTCAATGTATTTGGGGGCCAGGAACTCTTTCACATACCGCAGATAACGCTCATGCACCTCTTTCGGGTATTGCTGCTGCTCAATTTGCTGTTCCAGCACGTACAGCATGTGGACCGGGTTAGCCGCTATTTCCGTAGGGTCAAAGTTGAATACCTTGGAGAGAATCTTGAAGGCAAAACGAGTGGAAAGTCCCTCCATACCTTCATCGACACCGGCAGCATCCTTATATTCCTGCAGAGGCTTGGCATTGGGATCGGTATCTTTCAGATTTTCCCCATCATAGATCCGCATTTTGGAGTAAACATTGGAATTTTCCGGCTCCTTGATGCGCGACAAGACGGTAAACTTTGCCAGCATTTTCAGTGTATCCGGAGCACAAGGGGAGTCCTTGAGCGAACTGTTAGCCAGAAGCTTTTCATAAATATGAATCTCTTCCGTCACCCGGGTGCAGTAAGGCACCTTGACGATATTCACCCGGTCAATAAAGGCTTCATTGGTCTTATTATTCCTGAACGACTGCCACTCGGATTCATTGGAGTGAGCAAGAATAATGCCGTTATACGGAATGGCGCCCATTCCTTCGGTGCTGTTGTAGTTACCTTCCTGGGTCGCGGTCAGCAGCGGGTGGAGCACCTTGATCGGCGCCTTGAACATTTCCACAAACTCCATCATGCCCTGATTGGCACGACAGAGTGCACCTGAAAAGCTGTATGCATCGGGATCATCCTGGGAATATTCTTCAAGCTGACGGATATCCACTTTACCCACCAGGCTGGAAATATCCTGATTGTTCTCATCGCCAGGTTCAGTCTTGGCAACAGCCACTTGGTTGAGAATACTCGGATACAGCTTCACTACCTTGAACCGGGTGATATCACCGCCAAACTCATTCAGCCGCTTAACTGCCCAGGGTGACATAATGCCACCCAGGTAGCGGTTAGGAATGCCATACTCTTTTTCAAGAATGTCAGCATCTTCATCCGGGTTGAACAGGTTCAGAGGCGACTCGAAAACCGGTGAACCTTTTATGGCATAAAATGGCACCTTTTCCATCAGTGCTTTCAGCCTTTCTGCCAGAGAAGACTTACCACCACCCACCGGTCCCAGCAGGTAAAGTATCTGTTTCTTCTCTTCCAGTCCCTGAGCAGCATGCATGAAGTAAGAAACGATCTGCTCAATCGCTTCTTCCATCCCATGGAACTCACGGAATGCCGGATAACGCTTGATCAATTTATTGGAAAATATACGACTGAGTCTTGGGTCTCTGGAGGTATCAACCATCTCAGGCTTACCGATCGCCATGAGCATCCGCTCAGCCGCATTGGCATAGGCAGAAGAATCCTTCCTGCACAGTGCCAGATATTCTTCGATGGTCAGCTCTTCCTGCTGGGTTGATTGAAATCTCTGCTGATAATTATTGAAGATGTCCATGCCTTCACCCGCTTTTGTCTGCTTAATTTCCTGAAACAGTTACCAGGAACGGTTGACCGATAGCTAACCTGGAAGCCCACCCTTCTCAAGGATGCTATCGGCAGAGTCAGAACTTTGACCACTTTTTTTATAACTTTTATCAAGCACTATTTGAGTGCCAGAAAATTTTATCATGTGGATTTTTGACTACTTCTGCAACTGTTGAATCATTGCATGGAGGAAACGTGTTGCTTCACCACCGGTTGCTGCGCGGTGATCAAACGACAGTGATAAAGGCAATATGCGGTGACTTTCCGGTTTTCCACCAACACTGACTATTTCTTCTCTCAGCCTGCCAACACCAATAATACAAACCGTTGGAGGCACAACAACCGGTGTGGCGTACTTCCCGGCAAATACGCCAAAATTGCTTAAGGTAATGGTTGCGCCCTGAAGCTCTGAGTTTGGAAGACTTCTGTCTTTTACTCCTGCTCTGAGTTTATTGATAGACTCACGGACTTGCTGTTTTTTCATTTTTGCAACATGTCGTATAACCGGAACGAATAGCCCCTCTTCACTATCAACCGCCAGCCCCAGATCAATGTGATCATGAAGCTGTCGACTCAATGAAGCGCCATCAAACCAGGCATTGAGCGCTGGTTCCACTTCACTGGCACTGACAATTGCCTGAATCAGACGAACCGTGATGTCTTCTTTATCTTCCCAGTGATCAATATCCACATCGTCAAACAACGTTACCTGGACAACTGAGGCATGGGACTCTGCCATAGTGCGAGCCATATGCTTACGAACACCTTTCAGTGGCTCAGGATGATCAAGTGGATAGGCAATGGCAGGTTGTGCAGCATTTCTGTGATTGGTTCCCGCACCCAGATCTACCTGAAATTGTTCAGCCAGTGATTTAAGTCCACGTTGAGCCATTTGAGATGAAGACGCTGGTTGAACCTGGCCATCCGTCGGAGAACCAATAATAAAAGACTCATCACTTCGGGTGCCGGAATCGTCACTGGCCAGCTTGCCAACCACGGTGCCGCTATCTTCCTCGTCGGTGACAAACTCAACCAGGGGAGCGCCGGTGAGAATGGTGTCTCCGGGTTGGCCACAGAGACGGGCAATCACTCCTGTGCAGGGGGCAGGCACTTCAACAACGGCTTTAGCCGTCTCAACCGAAACCATAGGCTGATCTTCTTTAATGTTATCGCCTTCACCCACATGCCATTCGACAATGTCTGCTTCAGGAATACCTTCCCCTAAATCTGGTAAATTAAAAAAGCGCATGGACTGTACCTTTTTTTTATTATAAAAATACTGCTTGTTCTCAGTTCAGCAGCAATGACGGTATTTGCCGCTCAGGGCTATTAGACTAATGATTCCTGTCCATCAGAAATAATCCACATTGCTAATGTCTGGCAAGCGTCTTGACGGAGGCTCTGACAATATCGTCTACCTGTGGCAGATAATGGTCTTCCATTCTGTAGTAGGGCATTGTCGTGTCAAAGCCAGTAACCCGTTCAACAGGGGCTTTGAGATCATCAAACGCCCTTTCCATCAGGCCAGCAGCAATCTCAGCGCCCACACCGAAACTCCGGCAGGCTTCATGAACGATGACACAGCGTCCGGTCTTCCTGACCGACGTCACAATGGTTTCCATATCGAGCGGTTTGATGGTAGCGACATCGATCACTTCTGCAGAAATACCATGACTCTCCAGCATGTCGGCAGCGTCCATGGTTTCCCGGACCGATGCGCCCCAGCTGACCAGGGTAACATCCTGACCCACTTTTAATGTGAAACAGGTGTCCAGTGGCAGCGGGTCACTGGCAGGATCAATGACCTGCTTACTGGCACGGTATATACGCTTTGGCTCCAGGAAGATGACCGGGTCAGGTTCGTTAATGGCGGCACGAAGCAAACCGTAGGCTCTGACCGGTGACGAAGGAATGACCACTCTTAAACCGGGGATATGAGCAAACAGCGCCTCAGTACTTTCAGAATGGTGTTCCGGTGCATGGATACCGCCTCCAAAAGGAGCCCTCAGAACCATAGGACATGCCAGACGTCCCCGGGTCCGGTTTCTCATCCGGGCTGCATGGCAGATCAGTTGCTCCATTGCCGGAAAGATAAAGCCCATGAACTGTATTTCTGCCACCGGTTTCATCCCCTGGGCAGCCATACCGACACTGATACCGGCAATGAGGGTTTCAGCCAGGGGGGTGTCCATCACCCGCTTCAAGCCGTATTTTTCTCGCAGCCCCTGAGTTGCCCGAAAAACACCACCGTTGACCCCGATGTCTTCACCAAGCAGCACCACATCCGGGTCAGCAGCCATAGAATGGTCAAGTGCCAGATTAACCGCTTCAACCATGGTCAGTTTGTTATCCATTTGAGTGACCTCCAGCTGATTTCCCGTTGACTTGACGCATCTGTTCTCTGGCAATTGCATCGCGCTTCTGCTGCTCCAGCTGGGCTGGCATATTGGCGTAGTGATAATCAAACAGATCGGCAATGTCAGGCAGTGGCGTGTTCAGATAAGTTGCCACGGCCTGCTCGATGATTTGATCAGCTTCTTCTTTTAAAGCCTGTTCTTTTCGCTCATCCCACAAGCCGCGATGATGCAGGAAATTGCGTAGCCGCTTAATGGGTTCCTTTTGCCAGGCATCCTTGAGTTCTTCGCTGCCCCGGTAACGACTGGCATCATCGGCAGTGGTATGATCACAAAGCCGGTAGCTGACGGCTTCAATTACCGTAGCACCCTTACCATGACGCGCACGATCAATGGCCGTGCTGATGACTTCATGCAGGGCAATGACGTCATTCCCGTCCACTTGATAAGAGGGCAGGCCGGCGGCCAGGCCTTTTTGTGCCAGCGTCGGTGCACCTGACTGAATTTTTCTTGGAACCGAAATGGCCCACTGATTGTTGTTAATGAGGTAAACCACGGGTAACTGCCAGGCACCGGCCAGATTCAGAGCCTCACCAAAATCCCCCTTCGACGTAGCACCATCACCCAATGCACATAATGCCACGCTCAACGGATCACCCGCTTCGTGGCGAATTTTGATCGCCGTTGCGATACCTGCTGCATGGCCAGCCTGGGTAGCAATGGGCACACAATTCGGCAGATCCTGTCCCCAGGCTGCACTGGCACTGCCTCGCTCATCACCACCCCAGTAGAGCATGACATCGCTCAGGGGAATGCCTCTTCTCATCAATCCCGGAAGATCCCGATAATAGGGAATAAGAACATCTTCTTTTGCCAGCAGGGCTGCACATACCGTGCTGATCGCCTCCTGTCCAAGGCACGAAGGGTAAGTCCCCATCTTGCCAGTTCGCTGCAAGGCTACCGCTTTTTGATCTCCCTGTCGGGCAATCACCATGGTTCGGTAGTAATCAATCAGAATCTCTTCATTACTGACCCAGGCCGGCAGTTTTTTTATGACTTCACCGTCAGCATCCAGAAACTGCGCCATGGCGAGCGATGTGTTTTCTGCTAAATCCATTTCTGCTCCCCCTATGCCGTCAACTGTGATGAGTGATCACCGTAAACCATGGCTTCTGCCATTTGATCAGCAATAACACTGGCGGGTAAGCCCGCCTGATGCTGTCGGCTGAAAATCTGTAACAGAGTGTCATGAATGCCGTGAAGTCGCCGTTGCATATCACTCTGGCTACTTTGCAGATAAGTCATGGCCACAAAAATCAGCCCACCAGCGTTGATCAGGTAGTCCGGAGCAAAAAGAATGTCACGATTGAATAGGGCTACGCCATCTTCCTCAGTCAGTAGTTGGTTATTGGCTGAGCCCGCAACAGCAGCACACTGTAACTGGCCAATCGTGTCGCTATTAAGAATGCCCCCAAGGCCACACGGGCTGAACAGGTCGCAGGGGACCGAATGAATTTCATCCGGTGCTACCGCTGTGGCAGCAAACTCCCGAACACACTGATCAACTCGCTGCTGATTGATATCAGCCACAATCAGCTGCGCCCCATCATGAAAAAGTCGCTCACAAAGCGCATAGCCCACATTACCCAGTCCCTGAACGGCGACTCTTACGCCTTGCAGATTTTCTGGCAGGTCGGGATGGGCTTTAAGGCAGGCCAGCACGCCATAATAAACCCCTTCTGCGGTAAACGGTGCCGGGCTTCCGCAGGACGATGTACAGGTCACATGAGGAGACTCGGTGGCAATGGTGTCCATATCCGCAACTGTTGTACCACTATCCATGGCCGTTGCATAACGGCCTCCAAGTTCGTTGAGAAAACGCCCGAAAGCTTCGAACAGTATTTTTCGGTCATAGTCGCCTTCCGGCTCCATAATGACCGCTTTGCCTCCCCCAAGATCCAAACCGGCAAGCGCTGATTTATAGCTCATGCCACGGGCAAGACGAATGGCATCTGTAATGGCTTCGTCAGAAGAAGAGTAAGGAATGATTCGACAACCACCGAGGGCAGGCCCTCTGCGAGTACTGTGAATAGCAATGACGGATTTGAGGCCGGATTCTTCATCGAATTTACAATGAAGATCGTTGATGCGCGCCTCGGTAATCTGTCTGAACATGACGGGATCCCTCCGTATGTTGCAGAGCAGCAGGGCTCTGGTTTAATGCCATATCTATCGGCATCCCCCGGGTTAGGGCAAGCGGATAAAAATGGCAATTTATTGTTATTTTTTTAGACAGAGCTTTAGTCACAGCCAGCGCTTAAAACTCCATCAACCACCAGGCTTTCTTGTAACGCCTCAGACGATTACAGAGGAAGTTGAGTGCTGTTGTCAACAGGTACGACGTTATAAAAAACTTCATTCCTTACCGCTTTTGGCCGCTATTTACATCAAGGTTTTGACTTAAATCTCACCATTCTAAAGCCGGTTTTCATCATCATCCGTTTTCGCAAAATCAGGCAAAAGATGCATTTTGAAAACAAAAGGTGATAACTTAGTCCTTCCTTCCCTCTAATACATGGAGGCCAAAATGTCACAAATACAACAAGAAAAGCGTCGATTTCAAAGAAAAACACTGGAAAAAAACGCTGAAGTCCTCGATAACGATACGGGTCTGTCTATTGGCATGCTGGAGGATGTCTCTAAAGGAGGATTCAGCATAGTGACCGATCAGGGTGTAAGGCCATCAGAAACCCGAAACGTCACGCTGATCCTCCCCGGGCCACAGGAAAGTGCTTATCGAGTGTCTATGACTGCAGAGTGCGTCTGGTGTCAAACCATCAGTGAACCGGCTGATTTTGCCGCAGGTTTTGTCTTACGCAGTATCGAAGACCAGGATGAAGTCGCACTGAACTACTATATAAGAGATTATCAGGTAGCAGGTGAACGTCAGGAAGGGTAAACACCTCCCTGACGTTCGTCCATCGTCGTTAATCCGCAATGGGAAGACTGAGCGTTTCCTTGAGTTCTTCCATCACGATATAGCTCTTGGATTCCCTGACTCCCGGTAACTTCAGAAGAATATCCCCCAGCAGCTCACGGTAAGAAGCCATCTCTGAAATTCTGGCCTTGACCAGATAGTCGAAATGACCAGATACCAGATGGCACTCTAGTACGTTTGGTAGCTTGATTACCGCCTTGCGGAAGTCATCAAAAATATCAGCTGATTTGGTATAGAGGCTGATTTCAACAAACACAAGAAGCCCTGCCTGAAGATACTTCGGGTTCAGGTGTGCAGAATAGCCCTGAATAATGCCCTCCCTTTCCAGGCGTTTGACTCGTTCCATACAGGGTGTCGTACTCAACCCGACCTTATCCGCCAGCTCTACATACGATATACGACCTTGCTCCTGCAGGGTACGGAGAATATTGCGATCGATACGATCCAACTGGCGGACAACTTCTTTTCGGCTTCTCATGATTTCAGTCGTTTTTTGACAATGCGTGTTCAGACACGAATAAAGGTGGAACACGATAGCATAAGGGATTAGTGAGGTTTGTATTCATCTTTTTTAAGATAAGCCCTGTTAAGACAACCATTCTTCTAATGTCTTTCCGATATTAAAGGGCAAAACACCTCCGGCTGAGGGAGGTTAGGGTACGAATGATGAATCTGCAAGTGAGCATTACTAATATCTTCTATCAGTGTTTATCGCAAAATCATTTTCAATCCCTGCATTTTTCTGCACAATGCGCGAGCTTTTCACTTCCTTGGGGGTTTGAAGGCTCTCTTAATCGGCAGCAGGGCTTTATCGGCAACAGGTGCTTCACAAGCCCGAAATGCATGATCGCGACAAGCGATCCTGAGTTACTGACGATAAACTTATGTCAACAGAGCCTATTAAAGCACAATCATCGGGTTCTACCCTGTTCTTTATATTCCGGGCTGGAGAAAATTTTAGATGAGTACAGCATCTGCCTCCCCGAAACATTCCCCAACGCCGTCGACATCAGCGACATCTGCAGTAAAAAGTCGCTCAGGCACTGAGATACGGGTCAAGATCGACCAGGTCACCAAAAAGTTCGATGACATTATCGCCGTTGATAATGTCAGTCTGAATATTAAAAAGGGTGAGATTTTTGCGCTGCTCGGTGGCTCTGGATCAGGAAAATCGACGTTATTAAGGATGCTGGCAGGCTTCGAAACACCATCTGAGGGCAACATTTACCTGGATGGGCAGAATATTACTCACCTGCCACCGTATCTGCGCCCCATCAATATGATGTTTCAGTCCTATGCACTGTTCCCTCATATGACCGTGGAACAAAATGTGGCGTTTGGATTAAAACAGGATCGCCTGCCAAAAGACATCATCGCTCAGCGTGTCGAGGAGATGCTGAAACTGGTGCACATGGAGAAGTATGCCCGCCGCAAGCCACACCAGCTCTCCGGTGGCCAGCGCCAGCGTGTAGCCCTGGCTCGAAGCCTGGCAAAACGGCCCAAGCTGCTGCTGCTGGATGAACCCATGGGGGCGCTGGATAAGAAGTTGCGCAGCCGTATGCAGCTTGAAGTGGTGGATATCATCGAAGAGGTGGGGGTAACCTGCATTATGGTGACCCATGACCAGGAAGAGGCGATGACCATGGCTGAGCGCATTGGCATCATGGACGCTGGCTGGATCGTCCAGGTGGGTACCCCTATCGATATCTACGAAAACCCGAACAGCCGCATGACTGCCGAATTTATTGGCTCCGTCAATATGTTTGAAGGTGAAATCACCGAAGAAGAGGCGGGTTACGTCATCATTCAATCCCATCAGGTGCAACAGCCTATCTACATCGGCCACGGCATCATGGCACCACTGGAAGACCGTAAGGTCTGGATTGCCGTGCGTCCTGAAAAGACCATGGTGACCAGAGAGCAGCCGGAAGGGAACTACAACTGGAGCAAAGGTGTGGTTCACGACATTGCCTATCTGGGTGGCCATTCGGTTTATCATATCCGACTTCCGTCAGGCATGATGGTTCAGTCCAACATGGCGAATGTGGTCCGTACCGCTGATAACCCGACCTGGGGCGATCAAGTCTATATCAGCTGGGATGATGACAGTGGTGTCGTCCTGAATAGCTGATCAATCACCGCTAACCTTATTCAGTATTTTTTTGATAACAGCCTGAAAGCTTTCCATTGACTAATAGCTTCTCTGGGCTAAAGGCTTTTTTGGGCTAAAGGCTTTTCTGAGCTAAGGGCTTTCTGCTTCGTAAACTATTCAGGCTTACCAACGGTTAATGTAAGTCACTGGTAACGGATATATTCTGGAATCTGTCATGTCCAACCTGTTAACAAAAGGCGCCTCCGCGACAGCGTGGGGACCAGAGAGGGTAAACGCCTTAAGGGCACTGTGGGGACGTCGCCTCGTTCTTGGCGTCCCCTTTCTCTGGCTACTGCTATTCTTTCTTGTCCCCTTCCTGATTGTGGTCAAGATCAGTTTTTCATCGGCAGAAATTGCCATTCCACCCTATTCGTCCATCGTTGAGTATTTCGATGAAGTACTGACATTTACTGTCAATCTGGGCAACTACCTGTTCCTGGCCGACGATGAAATGTACCTGCAGGCCTATCTGACTTCCATCAGGCTGGCGCTGGTTGCTACCTTTTTCTGTCTTCTGTTGGGCTATCCCATGGCCTACGCCATGGCCCAGGCACCCGGAAGAAAACAAAGTTTCCTGCTCATGCTGGTGCTGCTGCCATCATGGACCTCTTTCCTGATCCGCATATACGCCTGGATGGGCATACTGAAAAATAACGGGTTATTGAACAACCTGCTGATGTGGTGTGGCATGATTGATCAGCCCCTACAGATCCTGAACACCAATATTGCCGTTTATATAGGCATCGTTTATGCCTATCTGCCATTTATGGTGCTTCCTATTTATGCCAACCTGACCCAGTTGGACAAATCATTGCTGGAAGCAGCCAATGACCTGGGCTGCCGCCCATGGGAAACCTTTTTCCGAGTCACCCTGCCACTGTCCATGGGCGGCATTGTCGCAGGTTGTATGCTGGTCTTTATCCCTGCGGTGGGGGAATACGTGATTCCTGAACTGCTGGGTGGGCCTGAGAGCCTGATGATCGGTAAAGTGCTCTGGCAGGAGTTTTTCAACAACCGTGACTGGCCGCTGGCCAGTGCTTTGGCCATGATCATGCTGCTGATCCTCTGTCTGCCCATTGCCTTCTTCAATCGCCAGCAGGTGAAGCAATTGGAGGCCAGCTTGTCATGACGCTTTCCAAAGAAACAGGATCTGAACGCACCAATACCTTTGGGCGGAGCAAAAAGCCGGGCTTTTCCACAATCATGCTGATACTGGGACTGATTTTCCTCTATCTGCCCATGTTTATTCTCGTGTTTTATTCCTTTAATGCCTCACGGCTGGTGACCGTCTGGGCAGGCTTCTCAACCCAATGGTATGTGGAGCTGTTTCAGGATGAGCAACTGATGAGAGCGGTATGGATCAGCTTGAGAATTGCTTTCTATAACGCTTCAATGGCGGTCATTCTGGGTACGGTGTCGGCTTTTGCCCTTGACCGTTTTGGCAAATTCCGTGGCAGAACTGCCTTTAACAGCATGTTGACTGCCCCCCTGGTAATGCCGGATGTTATTACCGGCCTGTCGCTACTGCTGCTGTTTGTCACCATGGCAGACCTTATTGGCTGGCCCATGGAGCGGGGTATGCTGACCATCTGGATCGCCCACGTTACGTTCTCAACCGCTTATGTGGCGGTGGTCGTGGGCGCAAGGTTGCGGGAAGTGGATCGCTCTATTGAAGAGGCTGCAATGGATCTGGGTGCGACACCATTGCGAACATTCTTTCTGGTCACCATTCCAACCATTGCCCCATCGCTGGCCGCTGGCTGGTTACTGGCGTTCACCCTGTCTCTGGATGATCTGGTCATTGCCAGCTTTGTCTCTGGTCCTGGCTCAACCACCCTGCCAATGGTGGTCTTTTCATCCGTGCGCCTGGGCATCTCACCCAAAATTAACGCCATGGCGACACTGATCATTCTGGTGGTCTCTCTGGCAGCGCTGTTTGGCTGGTGGTTTATGCGACGCTCGGAAAGGGAAAGAAGAGCCAGCCTGGAAAGGTTTGGAACCAGCTGAAAAAAATCACAATAAATCCGGATCTTCCGATCCGGATTTATCTTCCATCTATCAACTGTCTTAAATCATAAAGCTAAAACCGAAAAAAAATCTCTACTTAACGATCAGAAAAAAGCAAACGCACCAGTTTCGACGTGTCAAGCTTATCCTGCAGTGAGTGTATTGATGCCAGTCCCACTATCTCATTCAGTGCTCTGTTTTGGTAAGTAGTGTCTGGATAACCATGATTTCCCTCACCACCAGAGTCTGATGTTTTCAAATGGACGTTGAAGGTGATGCCGAATTTACCCGTGGTATTTGACTTATCAATTTTATAAATCAACTTCTCTTGGTGGAGTATTGCAAGCAGCCTGAGAAGCTCTTTGCCGACCGCATTATTGGGTAAATAGTGAGTTTCATTTTTATAAGTCATGTCCAGTCGTCGCCCATCACTCAGTTGAGAAGGTGCAGTTGCCTCAATACGTACAATGATTCGACCTGCTCCCGGGTATCCCGGTAAGTCACGGCTGTCTTGCCTGATCTGCAAAGGTCGGTAATTGATTGCTGCGAACTCTTCCGCAAGCTTTGCTGCTTCAGACAAGCTGACCCCCTGATCCTGATAATCAACTGCACAGTCAGAACAAACCTGAAGTCCTTTAACCTGCTGAGAACCTTTTTCAGGCTTTGATTCACCACAAATACCGCAGTCAATAGCGTTGCTACTTTCTCTAAAGGCGGTAGCTGCACCTTCTTGGGATCTGGAAACTCCGGTAGCCTCTGAGCCCGTTCCTGCGCTTGAAGAAAAAGCAGCATCAATGCCCGGGCTGGTTCGGCCTGAAGTCATTCGACCAGGTCTGGAAAAGACTGATGTCGTGCTGGCCTGTGATCGAAAATAAGGTGAGGTTTGCTTCGGGATCGCACCGGGATTTGCAGGGAATATCTTGCCTGAAATACCCGCCGGGAAGTCGCTGACAGCTGCTCTCACCGGCGGCAAACGCACCGGATTAGCAGTGTTCAGGCTCTTGAAGGTCCGGATAAATGTATCATGCACCTTCCAATCATCATCTTTCCAACCCACGAGTATTAATTTGGGTACCTTGGATAATGCCTGTATACGTGGATCCCGGTAAGCCGCATGGAGAGCATGGGCCATACCTGAACCACTGCCACCAAAAATAGCGCAACCAATAAAGCAACTGACAATGGTATTGCTACCCTTGTTATGGGCCTCAAGGAGCAGTGAAACAAAAGCATTGGTGAAATCCTGATGATACTTTTGTTGATCAAAAAATGCCTTGTTGCGGACACCGGAACTTTTCACACTGACGGTATAATCTGCTACGTTCGGGGCAACCACGTTATGAATATGCTGACAATGACGCAAACCAAACTTGGGATTCCGGGCATAGCCATATGGTCCTGTCGTATAACACATGCCAGTATGAACGGGTGCCTGACGATGAGTATCCCGGTCAAATTCATTGCCAAGATCATCTGAAAACTGTTTTGCAATACCTCCGCCATGTTTCATTCTGCTATTTGCAGCATTGACCAGATCGAATGGCGTTCCTTGTTTCGAGAGCTCTTTGGCATAACCGAACATTCCCTTGTCAGGGTGCATCACGACTTCCAGCTGATCACGAATCAATACACTTGAAGTGTTGTAACCACTGCCTGCTTTTGTTGCTCTTGTTGCTGCAGTACTGGTAGTGGCTGTTGTACTTGTACTGGCTGCAGCCCCGGAACTGGCCATTGCAGCGGGTGTTTTTACAGAACGTACCGGTGAACGTGCTGCAGGGATTCGTCGGCCTGACTCATACCACTGACGTTCAAAGTCTGTGCAAGCGGCCCGGTCCTTACCTTGAGAAGACATACCCACCAGAATCAGTTCTGGTGCTCGCTTACCTGTTGACTCAAAATCAGCCTTGGCTTCTGCAACCGCTTTTGCCAATGCTGTTCCTGTGCCACCCGCAAGACCACAACCAAGCAGAGGGCAGAAAACCCGATGCAATCCCTGACGGTCAGCCGCGTTAAAAACCTCAAGAAACGTCTTTTTAAGCGTTGCTGCAAAATTCCGGTCACTCGCAAGAGGCACCAACACATTGTGAATCGTCTGGCAATTATGCAAATCAAACCGTTTGCCGCCACGTTTACAGTCATAAGTGAAACATTCGCCGTAATTTATTCGATTCCGGGGCTGCCAGGACACCTGATGATAATGACCACCAGCGCCGCCAAAGTTGTCTCTGATCACCTTCGCAATACCACTGTCCAGTTGCAGTTTTACATCAACCGAGTTCACTACCCCATAGGGTATACTGCCATTTTGACGCTCAACCCATGTCAATAACCCTCTATTACAGGTCACCAGTGTTACACCGCCAGGCAATGGTTTTTCAGTATCGGTAGCTGAAGAGAAGGCCGGCGTGCCTGCTATGGGACTGGTACCTGGATAAGGTGTCGCTGATCGACGTACCAGAGAGCGTGTTGAAGGAATTTCCCGGTACGACTCATGCCACTGGCTTTCAAAATCTGCGCAAGCGGCCCGGTCCCCTGCAGAAGAAGACATACCCACCAGAATCAGTTCTGGTGCTTGCTTACCTGTTGATTCAAAATCAGCTTTGGCTTCTGCAACCGCTTTGGCCAGGGCTGCTCCTGTGCCACCCGCACGCCCACAACTGAGCAGAGGGGTGAAAACCCGGGGCAATCCGTTACTATCAGCCGCTTGAAAAACCTCAAGAAAGGTATTTTTAAGCGTTGCTGCAAAATTCGGCTCTCCCGCAAAAGGTACCAACACATTGTGAACCGTCAGGCAATTATCCAAACTAGACGCTTTGCTGCCACGGTTACAGTTATAAGTGAAACATTCGCCGTAATTTATGCGATTGTGGGGCTGTCGGGAGACCTGATGATAATGACCGCCAGCACCGCCAAAGTTGTCTCTGATAACCTTCGCAACGCCACTTTCCAGTTGCCGGTGTACGTCGACCGAATTCACTATCCCATAGGGTTTGATGCCATTTTCACGTTTGACCCATGTCAATAGCCCTTCGTTACAGGTAACCAGTGTTACGTGGCCTGGCAATCTTTTTTCAGAACCGGTAGCCGGATAATTATAATAAGATGACAGTTCATGTGTTGTGACCACGCTTTTGCCAACTAAATGCATCAGAGCAGGATGCCTTTTCAATTCTCCCAGCAGGCGCCTGTGATCACTTGGGCCAACCGTTCGCCCAAAGATGAACTGTCTACTGGTATTAATTCCACAATCCCGGAGACTAATAGAACCCCTGACGCTTACCTGGTCACAGAAATCATTAATAGCAACATCCATTTCAGTCTCCTTGAATACCGTCAAATCGATAATTGTTAAATTACACAATCAAGCATCGGCTACCGAAGCACTATGCCCATAATCATTAGACTGAAATCCAAAAATATAGTTCCAATTTGCCATCTTGAGTGATTGCGGTCATGACGACAGCTTTATCACGCCTCAGCGCTTAACTAAATATTTCCGGTCTTCTGGATGTGCTCGAATGACCGGGAATACTACGTCTTTATCATTTCGAACCGATTGGCTCGCATATCTCAGCCCATGCTTCAGCAAGATATTCCTGACATCTTCTTTATGATCCGGAGGTGTCTGACTCGGTTGAATAGCAAACTCCAGACGGTAACTGAAGGATGGTTTGATGACAAAGTATTGATTTCTCAAGCAACCATAAACAAGCTCAACCAATGAAGTAGCGTCTCTGATATCTTCGGACAATAAAAGATGATGCAAGGGCTAAGTTACCGTTAATGGTTGGAAGCACCAATGTTCAGTAATTCTGCTGATCAACCGGCCAACAGTTAATTTTTTTGCTGCCGTCAGTTCTCGCCTCCAGGCCAGATAATGGGGAAGGTAACGAGTTGCAACCCCTTGGAATACGCCGCCAATCCAGCGTTTTAAATGACTGTGATAAGAATTTACAGTCTGGATGTGGTAGATGCCTTCAACAACATGTTGACCTGCTGATGTCACCAGCTCCTTGAAGACAAATCCAAGCTTGTCAGCAAGTTTTTCGTGAGCGAGGTGTGCATCCGCACAGACCGTGGCCTGTATCGATATGCGGCCATTTAAATGCCTGCACAATTCATTAGCACTTTCGTTTTCTAATACACCGTCAACGGTATTTCGATTACGGTCCCGAGCCACCATTACCGGGACTTTTCGGGCTTTGTTGGGATCATTACCCCGCTTTCGGGTTGGCCGTGGAAGGCCTTCTCTTTGCCCTTTGAAGGATTCACGGAAAAATGTTTCATCAAGCTCAGTAATGCCACAAAGCTCTTCTGCTTGATCATTATTAATCACTTCAAGAAAGCGGTGACGCCAGCGGAACGCAGTTTTCAAGTCAATGGCATTCTCAGCAGCAGCTGGTCGCAAGACCATAGAGTGAGTCATACCTGCGAGGTACTTGTTCCATTTTTCAGGGTGCCTGAGCCTTGCCAAAGGCGTTCCACTAAAGGCGTTAAACGTTGAGTCGCAAGTCTTGCAGTGGTAGCGCTGTCGGCCATTTCGTATGCCCCAGCGACCAACGCTATGGCTTTTGCATTTGGGGCACCTGGGGTTTTCGGCAAATTGGGCAAGTATGCTCTTTTCTACGTCAGGTGTTGCATTATCGTTATTGGGTATAGATTCACTGTAAACAGGTTCAGAGTCAGTGGTTTCTACTACCTCGGTAACCTCTATTTGAGTACTAAGGAGCGAGTTGTTAAGAATGTCTCGCTGTTCACTGGTTAATGTTGAAATGGAATCAATAAAATTCTGGAAGAGTTCAGATTGCATATCACTCCCCTACAACGTAGATTTTATGGGAGTTTAGCTGATTCAACCATTAACGGTAACTTAGCCTGATGCAAGAGTTCCCTGCGTGTTTCTTCACCGATCTCATCACTCATTAACATTTCCCGAAAATGAGCCTCCGATTTTTTCATGCACTTTGCTAATCGTTGAGTATGATCAATAAACTGTTGGAGGTGATTGCTTAATAACGGGTAGCATTGAAGAGTCGTGAAAGAATAAAGATAACTGGGTGAGAAAAGACAATGTTTAAAGGAAAATCTGTTGGCTTCTGCCGCAAAGTCGCTATTAAGCCGTTGTGCAAGCAAATTAAAGCTCCATTGATCCCCTTTAACAATGGGTCTGTAATCAAGATGCTGATCCAGATCATCAATAGTCTGTAACACAATTATCAGCTTTTCAAAGGCATCCTGCATAGCTTGCCTTGACGTCATTCGGGGGCATTCGACGATAATTTCTCCCGCTACAGCGTTACAACTTAGCTTCATACTATCGGCATTTTTATCCAATTCGATTTCTTTCAGTAACTGCGCCAGAAACCACATACGTTTTAACTTTCCGGGTTGATCGGTGCCATCAGGGTAAGCAAATTCGTCAGAAAATGTCAGCCGCAAGGTTCGTCCTTTTCCTCCCTCTGCGTGTTCAAGTAGCTCGATAAGGCCCACATGATTTCCAAACTTCAGGTTAATAATCAAGGCATCTCCCAAACTGAAGACAGTCCCCTGACGCTCTAATCTTTCGATGGATGCTTTGCCGGATGGCCTCAATAGCAGTGCCTCTTCACCCGGGGCCGAACAATCAACATAGGTAATCTTCATTTTTGTAGATACCCTGCCCTGACCAGAAGACAGAGTAATCGGTCCCAGCGCCTTTACGAAGCGCTGATGCAGGGCGAAAATCAGCTCATGGACACTCCGGACCTGCCCAGACTGCCAGGGGTTGAGAGCCTGAAGACAGGATTGTAACTGATGACAGGCCGCCACCCACTGGCGAAAAGTTCCCGGGGATACCGGTGGTTTTTCACCGCCCTGCAGGGGCAGAGTGATACACTCTAACCCTGATCCAATGGTCTGTTTCAATGCCTCGAAACGGGTCATCAATTGAGGTAATTCATCCAGCAATGGCTGGAGCTTGGGTGAATGGTTGGCCAGCTGCAGGAATGCCCGGTAACCATCCAACAGCGCTTCAGCCCCCTGAATCAGTTGTTTTGTGCGGGTCTGAGTTGCAGCCAGCATCTCTGACCGTTGTGCCGACATGCTCAATTTTATCGGGTTTGTTAGACAGTCCAGTCCGCCACCGGGAGCGAAAAATGCCAGCAAGCGAGCATTTTGGTCGGTAAGCCAGTGGAAAGCGGTAGCCACCTGAAGGAATGTGCCTTCAGGTGGCGATAAATCATCCTTTAATGCGACGACGTTCGTTAATGGCTCATCCGAAAAGGCAGAGGATGCGCTTCTGTGACTTGCCAGTTCTCCAGTCAGATCACCGGCAACCACAAAGGCACCTGGCGAACCGTTAAAGCGGGCGCAGGCCAGCGTCGCCTGCTGGCCATCCCGGGCGGCCACGGCCGGGTAGTGGTCACCGGCCAGCAGACAGGGTTTTTCTGCCTGCCTCAGGGTGATCGCCACATGGTCATTGGTTCCACCGGCAGCGAAAACAAAACCTGCTGCCCGCTCCAGGCACTCAGGCTCAAGCATCCACTCTTCACCGTGTCGGGCCACGACAATGGCTCCCTCCGGCAGGGTGTCTGCTGCCCGGTTTTTGGCCACCCAGAGTGGTCCGGTGCAGTAGCCTTCGCTGGCGCCCTCGCCACTGGCCAGGGTCTCTTCGGGTTCGGGTATGGAGAGGGCAAAATCCATGCTGCCGGAGAGTCGGGTAACAGGGCGCACCTGCAACAGGAACAGGCGACCCTCATGATCGATAGCAAACTCCACATCCACAGGGCAGAGCAATAGATCTTCCAGCCTGGTTACCGCCTCCCTCAGTTCTGCAACCAGCTCATCACAGAGCCGCTCGCTACCAGTGTCTGACGGGGTATCAGCATCCTGAATCTCTGTTTCTGAATAGCCGTTATTATCGGTGTTCTTTTGCAGAACAAAGTGACTTGAAACCGTCCCGGGAAGGTATTGCGCGTTATCAGCCCCAGCCTTACGATCAATGTCGATACGATGGGGAATGGTGCCGGACTGACCGGCCACTGCACCTCTGGGCTGACCGGATGTGTACTCAACCCGGACGGTATCATCCTGCAGTGATTGATAGCTCATGACCACCCCGCCATAGTGGCAGTCAATGCAGTGTTGGATAATCAGTGCCATGGGTTGTGGTTCACCCTTGGGGCAGACTTCTGGCCGGTAACCGGAAGCCATCACCTTAAGACAGGTCCGCAACACGTCATCTTCGCCCTGAACTTCAGAGCGATATTTGCCCGCCTGGGCATCGCCATAGTTATCTTCGTTGATGCCAGAACTGCGCACAATCACCGGCTGTGAAGGGGACAGTTCGTCCAGCTGACGGCGCAGATCCCTGATGTGTCGGGCAGCTTCAGAATCTTTAACTTGTTGGTAAAAGTCATCGCTGGCGATAAATACTGACAGGCCTGTCAGCCAGTTATCCCTTTTGGCCTGGTCTGAGGGTGGCAAGGTATTGAGGTGGTCCCTGATGGTTGCCAGACTGGTTTGTCCCGCTTCATCAAGCATCCCGGGAGTGATCCCGGAGAGATAGGGTGCTAAACGACCCATATCCAGAGGGTGTTGTTCCAGCGTATTCATCACCTGAGCGGTAACACATTTGAACGGCGGGATCGGCAGGCCTGTCTCCTGCATGCGCCGTAAAAACATCCCCTTGCCACCGAGTTGTTCCCGGTTCAGGAGAGAGTAATCAGCAGCCGAGTCTAGCGGAGCTGAAACCAATATACGACAAAAGCGCTTATTTAATGGCGCTGTGTCGGGAGTGCCTTTGGCACCAATTTGACTGCCATACCTTTTGCCTGAAGTTTTGACCCCGGTATTCTGGTCTGGATTAGTTGTATTAGCAACACCATGAACTGCATCATTATGAACGGTGGGTTGTATCATTAGGTTATCCCTTCAATTTAACTTTAACTGTTCATCCATGATCTAATAACCTGCACCTGAAATTTTTGAATGATCGTACAGTCAATATTTTTCCCAATGGATTCAGTAAAATCTGACATTAATTTTTTTACAAAGTTCACCCGCTATTCTTAACCAGGTAATTTGGTCAGGATATAAAAACCCGATCATTTACACGCTAATAGTATTTCTTTGGCAGGCCTCTGGTTACAGAAGCTACTTAGAATAGAGATTTATGATCCGAATTCAGGATGCAATGTTTTTCAATTCAGTAAACAGTGGATAGATTATCCTTCAGTTAACATAACCTGGCACTCAGGTATATTTCGTTTTTTTTCTTTTGGTACGAATTGAAGAACTGCTGGGTTTATTTTGATTGCTGACCTGATAAAGTCCTCATCATCTTTAAGCCCGGAATCAATAAAAATGAAGATCCTGGAATTTTTTTCAATGAGTTGTAGCAAATATTGACGATCAGTATGCAGCTCTTTACTGGCATGTCTAAAGTTACCAAAATCATCATCAATTGCCATTTCAACAATTTTCTTATTGCTTCGGAATCTTTCACTTGCAAAAGCCAGAGCTCCTGAAAACTGTGCGATAGCAGCCATTACCACCTCATCATCATCCTGAAGTTCCGGACTGGCATGTTCCAGCTCATAGCCATATTGAGCGACTGCAGCCATGACGACATCTTTATCCCCCCTCAGTTCTTCACTAACCCATTCCAGATCTTTTGGATGTGCGGCAATAGCGGGTAATACCATGTCTTTATCATTTCGAACCGATTGGCTGGCGTATTTCAGCCCATGCTTCTGCAGGAAATTCTTGATCTGTTCTTTATGTTCCTTGAGTGACTGACCCGGCTGAATATAAAACTCCGGGGTGTAACTGTAGGATGGCTTGATAACAAAGTATTGATTTCGCAACTGCTCATATACTTGTTCAATCATGGGAGTAGCCTCTCCGGGAGAGAAAAATAAAAGATGATGTAAGAGTTCCCTGCGGGTGTTCTCACCAATCTCATCACTCATTAACATTTCCCGAAGATGATCCGATGATATTGATTCGGCTAATCGTTGACTGTGATCAATAAACTGTTGGTGATCTTTACTTAATAGCGGGTAGTACTTGGGAGTACTGCAGGAGCATTCGTAATAGCCGATTAAGAAAAGGCAAAGTCGAAACGCGAATCTGTCGGCTTCTGCCGAAACATTGCTATCAAGGCTTTGTGCACAGCGTTGTGCAAGCAAGCCGAAGCTCCACTGTTCTCCTTCAAAAATCGGTAAACGATTCAGGTCCCAATCAAGATTCGTGGTACCACTTAAGGCTGCTATCAGTTTTTCAAAGGCATCCTGCATGGCTTGCCTTGATACCATTCGGGAGCACTCGACAATAATTGCTCCCGCTGCGGCGTTACAACGCAGCTTCATGCCATCAGCCTCTTTATCCAGTCCGATCGCTTTCAGTAGTTGTACCAGAAACCACATACGTTTTAACTTGTCGGATCTATCGCTGCCATCAAGAGAGCAAAATCGGTCAGAAAATGTCAGCCGCAAGGTTCGTCCTTTCCCGCCTTCTGCGTGTTCAAGCAGCTCGATAAGGCTGATATGATGTCCTAACCGCAAGTTAACAATCAAGGCATCAACCATACTGACGACAGTCCCTATACGCCCTAACGCTTCGATGGACGTTTTGCCGGACGGTCTCAATAGCCCCGCCTCCTCACCCGGTGGCGTGCAATCAACATAACTGATGGCCTCTTCCGTAGATAGCGTTCCCTGACCAGAGGCCAGAGTGACCGGTCCCAGCGCCTTTACGAAGCGCTGATGCAGGGCAAAAATCAGGTCATGGACACTACGGACCTGCTCTGCCCTCAGGGGATTGAGTGCCTGAAGACAGGATTGTAACTGATGACAGTCTGCCACCCACTGGCGAAAAGTTCCCGGGGATACCGGCAGTTTTTCATCGGCCCGCAGGGGCAGGGTGATACGCTCTAACCCTGATCCGATGGTCTGTTTCAGCGTCTCAAACCGGGTCATTAGTTGCGGTAATTCATCTCGCAATGGCTGGAGCTGGGGTGAATGGCGGTCACCAGCCAGCTGCAGGAATGCCCGGTAACCATCCAACAGGGCTTCAGCCCCCTGAATCAGTTGTTTTGTCCGGGTCTGAGTTGCAGCCAGCAGCTCTGACCGTTGTGCCGACATGCTGAGTTTTATCGGGTTTGCCAGACAGCCCAGCCCGCCGCCGGGAGCGAAAAATGCCAGCAAGCGAGCATTTTGGTCGGTAAGCCAGTGGAAAGCGGTAGCCACCTGACTTAATGTACCTTCAGGTGGCGATAAATCATCCCTTGATGCGACGACGTTCGTTAATGGCTCATCCGAAAAGGCGTAGGATGTACTTCTGTGACTTGCCAGTTCTCCAGTCAGATCTCCGGCAACCACAAAGGCACCGGGCGAACCGTTAAAACGGGCGCAGGCCAGCGTCGCCTGTTGACCATCCTGAGCAGCCACGGTCGGATACTGGTCACCGGCCAGCAGACAGGGTTTTTCTGCCTGTCTCAGGGTGATCGCCACATGGTCATTGGTTCCACCGGCGGCAAAAACAAAACCTGCTGCCCGCTCCAGGCACTCAGGCTCAAGCATCCACTCTTCACCGTGTCGGGCCACGACAATGGCTCCCTCCGGAAGGGTGTCTGCTGCCCGATTTTTGGCCACCCAGAGTGGTCCGGTGCAGTAGCCTTCGCTGGCGCCCTCGCCACTGGCCAGGGTCTCTTCGGGTTTGGGGATGGAGAGGGCAAAATCCATGCCGCCGGAGAGTCGGGTGATAGGGCGCACCTGTAGCAGGAACAGGCAACCCTGACGATCGATGGCAAACTCCACATCCACAGGGCAAAGTAATAAATCTTCCAGCTTTGTCACTGCTTCCCTGAGTTCTGCAACCAGCCCATCACTGAGCTGCTGGCTACTTCCGTCTGATTGGGTATCAGCATCCTGAATCTCTGTTTCCGAATAGCCGTTATTATCAATGTTCTTTTGTAGAACGAAGTGACTTGAAATCGTCCCGGGAAAGTACTGCGCGCTGTCAGCCCCTGCTTTACGGTCAATGTCGATACGATGGGGAATGGTACCGGACTGTCCGGCCACTGCACCTCTGGGCTGACCGGATGTGTACTCAACCCGGACAGTATCATCCTGCAGTGATTGATAGCTCATGACCACCCCGCCATAGTGGCAGTTAATGCAGTGCTGGATAATTAGTGCCATGGGTTGTGGTCCACCCCCGAGGCAGACTTCAGGCCGGTAACCGGAGGCCATCACCTTCAGGCAGGTCCACAACACATCATCTTCGCCCTGAACTTCAGAGCGGTATTTGCCCGCCTGGGCATCGCCGTAGTTATCTTCATTGACGCCAGAACTGCGGACAATCACCGGCTGTGATGGGGACAGTTCATCCAGCTGACGGCGCAGATCCCTGATGTGTCGGGCCGCTTCAGAATCTTTAACCTGTTGGTAAAAGTCATCACTGGCGATAAATGTCGACAAGCCTTTCAGCCACTTGTCTCTTATGGCATGGTCTAAAGGTTGCAATGCATTAAGGTGTTCCTTAATCCTTGTCAGGCTGGTTTCTGATCCCGGTTTATCGACAATCCCGGAGAGATAAGGAGCTAAACGACCAATACCCAGAGGGTGTTGTTCCAGCGCATTCATCACCTGAGCGGCAACACATCTAAACGATGGGATCGGCAGGCCTGCTTCCTCCATGCGCCGTAAAAACATTCCCTTACCACCGAGTTGTTCCCGGTTCAGGAGGGAATAATCAGCAGCCGGATCTAGCGCAGCTGGAACCAATATATGGCAGAGGCGCTTGCCTAATGGCGCTGTGTCGAGAGTGCCATTAGTATCAATTTGTCGGTAATATCTTTTGTCTGAAGTTCTGGCTTCGATCTTCTGATGTGGATTAGTTGTACATACCGAACTGTGAACAGTAGATTGTAGCATTAGGATGCCCCCCCCAATTTAGCTAATCCATGACTTAGGATTTGTCTTTTTATAAATTACACCAGTTATTCTTAACCACGTATTTTGCCCAGGATATAAAAATCCAGTCTCTTACATACTAACGGTCTTTCTTTGGCCAGCCTCTGGTTACTGGGGCTATGCATTGATAATACGAATTCAGAATGCAGTATTTTTAATTCAGCAAACAGTGGATATATTATCTGTTAGTTAACATAGCCTGGCACTCAGATATATTTCGTTTTTAAATCACCTGATACGTATCCATAAACTTTCCTGATTACCACTGATCGTACGTCATGACACAGGGAAAGATAATTTAAGAATATACGTGCAGCTTTTCATTCTTTATGTCTATAACCCGGTAAAGAAATAATAGAACCTCTCCAGTATTACCGGTGGAGCAGGCATCATGACGGCTTGTTCTCCAGATTATCAACTAAATTCGGTTTCATAACCGCTCCGAACAAGCAAAGACCCACATCATCATTCGAAATAATGATATTAATACGTCAACTGACTTTCAATTATCGGTTGATGGCTAACCCGGTTTCCACTGGACGTCTGGCAGTTTGAGAAGTCGATCCGGCATCGGTGCTGTATTGACTGCAGCCCGACCTAGCCTTGAGATCATTGAAGGCATATCAAAACGCCGGTTAAACCGATAGTTGAACTCTGATAGATAACGGCCCAGATGCTTGGGGTCGAGCTTATGGTAAGTACCGGTAATCGCTGTTTTCACGTTTCCCAGCATGGTATTTACCCAGGTGAACAACTCATTCTCCATGGATGCATGCCCACCACCGGTAATGATGGCTGTGTGCTGGCATCCGGCATCTTCAATACCCCGGAAACAGGACAAGCCATCGCTGACGGCCCGGACACCCTTTTTCAGGGCATGTTCTGCCCACTCCTGAATGGTTTTTCGCCGGAAGTTATCAACGGCATTGAACTTCATGTAGATAGGGTGGTTATCAGCATCTGTCTGAACTGCGGCCACGAAGGGGGCTTTGTTCTCTGAGCCTCTGCCCCGGCGGCCTCCGTGGCGCTCTCCGCCCCAATAGGCGTCATCAATCTGAACAAAACCACTCAACTGCCAGCTGTTATCTCTTTCCATCATGACCTGCATGAGTTTGTGTTTCATGCGCAATGCGGCATTGTAGGAAATGCCAAGTTGTCGATGAAGCGTCAGGCAAGAAATCCCCGCTTTATTCTGGGTGACGAGATAGATACCCAGAAACCAGGTAGCTAGAGGCAGCTTTGTTGAGTCAAAGATAGTGTTACTGGTAAGCGAGGTTTGGCAACGGCAGCAATTGCACTGGAATTCAGCTTTCCGGTGAAGCTTGCAGAAACTGCGGGAGCCACACTTCGGGCATTGGAAGCCATCTGGCCAGCGCCAAGAGGACAGCGCGTTCTCACACTGCTCTTCACTGCCGTAATTAGCCAGAAATTGCATAATGCCAAGGCCTTTTTGGAACTGAATGGTGTTTTTACACATCAGTTTTACCTCCAAAACACATGACTATCGACGTTTATTATAGCAGCTGGCTCACGACGTAGGGTCGGTGGTAATCAGGTAAACTTTTGGGTTTATTTGGATTGCTGACCTGATAAACTCCTCATCATATTCAAGCCCGGAATTAATCAAAGTGAATATCTGAGCATTTTTTTCAATCAGTTCCAGCAAATACTGACGATCATTCTGTAACTTTTTACTGGCATACTTAAAGATACCTATTTTATCATCCATTGCCATTTGAACAATTTTCTTATTGCTTCGGACTCTTTCACTGGCATAAACCAGAGCTCGTGAATCCTCTACAATAGCAGCCATTACCACCTCATCATCATCCTGAAGTTCCGGGCTGGCATATTCAAGCCCTTCACCATATCGAGTGACTGCAGCCATGACGACCTCTTTATCACGCTTCAGTTCTTCACTAACAAAGACCAGCTCACGCGGACGCGCTGCAATGGCTGGTAATACCATGTCTTTATCATTTCGAACCGATTGGCTGGCATATCTCAACCCATGCTTTTGCAGAAAATCCGTGATCTTTTCTTTATTTTCCGGGAGCAGCTGATCCGGTGGAATAGCAAACTCAAGTCGGTAACGGTAGGATGGTTTGAGAACAAAGTATTTATTTTTCAAGTGTCCGTAGATATGCTCAATGACGGGAGTGGCTATTTCCGGCCTTAAAAATAAAAGATAATGTAAGCATTCATTGCGGGTGCTCTCATCGATCTCATCACTCATTAATATTTCCCGAAGATAGCCTTCCGATTTCCTCCAGCAAGCCGCTAACCATCGACTACGATCAATAAACTGTTGGTGATGTTTGCTTAATGACGAGTAAAAAAAGGGCATTCTGGAGAAACTATAGCCAAGTAAAAAAAGGCAAAGTCGAAAGGCGAATCGGTTGGCTCCTGCCGAAAAGTCGCTATCAAGGCGTTGCGCAAGCAAGTCAAAGCTCCACTGATCTCCTTCAAATATGGGTAACTCATCCAGAGTCAAATCCAGATTAGTGAACCCACGTAATACAGTTATCAGCCCTGCAAAGGCATCCTGCATGGCCTGCCTTGATGTCATTTGGGGACATTCGACAATAATTTCTCCTGCTACGGCGTTGAAACCCAGCTTCATGCCATCAGCATTTTTATCCAGTTCGATTGCCTTCAGTAACTGCACCAGTAACCACATACGCTTTAACTTTCCGGATTTATGATTACCATCAGATTCATTGAAGCTGTCAGAAAACTTCAGCCGCAAGGTTCGTTCTTTCCCTCCCTCGGCATGTTCAAGCAGCTCGATAATGCTCGTATGATGTCCTAACGCCAGGTTAACAATCAAAGCATCAACCATATTGACGACAGTACCAATACACACTAATTTTTCGATGTGCGTCTTGCAGGACGGTTTCATTAGCCCCGCGTCTTCACCCGGAGGCAGGCAATCAACATAGGTGATGTCCCCTTTCTTGAATAGCGTTCCCTGGCCAGAAGCCAGAGTAACCGGTCCGAGCGCCTTTATGAAGCGCTGATGCAGGGCAAAAATCAGGTCATGGACACTACGGACCTGCTTTGCCCTCCGGGGATTGAGTGCCTGAAGACAGGATTGTAACTGATGACAGTCTGCCACCCACTGGCGAAACGTTTCCGGGGATACCGGCCGTTCTTCATCGGCCCGCAGGGGCAGGGTGATACGCTCTAACCCTGATCCTATGGTCTGTTTCAGCGTCTCAAACCGGGTCATCAGTTGCGGTAATTCATCCCGTAATGACTTGAGCAGGGGTGAATGGCTGTCACCAGCGAGCAGCAGGAATGCGCGGTAACCATCCAACAGCGCTTCAGCACCTTGAATCAGTTGTTTTGTGCGGGTCTGAGTTGCAGCCAGCATCTCTGACCGTTGTGCCGACATGCTCAGTTTTATTGGGTTTGCCAGACAATCCAGCCCGCCGCCGGGAGCGAAAAATGCCAGCAAGCGAGCATTTTGGTCGGTAAGCCAGTGGAAAGCGGTAGCCACCTGACTTAATGTGCCTTCAGGGGGTAACAAATCATCACGTGAGGCCGCAGCTTCCACTAACGGCACATCAGAAAAGGCAGAGGATGCGCTTCTGTGACTTGCCAATTTTCCGGTCAGGTCTCCGGCAACCACAAAAGCACCGGGCGAACCGTTAAACCGTGCACAGGCCAGCGTCGCCTGTAGACTATCCTGGGCGGCCACGGCCGGGTACTGGTCACCGGCCAGCAGACAGGGTTTTTCTGCCTGTCTAAGGGTGATCGCCACATGGTCATTGGTTCCACCGGCGGCAAATACAAAACCCGCTGCCCGCTCCAGGCGCTCAGGCTCAAGCATCCACTCTTCACCGTGTTGGGCCACGACAATGGCTCCCTCCGGCAGGGTGTCTGCTGCCCGGTTTTTGGCCACCCAGAGTGGTCCGGCGCAGTAGCCTTCGCTGGCGCCCTCGCCACTGGCCAGGGTCTCCTCGGGTTTGGGTATGGAGAGGGCAAAATCCATGCCGCCGGAGAGTCGGGTGATAGGGCGTACCTGTAGCAGGAACAGGCAACCCTGACGATCGATGGCAAACTCCACATCCACCGGGCAGAGTAATAGATCTTCCAGCTTTGTCACCGCTTCCCTGAGTTCTGCAACCAGCCCATCACTGAGCTGCTGGCTACTTCCGTCTGATTGGGTATCAGCATCCTGAATCTCTGTTTCCGAATAGCCGTTATTATCAGTGTTCTTTTGTAGAACGAAGTGACTTGAGATCGTCCCGGGAAAGTACTGCGCGTTGTCAGCCCCTGCCTTACGATCAATGCCGATACGATGGGGAATGGTACCGGACTGTCCGGCCACTGCACCTCTGGGCTGACCGGATGTGTACTCAACCCGGACAGTATCATCCTGCAGTGATTGATAGCTCATGACCACCCCGCCATAGTGGCAGTCAATGCAGTGCTGGATGATCAGTGCCATGGGTTGTGGTCCGCCCTCCGGACAGACTTCGGGCCGGTAACCGGAGGCCATCACCTTCAGGCAGGTCCGCAACACATCATCTTCGCCCTGAACTTCAGAGCGATATTTGCCCGCCTGGGCATCGCCGTAGTTATCTTCATTGATGCCAGAACTGCGCACAATCACCGGCTGTGATGGGGACAGTTCGTCCAGCTGACGGCGCTGATCCCTGATGTGTCGGGCGGCTTCAGAATCTTTGACCTGCTGGTAAAAGTCATCGCTGGCGATAAATGTCGACAGGCCCGTCAGCCAGCTATCCCTTTTGGCCTGGTCTGAGGGCGGCAAGGTATTGAGGTGGTCCCTGATGTTTGCCAGACTGGTTTGTCCCGCTTCATCGGCCATCCCCGGAGCAATCCCGGAGAGATAGGGAGCTAAACGACCCATATCCAGAGGGTGCTGTTCCAGCGCATTCATCACCTGAGCGGTAACACATTTGAACGGCGGGATCGGCAGGCCTGCCTCCTGCATGCGCCGTAAAAACATCCCCTTGCCACCGAGTTGTTCCCGGTTCAGGAGAGAGTAATCAGCAGCCGGGTCTAGCGGAGCTGAAACCAATATACGACAAAAGCGCTTATTTAATGGCGCTGTGTCGAGAGAGCCTTTGGCACCAATTTGACTGCCATGCCTTTTGCCTGAATTTTTGCTGGCTTCGGTATTATGATCTGGATTGGCTGTACAGTCCGCACTATAAGGTGCATCACTACGAACGGGAGGTTGCAACATAAGGATATCCCTTCAGTTTAAATGTTCATCCATGACTTAGGAGTTGTCTGGAAATAACTTCTTTTCATTGCCTGACTCCGTTCGGACTGAGCTTGTCGAAGTTCGGTGGCACAACCCTTCGGCAAGCTCAGGGTGAACGGAAATCGGGAACTTATTAAAATACAATTGCTTATATGGAAGTACCTGAAATTTCTGACTAATGGTACTACCAGTAAGTTATTTTCTTATAGCCTTTTGACATGAATGTTTTTATAAAGTTCAACAGTTATTCTGGAGCTCTTAATTTGCTCAGGATATAGGCTATAGAAATTCAACCGTTAAATGCTAATAAGAATAAAAAATTGAGGGACAGTGGCAATACCTTCGGTAGCAACCGTTAATTTATGAGAACAACGGCACAGATGATTTGACAGAACCGGTGTTATTAGAGAGTGGTTTTCAGGCATGCAGGCTGTCAATAAATGTGTACCAATAGAACTCCTTTTTTTCACTTAAAGCTAACACTTTGTTGTAAATATTAGCCTGATGTAGTTTTTTTATATCTATTTTCTCATCCTCAATCATATTGGCCAACCTGGACAACTTAATGTCTTTATCCTCAATACTACTTAGTTGATTTATATGTGATGCAATGCCTATGAAAGACAAAGCAAATAATGTACCTTTTCTACACTCCTTTAAAGTCATTCGGTTATTAATATCTATCGTTAATGAACAAATGAGTGCTCTGGAAAAACGATTTATTGAATCATCCATGGCAAGCTTGCAAAGATGTCGAAATAAATTAACAAATTCAAATGAGTGTTTATTGTTCATTTCAGGAACCATATTAAAAACAAGTTTTGAAGGGCCAGGAGAATAGGCTATAGATGGTACAACGGCATTTTGAAAAAAATTCGTTTCAATTTCATCATCTAAATCGAAGGGATATTGTTGTGCTTTTTGCTGCAAATCTTCAAGCCTTAAGAGAATTCTTGATCGTACTTCCTTCTTGATAACTCTTTCTACTAACAGGTCGTCTGATCTAATGGATAGATAATTATCGACATTGATTGAGCTAAAGGCAAAAAATTCCTTAAAGTTAAGGTATTTAATAACTTCAACCTTTAATTCGTAAAGTAATGGCAAATAATTATTGTCTGCAGGCTGTGAACTTACCTTTCGCAAGGGGCTGAACACATTGGCTTTTGGATTTTTTTTAAATTCACTTGAATATAAATAATCAGAAAAACTGGCAAAACGATCGACAATAGCATTTGAGGAATTCATGATTGTGCCCTCCTATTTTCCCCTTGTTTCGAGCACAATTTTAGTTAACAGTTCCGCTTCAGAAATTGGATCCATTAAAAATCCTGAGTCAGAACTCGACTTCATCAAAAACCTGGTGCTCAGGAATGAGAAGGCCGTGATACTGAACAGGAACACGGTTCAAATTACAAAGCAGCTGGTAGGGAATAGTGCCGGCACTTTGAGCCACCTCATTAATGGGCAAGTCATCGCCCCATAAGATGGCACGATTTCCTATATCCACATCGGGCAAATCGGTTAAGTCCACCGTCAACATATCCATGGATACTCTGCCCACCAGCGGTACGCGATAGCCATTAATAACAACCGGTGTTCCATTGGGTGCGTGGCGCGGGTAACCATCCGCATAGCCAATAGCCACCACACCGATTCGAGTGGGTCTCCGGGCAATCCAGCGACTGCCATAACCAACAGAGCTCCCTGCAGGAATAGCTTTGATGCTGATAATGGCTGAGCTCAGTTCCATAACCGGTTTCAAGTTCTGCTCAATACCATCAGCGTCCGGAAAGGGTGAGATCCCATAAAGCAGCAAGCCGGGACGATTCCAGTCTCCCCGCGCTTCTTTCAGGGCAACCAGACCGGCAGAGTTACAGAAACTGCGCTCACCAGGCAGGCCACGGGTATAGCTATTGAAGGTCGTCAGCTGCTGCTGTGCATGATCACTGTCTGACTCGTCTGCACAGGCGAAATGACTCATCAAGACAATGTCTTTCACAAAAGACAGATCATTGATTTGTGCCCAGGCCTTGCGGTACTCATCGGGGGTGAAGCCAACCCGCCCCATACCGGAGTCCATCTTCAGCCACAGCCTTACCGGGTGATTGAGAGGGTGAGCGACCAGTGCATCAATCTGATACTGATGATGAATCACCGTATCCAGACGATACTGGTCAATCATCTCCAGCTCTGAAGGTTCAAAGAATCCTTCCAGCAGCAGTATGGTCTGTTTGATGCCGGCAGCACGAAGTTCCAGGGCTTCCTCAATACAGGCAACCGCAAACCCGTTGGCAATATCAGCCAGTGCTGTCGCACAGGCGGTTGCACCATGGCTATAGGCGTCCGCCTTTACCACTGCCATCACCTGACCATTAGCCGTGCCCTTTGCAGACAGTTGTTGTGCAATACGATAGTTATGACGCAATGCGTCAAGGTTTATCGTCGCAGTTGCTGGTCGACCCATGCCTGTTGAAATTCCCCCGAACATGCCAGTTAAAGGCAGCATCCTATCAATTAATAATTAACAGCTCTTTATGTGTTTATCGAAATCATTATATTGAATAAATAATACCCTTTGGTCGTATTTATCCATAGCTTTGATTGCTTTTTATTCTTAATCAGACCGAACTTGCCCACCAGATGAGGTCAGCTTCTCAGTGAAAATGCAGGTTTCCGAAACAATCAATATTCGGGAGCAACCTTCCCCTGCAGTTGCTCCTTTAATGATACCGGGAGAAGATTATTCCGCTTGCTTTGCAGGATCAGCCGTATTCCGAAACCGGGTTTGCATGGCAGTGAGAATACTTCTGGCTAAACGACCAATACCGGGTTTCTGATCATCAGCAAATGGAACTGGACGACAGAGTGCCAAGGCCCTGAGCCCAATGCGGGCAGAATAGATACCAACGCCAACCCCGCTGGCTGCCTGAGAGCTCACCATGCCCAGTAACCGGTTGGAAGTAAAATCTGCCAACTGATCCGACAGCAGTTCTGCAGCACCCGCCAGCGCCATCTGCTCCAGAACCATGGTTAGCAGGTGGCTACGAGCAGGTAATGAAGGTCTGACACCATATACCTGACAGATCTCATCAAGCATGCGAATACTGCGCCAGACCGACAGCAGCATATCGACAGCAGCAAACGGACTGAGAGCCACCATCAAGGCGACTTGCTGGCTATGTTGTGAAATTCGGGTCAGTGCCTGATGATCCAGTTTCTGGAAAAAATGGACATCCAGGTGAGACAATACCTCGCGGTCATCACTGTAATCAGGCATCTCAGACAACACTTGCTCAAGCAGCACCTGCTGGGGCTTCCCCTGATAGAGTTTCCTCAACTGCGGGAGCCAGTGGTGTTTTAATACTGCCGTTCTTTGATCGTGAAACCGGACAGCCTGCTCCCGGAGTTCTGTGATCTGTCTGAAGTCCCTGTTGATAGAGGAAAAACTCCACAACGGCTTTAACGACAATGACCGCCAGGGCCAGAAAAAACCCTGAAAACAGTAAAGCTAAGAACCAATGCAGCTGATAGAGAAAAAGGCCCAGTTCGGTGGTTTGCCACAGCACTACTATCAACAGCAAAGTCAGCAGGCCATAAAATGCCGATCTCAGGAAGCGCAGTGGTTTTGTGGCCAGTTCGGGTCCTTGTAACGTCCGGCTCTGAAAACCATCACTGATTGACTCAGGAGTATCAAGGGGTTGCTCGGGTTCCAGAGGAATAAAGAATGGGTCGTGATGCCTGTTTCATAAAAACCGGTCTCCCAGCAGGTCATTAAGAATGCTATCCAGACGGATATGGGGTAGTCGGCCACCAGCAACCAGCTGAAGTCCCTCTGGCGGCATCAGCCGACGCAGCTGCCACTGGCCCAGAGCCTGCCACTCATCCATCGATGGAATCTGTTCAGGAATATCCGGGTGCAGGAGCACTCCCGGCCCCTGCTCAGTCATCCCCTGCAGGGCCTGGCGTCCCTGATAGTCGACATACGTCGTTGAACGAACGGCTGCAACCGCTTCACAGCGGACATCAATAGCATTGAACGCTGCTCTGCGCCTTGCATCCTGAACCAGGTTTGCCATCAGACCTCGCACCGCTTCATGCTGGTCAGGCAGTACCTGATCAATTTTACTGGCGGCAAAAACAACCCGATCGATTCGTGGCTGAATGAATCGTCTGAGCAGACTGTTGCGCCCATAATCGAAACTTTGAAGTACCCGGGTTAAAGCGAAGCGAAGATCATCAAACGCTTCCCGGCCACTGTTTAACGATTTGAGCACATCAATCAGTACCAGCTGTCGGTCAACCTTCTGGAAGGTATTTCGATAAAAGGGCTTGACCCGGGTTTCCAGATAGCGTTGATAATGCCTTTCACAGATGTTGAGTAAAGAGCCCTCAGCCGGAGAAAAGCCCTTTGCTAAAGAAGAGCCAGCAGCACTTCTCCATTGATCTTCTGAAAGGCCAGTTATCGAAAGCAGAGGGATAAACGGAAGTTTACTCTCATCGCCTGAAGGTGAGGCATGCAGCCAGCGTCCTGGCTGTATCATGGTCAAGCCAGCTTGCTGACAAGCCTTGAGAAAGGTCAACTGTTCCTGCCATAGCACTTGCAGTTCCAGCTCAGAAATGGTTGCAAAAGGATCAATGGACTTCAGTTTTTCGATAAAACTCCGGCCAATAGACAGACACATGGCACGGTTAAAGAGGGAGTGGCATTGAGCACACCAGGTACGGTAATCCATTGCCAGTAACGGCAGATCCAGCAACCACTCTCCGGGATAGTCACGAATCTCCAGATACAGACGACTGATCCCCGGTTTTCCCCTTCGCAATAATCCAGGTTGATTACGAAACCTGATCTCCAGCAGACAGCCCGATTCATCCCTTGTTGCATCCGGCCACCGACCCCTTGATAACGCTTCAACGCCCCGCTGATAAGGAAACAGTGCAGCGCCATCCAGCGCCAACAGCTGTACCCCCAATAAGCGATCCTGCAACACCGGCGGGAAGGCAGCCAGAAGTGCCCCCGGGTAATGCTGCAACTGATGGATAAGGCTGGTAATCAGGGTGGTTTTGCCGCTGCCACTGAAGCCGGTTACCCCCAGTGTAATTCGCCGGTTAAGTAGCCGGTCGACGCCACTTTCCAATGAACTGGCCGCAGACCTGGCAAAATCCATTGCTTTATCCTGTCCACTGAGGAAAGACTGCTTAACCTTATTCTTTATTGGTTTCATCGCACTATCTTCATCGCACTATCTTCATCACACTATCTTCATCGCACTACCCGGGTTAACGGCATTGGCCATTAAATACCAATAGCGGCTTAACCGGTTTATCCTCAGCCTCAATCAGCAGCAGGACATGACTGCCTGTCTGTCTGACAGGTTCAAACAGTCCGAACATGATTACTGCAGTATATTCAAGGGTAAGCTTCAGGTCTTGAGGAATCGGGCCTGAATAACCTTCTTTTTGCTTTTTCCAGAACCACAAAGGAAGATCTTTTGCTCTTTTCTTTGCAGACAACACCGAAGGTTGACAGCTTATGGGTATTTGGACACAGATGCGTTATTTTTTCATTCCATGGAACCCTTCTCGATCACAATAGTCTAAGGCTACGAAGCGAGTGGTTTTCTAAACCTTTGGCAACTGGACTACTAGTATGCCTTGTGCGGGTCGAAAGCAGGAAAATGCCTGGTTTCATTTGCTTATGTCTCATTGAGGCAGAAATGATGATTGCTATCAATTATAAAACCAGTTGATACATCAATACATTAACCCATGCTAACTCGCCAATATTCTGGTAGTGAGGTACTAATCTACGATTCAATTTTTATACAAGCATTGCGTGTAACAATAAAAAAAGGAGTTATAAAATGGATATTCACTTAAGTACAGGTAATTCTCCAGTCGGTCGAGATACTAAACCGGCATCTAAACCGACAGGCAGGGTTTCAACAAACCTCATTTCGTATAATGGCCTTAAAAGGCAATTCAGTGCATTAGACTCAGATGATACGCTTCCATTAAAGCAGCAAGTCTTTTCCCCTGATGAAACAGGCTATCCTGAAGATAAAATTTACGACAGGTCAGTCACCGGACTTAAACCCTTTTTCTACTCAGAAGCTACTAATCCTAAAAAATGGATTCGATGGTGCCCTCTTTTCCAGAATATCTATCATTCCCTGCGGTACAGAGAAACCTCTAAGATTGAGGCCCTGGTAGCTGACCTTAGCGATAATCAAATTAAATGCCTGTTGATTGCTACCGCCCCCCGTCAATACTCGGGAGAACATCAGCACCCACTTTCTCTTTTCGAATTGGCCACTTTTTGCGGAGAGTCAGGCAATACTTTATTCCGGGCTTTATTTGACCGACTATCCTCGGAAGAACTCCGGGTTGCACTCTTAGAACCGAACGATGACAATATAACGTTGTTACATCATGCTTGCTGTGTTATGGATGAGCGATCATTCAATCTGCTGGAACAGAAATTAGATAAGCAAACCCTCTTGGAGATGCTCACCCGACCCGTAAATGATCTTGCGCCTCCCCTTGCATTTGCCTGCCTTTTTAACAAAAGTACCTATCTATTTGATACCGTCCTTCATCAAAACAGAGAATTGACAGAAAATCTCCTTAAGGGAAGTCCCGACATTGATCAAAGCATACTGCAGTTCATGTGCAGTGATGATGTTGCACACAATTTTAGTTGCGGCCGACCAAGCTTTGATGAACACCGTCAGCGTATTAGCTATCTGTTGGGTTTCCTGAGTGAGCAAGACCGCTTTGACGCGATACGTTTTACCGGAAAATCGGATATGTCTCCTCTGCTGTGGGCCTGTACAGGCAATAGTGGCCTTGATTTGGCATGTATATTAACTGAGACATTTGATGAAGCTATGCTAGCTGAGCTTTTTACAGCACAAGCGGAAACGGGCAATTCACTGGTGCAACAGTGCCTTGAACTTGGCTGTGCTGATACAGTTGCCACTCTCTGCATGTCATTCAGTAATTCATCATTGAGGTTTAAGGCACTGTCGATCTGCACATCGGAAGGACATTCCTTATTTAAACAGTGGGTTCTTGACTTTAATTGCTTTAATGATCTTGAAGATATAGAACACATGCTGCGTGGCATAGACGATAACCACCGGAACCTGTTAATTGCTGGTGATCGAAGTATTTGGGATCAGACAGACGCCAGTACTGATCTTACACTCAGTCTGCAAAAGCAAACGGCGATTGTTGAAGCCATGAACAGGGAAAAAATATTCCTGGCTGAATTCCTCCTGAGAAAGGTTACCGACCCTGAATTATCAATTAAACTGCTGTTATACAAAACGACCGACCAGACAACCCTGCTGTATCACCTGCTGGATAATGGTGCGGAGATAAAATGGTTCAATGAACATATTCTAAAGAATACCTCCAGCCAGATCGAGCGTGATCATCTTGAGGCAGAATTGCGTACCTATGCCTTTAAAGCCGGACGTCTTGATGATGCTCGTTATTACTTAGCGCAAATAAGCGATCCACAATTAAAATACGATCTATTGAAAGACAATCCTGAATTTTTATTAACTGAACTCTTTAAAAAAGGAGGAGCAATTACTGAAGATTTTTTCAGTGAACGCCCCCCATCTCAATGTACAGCACTTATTGTCTCTATTCTTGAAAATGGCCTCTATGATGAAAACCCCCTGATTGAACACCTTCCTCAGCTGATTGCATTACAAGAGAAGGGCGGTGATAAAGAGGCTTTTGTCAAATGGGCTACCAGTATGCAGCAAGGCAAAGAATGCCCCTTAATCACAGCCATGAGACGATTTGCCAGAGCTCATAACAAAATAGATAATCCTCAGTACTTCTGGCAAATAAAAATCAAGAAGGAAGTCAGCTCGAATAAGCAGATAATACGGGAAATGATTAGAATGATGAGTGAGGAGCAAAGAAAGGCATTCTTTTTATCTGTACAGGATAAGCGTCATGATGTTGTACACCTGCTTGGTAATAAAGATATCCTTGCAACCATCGTTGATGCCTTGGGGGAAGATTCAGGCAGGGCCTTTCTTGAAAAAATAAATCCAATAACCGGTGCGAATTTATTGCATATTCTATTCGAAAGTATTCTTCTTAACGATACAGGTAGAAAACTGAAAGATCTCATCAAGGAAACCATTGTCTGGCTGGATAACACTTATGGATTAGCCTCGTTTTGCCATAGTCGTTTGGAAAACGATGGCTCAACTCCATTACACGTACTCCTGAAAACAGTCAAACAAAGAAGATTACTTGCTGGTGACATGTCACGAACATTACAAGAGGATATTCTGAAACAGTTATGTCAGCCAAGTGCAGATGGTATTCCGCTGGTTACGTTACTCAAACTTAAAGACAACGACGGCTGTACTCCGCTGCACAAATTATTTGCTTGTGAGAGACACAATAGTGAAATCGGTAATCTGTTAATTAATGAACTTGGTCTTGAAACCTTTCATGAGCTGATGCATATCAAAGACAATCAAAACAAGTCAGTTATGGATCATTGCTCAACACTTCATGGTCATTTATTTGAGGAATACAACCGTCTGTTTCAGACAATCCCCGCTGCTGTCAACGTTCAGTAGCCCATACAACCTCAGCAATACTCTGCCCGTGAGGTACGAGTCTGCGATTCAATTTTTATTTACGCATTGCGTGTAACAATCAAAAAAGGAGTTACAAAATGGATATTCACTTAAGTACCGGCAATTCTCCAGTCGGTCCAGATACTAAACCGACAGGCAAGGTTTCAACAGACCTCTTGACGTTTAATGGCTTTAAAAGGCAACTCAGTGCATTAGACTCTGATGATACGCACCCATTCAAGTGCAAAGTCTTTTCCCCTGATGAAACAGGCTTTCCTGAAAAGAAAGCTTACGACAGGTCAGTCACCGGACTTAAACCCTTTTTCTACTCAAAAGCCACTCATCCCAATAAACGGATTCTATGGTGTCCTCTTTTCCAGGATATCTACAATTCTCTGCGGTGCAAAGAAACCTCTGAGATTGAGGCCCTGGTAGCTGATCTTAGCGATGATCAGATTAAACGCCTGGCGATTGCTACCGCTCCCTCAAACTACCAGGGAGAAGATCAACAGCCATCTTCTCTTTTGTACTATGCTGGCATTTCCGGAGAGGCAGGCAATATTTTTTTCCGGGCTTTATTTGACCGACTATCCCCGGAGGAACTTCGTGTTGCACTCTTAGAACTGGTCGATAACCATGATTCATTGTTACATAATGCTTGCTGTGTTATGGATGAGCGATCATTCAATCTGCTGGAACAGAAATTAGATAAGCAAACCCTTGTGGAGATGGTCACCCGATCAGTAAATGATCTTGTTCCTTCCCCCCTTGCTTTTGCCTGCCTTTTTAACAAAAGTACCTATCTATTTGATACCGTCCTTCATCAAAACAGAGAATTGACAGAAAATCTCCTTAAGGGAAGTCCCGACATTGATCAATCCATTCTTCAGTATATGTGTAATGAAAATGTTTCCTGCATTTTACACCTCAGCCCTCTAAGCAATAGTGAATACCATCAGCGTATCAGATATCTGTTAGGTGTCCTGAGTGAGCAAGACCGCTTTGACGCTGTCCGTTTTACCGGAAAATCGAATATGTCTCCTCTGCTGTGGGCCTGCACGGGCGCTGAATCCAGTGATTTGGCAAATATATTTACTGAAACACTTGATGAAGCCCGGCAAGCTGAGCTTTTTACAGCGCAAGCAGAAACAGGCAATTCACTGGTGCAAAAGTGCCTTGAACTTAATCATCCTGATAAGGTTGCCACTCTCTGCATGTCATTCAGTAATTCATTATTGAGGTTTAAGGCACTGTCGATTTGCACATCGGAAGGCCATTCCTTATTTAAACAGTGGGTTCTTGACTTTGATCGCTCGGATAAACTTGAAGATATAGAATACATGCTGCGTGGCATAGACGATAACCACCGGAACCTGTTAATTACTGGTGATCGAAGCATTTGGGAACAGACAAATGTCAGTACTGATCATTCACTCAGTCTGCAAAAGCAAACGGCGATTGTTGATGCCATGAATCAGAAAAAAATGTTCCTGGCTGAATTCCTACTGGGAAAGATTACCGATCCTGAATTATCGGTTAAACTGCTGTCATACAAAACGACACACCAGACAACCCTGCTGCACCACCTGCTGGATAAGGGGGATGGGATACAATACTGCACTGATCATATACTAAAGAACATCCCTAACCAGATTGATCGTGATCATTTTGCTGCTGAACTGCATACCTATGCCCTTAAAACCGGACGTCTTGATAAGGCTCGTTATTACCTGGAGCAAATAAGTAATCCACAATTAAAATACGACCTGTTAAAAGATAATCCTAAATTTTTACTTAGTGAAATTTTTATGAAAGAAGGAGTAATTACTGAAAGTTTTTTCAGCGAACGCCCCCCATCTCAATGTACAGAACTTTTTATCTCACTACTTGAAAAAAGCCTCTATGATAAAAAGCCCATGATGGATGATGACCTTCCTCAGCTGATTGCATTGCAAGAGAAAGCCGGTGATAAAGAAGCTTTTGTCAGATGGGCTACCAGTATGCAGCAAGGCAAAGAATGCCCACTAATCACAGTCATGAGACGATTTGTCAGCGCTTATAACAAAATAGATGATCATAAGTACTTGCGTGAAATAACAATCAATCAGAAGGAAGCCAGATTGAATAAGCAGATATTTCGGGAAATGATAAGAATGATGAGTGAGGAGCAAAGAAAGGCATTCTTTTTATCTATACAGGATAACAGTCATGATGCTCTAAACCTGCTTGCTTATAAAGATATCCTTGTAACCATCGTTGATACCTTTGAGGATTCAGGCAGAGCCTTTCTTGAACAAACAAATCCAGCAACCGGTGCAAGTTTATTGCATACTCTGTTCGAAAGCACTCATAATAACTTTATAGGTATGGATAAGAAAGATCTCATCAAGGAAATTGTTGTCTGGCTGGATAAAACCTATGGATTAACCTCGTTTTTCCAAGGTCGTTTGGAAAACGATGGCTCAACCCCTTTACACGTACTCCTGAAAACAGTCACACGAAGAAGATTAAGATTTGGTGATATGTCACCAATATTACAAGAGGATATTCTGAAGCAGCTATGTCAGCCAGGCCCAGAGGGTATTCTACTGGTTACGTTACTCAAACTTAAAGACAACGACGGCTGTACTCCTCTGCACAAGTTATATTCCTGTGAGGTACACAATAGGGAAATCGACAATCTGTTAATTAATGAACTTGGTCTTGAAACCTTTTATGAGCTGATGCATATCAAAGACAATCAAAACAAGTCAGTTATGGATTATTGCTCATCACTTCATGGTCGTTTATTTGAGGAGTACAACAGCCTGTTTCAGGCAATCCCCGCTGCTGTCAACGTTCAGTAGCCCGGTCCTGAAGCCATTTCACTGAAGTTTTCAAATTGTGGCAGGTCTATCATTTCAACTGCCACGTCTCTGACGATGCCAGCAAGCCATTGGCGTAAACTGTCGTCTCTATCTGAAGGCGTTGGCCATTAATGACCAGATGACGAACCACTTCGTTCAATATCCCACCCGGACTGTACCCGATCTCTTCTTCCGGTATATCTTTGGTCGGCCTCGACATTCGTTTTCGGCCATCCCCCGGGCGGATACTCTGCACAGGCTGTGTGGTCACTTCATCCACCGGCCGAATCGACGTTACTGGCTGGACAGGCTGTATCGGTAACGGTTGAATAGTGGCCGGTGGCTCTGGCTTCTCTTCTTCCGGTCCGGCCGGTTCAACCTTTCTGACAAAATAACGTTGCAGATAGATCAGCTCAGTTGTACCAATATGCATAATCTCGATATCACCATCGGGCCCGCGACTGTCCATACGAAGGAAACCATCAACCTGGTAAAGGCTGAATTTTTCTGAGTAGCGGCTCTTCCTTTCGGGATTATAAACCTCGGAGCGAAACGTCATTGCTCTGCGGTAATCACCATCAACATCCATGGCAAGACTGGTTCTGCGCTCAACCTGGCGGGCATTGTGCTCACTGCCAACACAGGTGACACGGCGGGCATCCCCCTGCCAACGGCGATCAATTTTCCTGAGAAAGGCCTGAAGGCTTCTCTGCTGAGTTGCCGATAATGGTGCGGCTGTTTTGTCCTCAAAAATACTGTCCCCGGCGATGACGGAAGGTGAGGGTTCATAACAGACCACCGCCTGAGCGGAGGCAGGCGTTATCACAAGCCAGGCAAAAGCAGCCATCAGACACGGTGACAAAGTGCCTCGCCCATAACATAACTTGATCACAAGTACTCCCCCACAGCCAACAACGCAACAACGCACTAGTACATGGTTTCAATGAGTTTGACGGGTTGTCGTTACCATAAGCCTTCCTGATTACCACTGATCGTACGTCATGACACAGGGAAAGATAATTTAAGAATATACGTGCAGCTTTTTATTCTTTATGTCTATAACCCGGTAAAGAAATAATAGAACCTCTCCAGTATTACCGGTGGAGCAGGCATCATGACGGCTTGTTCTCCAGATTATCAACTAAATTCGGTTTCATAACCGCTCCGAACAAGCAAAGACCCACATCATCATTCGAAATAATGATATTAATACGTCAACTGACTTTCAATTATCGGTTGATGGCTAACCCGGTTTCCACTGGACGTCTGGCAGTTTGAGAAGTCGATCCGGCATCGGTGCTGTATTGACTGCAGCCCGACCTAGCCTTGAGATCATTGAAGGCATATCAAAACGCCGGTTAAACCGATAGTTGAACTCTGATAGATAACGGCCCAGATGCTTGGGGTCGAGCTTATGGTAAGTACCGGTAATCGCTGTTTTCACGTTTCCCAGCATGGTATTTACCCAGGTGAACAACTCATTCTCCATGGATGCATGCCCACCACCGGTAATGATGGCTGTGTGCTGGCATCCGGCATCTTCAATACCCCGGAAACAGGACAAGCCATCGCTGACGGCCCGGACACCCTTTTTCAGGGCATGTTCTGCCCACTCCTGAATGGTTTTTCGCCGGAAGTTATCAACGGCATTGAACTTCATGTAGATAGGGTGGTTATCAGCATCTGTCTGAACTGCGGCCACGAAGGGGGCTTTGTTCTCTGAGCCTCTGCCCCGGCGGCCTCCGTGGCGCTCTCCGCCCCAATAGGCGTCATCAATCTGAACAAAACCACTCAACTGCCAGCTGTTATCTCTTTCCATCATGACCTGCATGAGTTTGTGTTTCATGCGCAATGCGGCATTGTAGGAAATGCCAAGTTGTCGATGAAGCGTCAGGCAAGAAATCCCCGCTTTATTCTGGGTGACGAGATAGATACCCAGAAACCAGGTAGCTAGAGGCAGCTTTGTTGAGTCAAAGATAGTGTTACTGGTAAGCGAGGTTTGGCAACGGCAGCAATTGCACTGGAATTCAGCTTTCCGGTGAAGCTTGCAGAAACTGCGGGAGCCACACTTCGGGCATTGGAAGCCATCTGGCCAGCGCCAAGAGGACAGCGCGTTCTCACACTGCTCTTCACTGCCGTAATTAGCCAGAAATTGCATAATGCCAAGGCCTTTTTGGAACTGAATGGTGTTTTTACACATCAGTTTTACCTCCAAAACACATGACTATCGACGTTTATTATAGCAGCTGGCTCACGACGTAGGGTCGGTGGTAATCAGGTAAGCCTTTGCACTCCGTTCGTCCTGAGCCTGTCGAAGGGCGCAAACTCCGGCCCATGATAGATCGTGCCAAACACCCTTCGACTCCGCTCAGGATGAACGGAGATGGTACACGTCAATCTCATTGAAATGGTGCACACGGTTTTAAAACAGTGGAGTGTACGTTGCAGAAAAACAGGGAGCAAATCAAAAATTCCATGCCTTATTAAGGCATGGCTGAATATAGGCTTAAGCGGAAACAACCCGTTTACCTTACCCTGGCAAGATCTGATTCCAGTCACTTATGGTTAGTTTGCTTAAACTGCAGTAAATTGCATTATTTTTCGATTCCATCATAAGCTCACCAACTTGTTTGAAGAAAGCCCCTCCAAGCCCGCCCCTCAAAAACAACGCCAGGTCATCATCAATTGTGTTTTCCTGTGGTGCAAGCAGGGATCTTATCTCTGTATCAGGGGCCGTGTTGCCATAGAACAAGTGCCCAATCATTTTATCCAGCAGACTGTGTTGACCTTCCCCGTCCCCAAAAAAAGACTCGCGCAGGGCATTATCAGGTAAGTCTTTTCGCAGAGCCTGAAATAAAGCGGGAACCAGTCGTGAAAAATTATCACAAATATCACCTGCCAGCTCATTGATATCCATATCGTGAGCAATATTTTCAATATTCACAGGGCACTCGACACTGGCTGCCTTGAGAACTTCAAAGCGCCTGAAAGACAGGGCTGAAAGCTGCAACCTCAGGTTTGGCATATTTAAACCGGAAGTACGATAAGCAATCAGTTTTTCTAAATTCACGCTGTTTCTTCGTAATCCTTTGCCATCTTCTATCAATTTTACCTTGAGGGCTCCGGGAATCGTTCCGGGTAACAGGCTATTGGCCAGAGAAAGGTATGTCAGCCATTCTTGCTGTTCTGCACTCAACAACCCACAGCTATAAGTAATCGATTCCAGCAACCATGGACGAAAGTCTGCTTCGTCAAAATGATTCACTGCAACCATTCCTGCAAACCTGGACACCAAATCCTTCGTTGCTATTGGGGATAACAATGGCCTTAACTTTTTGCACAACTCCAGAGCCACTGAATAGTAGCTGTATGCCTGCAAATCATGGGTGAGGCTTCTGCCAAGCTGCTCAATTCTTGATCTTTCCGTATTGGCAACAGGGCCATGCATTGCAAGGGTGAACTTTTTTTTGGCTGGGGGTGAGCCAGGCAGCTCAGGAAGCGGGGTATCGCCATCCGGCCTTAAAGGAAGATATGCCTTGCCCAGCAGATTCATAAAAGTAGCGCTGTTCGCTCCTTCCTGGATCAGGGGACGGTCAACGCAGCTGATCCATTCAAATAAAGGTTTGGGTACCGGGCCACAGTATAGAAGCTCAACAGGCTCATTAGCAGAACCCAGCCAATCCGTGGTGTTCAAATCATAAAATGGCACCTTCAATGACGCTTGTAACCCCTGAAGCCGTTCAAGGCTTTCCAGCGGACTCAAGATCAAAACAACCGTTTTCTCGAATTCTGAAGTATGGCTTTTCATTGCACCGGAAATCAGTCTCCTGATAATCACATCATGCGCAGGCTCCAGGGCATGATGGTGAATACCATAAACGGGAAGTAAATGAATTCTGCCTTCTTCTGTCTCTCCCAACACCTTTGCCAGACGGGCTCCTCTTGAGTCGCCCTGCATAAGTTCCGAAAGATCCGGTTTTTCAGGCGTGTAAAGGACCTGATAGTTTGCCAGTGATGGCAACTCCAGGTTCTGATGTTCCCCGACATTCCGTTCAATTCTGGGTATCGTATTGGCCCACTTGAAGGGAGGAATAACGATCGCAATTTTCGACTGTAACCATGAGCGATTACCGTTCATAGCCCAGAAGCCAAGCGGTTGTTCCAATGGTCTGTGGTTAATTTTGCAATGATCGTCCAGGTGTTTAAGCGGAATACACTCACACTCCAGGCCAGCATAACGCAGGGCCTGAACATCATCATTACCAGGATTAAATTCTGGAATGAATAACTGCAGTTTTTCCTTCATCTGTTCCCATTTATTGCCATCACCAGCCTTCAGAACCAACTCCACTCTACCTTTAAAGCCAAGATGAGCCAGCCCTCCGATAATACTGAATGCAGCAGTATGATCGCCCTGACCCGGAGCCTCAGCAAGCCCGACCCGGATCACAGGGATAACACCTAACTTTTCCGACAGACTCCTTATGGCCGTATCAACCTTCCTGTTACCTAAAAGGATTTGATCAGTAGATTTTTTCCGGGATTCTTGAACATAACCCGATACATACTCGCTGGCAGCTGCAGCTCTGATGAATGAATGATCTGGTGGTTCAGGGGGACGCTTTCGCCCCCCATCCGGCGATGAATTGATCAAGGTATTGACAGAAAGTGAAGGGTCCACAGCTACATCCGATCGGCAAAAGTGCTTTACTATAGCTCCTGCCTCATACCGCTGCGCTGACAAGCCGGAAAGCAGCACTAACAATCAACCGCTGGTATGGCCTCTCCAGGAGCCTGTCAGACTTAAGACTGTCCTACTGCGGTTGCGATAAATTGGTCTAAAAATTCCTACTTCTTCGTCAAATAGCCCCGCTATTCTCCTCAGAAGCAGAAATTTTTATCCTCAATTTCTCGCAATCCTCGCTACGGACGCTTAAGTCCGACAGGCTCCCTGCCCTTGTCAGGCTCGTTTTAGTACGTATTGCCCATTTTTCATATTGCCTATACAGTCGGTCAACATTTTCCATGCCAATCCTATATACAGAGATGTTCTATGGGCTTCCTGCGTAAATCTACCCTTGCTGCAGCGGTTATTGCTGCGGGCTTCTCAACAGCTGCCAGTGCCGATTACCTGTATGGCTTTGGTAATGTCAGCATCAGCCGTCTCGACTGGACCGACGAAACAGAAGAAGATACCGGTAAAAAAGACTTTACCTTCCTTGAAATTGAAGGTGGTGCTGGCTTTGACTGGGGTGAAGTTTACGGCTTCTTTGATCTGGAAAACCCTCACAAAAAAAATGAAGAATCAGATGGTGATGGCCGCCGTACAGCTATGAAAGGTACTCTGCGCTATTACCTGGGCAGTACACCTTTTAACATCTATGCCCATATTTATGATTTCGACAGTGCTGGCTTCACCGAACAGAATCGCCTACTGGGTGTGGGCTTTAATTACCAAAATGCCAATACCTTCTTCAAGCCGTTTCTGGCCGTCAACAATACCAACACTTCGGCTGGATTCAGCGGTTTTAACGGTTATGTTGCCGGCTGGGTAGCAGGTTATAGCTTCAGCCTGCTGGAGCAGAGCTTTATGGCAACCAACTGGAATGAGTACGAGTTCGATCGTGACACTCAATACGGCAACGTTGGCAAAGATGGCTGGAATGGGGCTGCAGCCCTGTGGTGGAACGCCAATGAAAAAATCACGCTCGGCCTTCAGTATCGCTATGCCGATGACAAACTGGGTTTACCAACGTACCAGGATGGTCTGGTTTACACCCTGAAATACAATCTCTGATTAGCACCAACTGCTTTCTGTCGGTTCGTCAGCCAGGCGAACTGACAGTCAGTCAATTTTTTTTGCCTGAATCATCAAATAAAAAAACAAACGCCCTTCTAATCGACTACATTTCCTAACAGCATTCCTTCCGCAGCGTAAAAAATTCAATTGGAGAGACACATCAGGTCTCAGGAAAAACAGTACAAAGGTCTTATTCCCGGCTGCGGTTATCTGCTGATCCAATAACACTAAATGAATGGTCTGATACCCATGAAGCGTTTGTTGAAATTCATACTTCCGTTATCGCTGTGCTCAATTGCCCCGTTCTCAATGGCCGCTGTCCCCTTTATGGATATGCCTCCGAGCTATGAAGAGGCAACGACTTATACAATTCATCTAAAACCGGGTGATGACAAGGAGATCAATATCAGTGAGTTCTTTCGTCTTTCCAGTGAGGGTTATACGTTAATAAGAATCAAAGTTGCTGGTACCACTCCCAGGGAAAATAGAACAAGACCGGCCCGAATGTACCCGGTTTACCACAATTATACAGCAGAACGAATCCCCCATTGCCGCCTGTTAAGACAGCATGACTATGATGATCATTACCGGGTATTACTGGATAACACCATTTACGAGTCCAATCTCAGTTATGACGATGCCATTTTACTGGTTGGCAAACTGGTATCGGTCAACGCCTGCCGGTTCTGATGGTTGGGAGCATGGCAGTGAGGGGGAGAGTATCTTCTCTACCCTTATGAAGTGCTGGTGCTGGTGCTAAGAAAGAATGGTCAATCTTGCAAAAACACTCACAATGGAAGTGCTGTCGTGTACTTGATCTGTTCCATGGCAAAGCTGGACGTTACATCGGTCAGTCCCTCTACCGTGTTGACCAGCTCCTTGTAGAAACGATCAAATGATTGAATATCTTTCACGACAACCCTGAGCAAATAATCATACTCACCACTCATTCGATAGCATTCAGCAATTTCCGGATAGCTGGCCACCACCTTGCCAAAAGACGCCAGCCATTCGCTATTGTGATGACGGGTTTTAATATGGACAAAAACAGAAACCCCTAATCCAACCTTGTCCGGATTGACCAGAGCGACACGCCCGGTAATATACCCTTCAGCCTCCAGACGCTTAATGCGCTTCCAGCAGGGCGTCGGTGACAAACTGACTTTTTCGGCCAGCTCAGCCAACGAGGGAGTCGTATCCTGCTGCAACTCCCGTAGTATGTTCCGGTCAATTTTATCCATTTAAACGCTGTCAATCGTCAGAAGACCGATCACATTCTGGTCACGATCTTTCACCACCAGCGAATGAATACCCTGCTCTTTCATTAAGAGTCGAGCTTCTTCAGCACTGATATTTTCCTGAACACAGATCGGTGCACCATTCATAATATTTCTTGCCATGATACCCTGCAGGCTCTCGGCACCCGCCAGATTCCGACGCAGGTCACCATCGGTAATAATGCCACACAGCAAATCGCCTTCCATAACCAGACAGTGGTTGGTTCGATGGAGGGTCATCGTCTGCATGACCTGTCTGAGACTGCAATCGGGCGTTACCACCGCCAGGTCACCACGGCGAACCACATCCCGCACCCACACCATTTTCTGATCACTTTGCTGCGCCTCCGGAGAGCTGAACAGGCGTCGGCGAATCAGGGTTTCAGCCAGCAGATCACCCACAGCCAGTAGAACGGTGGTATAGGTCGTGGGGGCCTGCTCTCTGTCTTCACGACTCTCCACTACACTGGCATCGAGCACGATATCGGCCTGCTCAGCAACCGGTCCCGCCGGATCACCGGTAATGGCAATCACTTTATTGCCCATTTGTCGAATGGCCGGATAAAGGCGTAGCAGCTCCTCTGTCCTGCCACTGTAGGACAGCATGATGATAACGTCTCCCGGACCAATCATGCTCAGATTATCTTCCCAGGTTTCAGCAGCATTCAGTATGTGCGTGGACAAACCTGTGGCGTAAAGCGTAGCTGCAATTTTCTGCCCCACCAGACCAGACTGCTTCATACCAAACATGATGGCACGCCCACGACACTCGGCCAGTAGCTCCAAAGCTGCACTGAAGCTACCATTGATTCTGGCTTCCAGCAATTTGAGTGCGTCGATCTGCCCGGCAACACTGTTGCGCATGACGTCATAAACCAGCTGATTTTGGTCTAAATTCATCGTCCATCTCTTCTCATCATTTTCCATCAGTTTGACACAGAGGTGCTGATAGAAAATTGATCAGGAGCATTGATCATGGACGTTTATTTCAGATAGATAATCCCTTCTCTGACTTCACATTCCAGGGCAGTCAGCCTGTCTCCCGGACAAGGCCCGGCAATGCACTCCCCTGTCTCAATCAGAAACTGGGCTCCGTGGGTAGCGCACTGAATCAGCCGCTTTTCAGAATCCAGGAACTGATCCGGCTGCCACTCAAGGTTGATCCCAAAATGCGGGCAACTGTTTTCGTAGACGTAAACCTGATCGCCTTTGCGCACGGCAAAGACATGTCCACGCTCATTCTGGAAACCTTTACAGCCAGGATCCTGAAGTTCATCGATAGAACACAAACGAATCATTACTTCCCCAACCGTTTACGGGTTTGCGTGAAAAGTCGATAAAAGATAATACCACCTTGAAGACCTGTGTATTACTCTTCAGGGGCATGCCATCCTGAGCCTTGGGATGGCTTATTTGCACTACTGGTAAACAGTATTTTTTTAATACTAAAAAATCATAAAAGCATTGCATACTGCCGGAAAGTCTGCGTTCGGCGCAGTCTGGGGAACAGCGATTTTTTGCCTGTTTCAGTGCTATACCCTGGTATCAATCTGCCGATTGATTGTTACAGGCTTGCAAAATATTACCATGTTGAAGTTGAGGGTTGAGGGTTGAGGGTTGAGGGTTGAAAATGTAGAGAGTAGAGAGAAGTGCCATGAAACGTTCATCAAATGTCACTAACCGGTAACATAAATGGTTTCACATGGTTGCAGAGCTTTTATCACGGCTATCACAGGAAGAGTAAAACAGGACGTTTTACGCCGTCATTAACAGGGATCATACAGATTGAAGCTTTTGTTATGCTGAAGAAATTATCTCATTGCTTACTCTTTTTTTCATTGCTCTCATCACTGCTGCTGCCGCAATACAGCCTGGGCAATGTGTTAGAACGGCAGCAAATGCTCTTCAAACATATCGAAAAAGCACTGAAGACCGGCAATTATCAGCTTTACGAAAATTATCGCTCCGAACTCAGTGACTACCCTCTGGCCCCCTACCTTGAGTATCTCAGCCTCGCAGACTATCTCAATCGGATAAACCAGAGTGATATTGACCAGTTTGCCCGCCGCTTCCCTGATTTACCTCAAACCGAACAGCTCCAGCAGCGATGGCTGCGCCACCTGGCCAGTAACAAGCGATGGACAGCCTATCTCGCTGCCTATCAGCAGAATGATGGCGGTCGCTATCAGTGCCTGAAAGGCATAGCCCTGCAACAACTGGGCTATACAGAACAAGCCTGGCAGGAAGCAAAAGCCCTCTGGTTAACGGGAAATTCACAACACAGGGCCTGCGATCCCTTATTTGAAAGCTGGAAAACAGCTGGAGAATTGACCCAAAGCCTGATCCTTGCCCGCTTCTGGATGGCTGTAGAGCAAAACAACCTGTCTCTGGCACGCTATCTGAATGATTCCATTATTGATGTGTCGTTCAAGGTATCAACCGAGCTGTTCTGGGAAGTACACAAGCATCCTGAACTGCTTCATACCGCCCGCTTTAACGGTGACCTGAAGCATCAGCGAATCATTATGATTCATGGCATCAAGAAACTCATTGCCAAGGACCTGAACCTTGCCGTCAGTACCTGGTTAACCATGCGTGACAACCATCCGTTTTCTCTGGAGCAGCGTTCAGTGGTTGACCAGAAGATGGCGATGAAAGCTGCCAAGAACTTTGTTCAGAACGCCGAAGAGATCATCTCCAGCATTGATCCCGACTTTCATTACCACAAGGTTACTGAGTGGCGAATCAGACTGGCACTGGCCGATCAGGATTGGGAAAGAGTCCTGATATTGATGGAACACCTGCCCACTGCCATCAGAAACAACAGCCGCTGGCGCTATTGGCACGAGGTTGCCCTCCTGAAGTTTCAGGAAGAAAGCTATCAGATGGTGGGGATGCCATTCCCGGGTAAATCCACTCTGCTGAAAACGCCAACGCTCAGGGCACTTGGCCAGGAAAGGAACTTTTATGCCTTTTTGGTGGCAGACCTGAAAGGACAACCCTTTCAGCTGAACCATCAGCAGAAAGCATTCCGCCAGCAGGATCTGCAGAAGCTCAAGCGCTATTACCCCGGCTTTAAGCGGATTCGTGAGTGGATTCACCATAAGCGGTTTTATAATGCCCAAATGGAGATTAACCGAATAACCCCGAGTCTGGATAAAACACAGAAACAGTTAATACCTTATCTCGCCCATCAATGGGAATGGCATCATCAGGCCATTATGGCAGCTGCCCGCGCAACGCTCTGGGACGATCTTAACCTTCGCTTCCCGGCACCGGATGCTGAGATTTTCAGTGCACAGGCAGAAAAACGTGAGCTTGATTATCCGTGGGTTCTGGCCATTGCCCGTCAGGAAAGTGCCTTTCACCCCATGGCGCGCTCCAGCGCTGGCGCAATGGGATTAATGCAGCTGATGCCGGCAACCGCAAAACAGGCGGCCAGACAGGCAGGAATAACGTATCGAAATAAATCAGAACTCCTTAAACCAGAAATCAATATTGCCCTGGGAACTACCCATCTGGCCTGGTTGTCCAAACGGTTTGAAAACAGTCGAATTCTGGCAACTGCAGCCTATAATGCCGGCAGTACTCCGGTAAAACGCTGGTTGAAGCATAGAGGGCATTTGCCACTGGATATCTGGATTGAGACCATACCCTATGATGAAACCCGCAAATACGTCCAGAATGTCATGGCTTATCGGGTGATTTACAGCCTATTGGAAAACCAGCCTGCACGCATGCTTTCATCCCGGGAGATGGCGTCCATCAGCCTTAAAAGCCTGCAGGAGTCCACGGTCATTGCCCAGAGAGGCAATGGAAAACCATGATAGAATGCTTCGGTTTTCGCTCAGGAAAATTTATCAGGTTCTGATACACTGATTGGTTCGAAATCGTATTACTTGGAGAACAACGTTTATGGACAGGCGTCATAAAACCCATGCTGTTCAGGTTGGACACGTCACCATTGGCGGTGACGCTCCCATTGTGGTTCAGTCAATGACGGACACTGATACTGCTGATGTCCAGAGAACCATTGACCAGATCCGTCTGCTGGCGGATGCAGGCTCTGAAATCGTTCGCGTAACGGTGAATACGGAAGAGGCTGCAGCTGCAATCCCGGCTATTTATGAAGGACTGGCGAGACACAACTGTAATGTACCGATCGTCGGGGACTTCCATTACAACGGTCACCTGCTGCTGACCAAGTATGATGAAACCGCCAGACTGTTGCATAAATACAGAATTAACCCCGGCAATGTCGGCTTTGGCAATAAGAAAGATGACCGCTTTAATGCCATGATTGACGTTGCCATTAAATACGATAAACCAGTGCGCATCGGTGTTAATTGGGGCAGCCTTGACAAAGAGCTCTCAACCCAGCTGATGGATGAAAATGCCAGATCCGCTAATCCGAGACCCTCTCAGGAAATACTCCATGAAGCACTGGTGCTGTCTTCTCTGACCAGTGCCGACGCTGCCGTTGAGCGTGGCCTTGGAGCCGACAAAATCGTCATCTCCTGTAAGGTTTCCCGGGTGCAGGATTTGATCAGAGTTTACCAGATGCTGGCTGATCGTTGTGAGTACGCCCTGCACCTTGGATTGACCGAAGCCGGTATGGGCAGTAAGGGTATCGTGGCATCCAGTGTTGCCATGGGCATTCTTCTGCAGCAGGGTATCGGTAACACTATCCGGACTTCCCTGACACCGGAGCCCGGGGCCTCCCGGGATAAAGAGGTGATTGTATCCCAGCAGATCCTTCAGGCTCTGGACGTTCGCAGTTTTGCTCCGGAAGTCACCGCCTGTCCCGGCTGTGGCCGTACCACCAGTACCTTCTTCCGGGTTCTGACGGATGAAGTAGATGGTTTCCTGCGCAGTAAAATGGTGAATTGGCGTCACCAGTATGTCGGCGTGGAGAATATGAAGGTTGCCGTGATGGGCTGCGTGGTTAATGGTCCGGGCGAGAGTAAGCATGCCAACATCGGTATCAGCCTGCCCGGTACTGGTGAAGCACCTTCTGCCCCGGTATTTGTCGATGGCGAGAAGTACACCACATTAAAAGGTGAAAATATCGCTGAAGACTATAAAAAGCTAATCGAAGAGTATGTCCAGAAAACCTATGCTCCCCGGGAAAAACTGATCGCCAGTCATTGATACGACAGAGCCACCCTTCGGTGGTGGCTTCACTTTCAGCTTTGTCCTGATAGGTCTTCTACTTCAACTTACAGAGATTTAAGGCGTCAGAGTCAGGGTGTACCTTGTATCACCCGGTAAGAAGGGGCTGGCCTTTCCTTCCACCCAATCCATATAGCCCGCCGTAAAGAAAGGAGAGAGAGGGTGACCGCTCTGACCACCCGGCATGTGAAAAATTGCGTCGTCTTCACGTCCGGGAGAAATTACCATCCGTTCAGATACCCCCTGATCGGCACGCTGGGCCTTGGGCATCCAGACATCACCTGAGAGAGGCACGGCGGGCATATCCAGCAATTTGCCAAAAACCGGGATGGCATTACTCAACGGGTGTCGAATGTCAGCTGTATTCCTCTGTCCCCAGGTGGCACTGGCCAGCTGATCAACGCCTCCAAGATCATTTACTATCTCATCTACGGTTTCAACCAGTAACTCATCCCAATTTTCGTACTGAGAACTCAGCCAGTTTATCGGGCGCTCTTCCAGAAGACGCCATATCATTTCGCTTTCATGGTTCAACTTCTGCATAAAGCCATCTTCTACATCATCTCTGGCTTCTGGAGCAAGGGACAGAAAATAGCGCCCCAGCGACGACATGATCTTTAGTTTAAGCGCATCATTATACTCACGGACCAAACGGTATCCAACGTCGTCTATTCCAGCGTGTCCGGACCAGTTTTTCACATAATGATAAAACTTCTGCCGGGCAGGATTCCCTTCCATAACCTCTTCCGTGAGGGTGTCGAGAATCAGATGCCGCCAGTTATCCATATAGATGGCGCGATGGTCCAGGGCAATCTCCAACAAAGCCTGTTCATCAGCCCTGTCAAGTGCCATTAAAGCATCTCGAATCTGCATCTGCCGGGGTCCGAGTGCATACCCACCATTGCCCATCTTGTCGTAGTCATCGCCGCTGACGATACGGGCATTGGCAGTCCAGACTCTGTTATCCACAGGGTTATATACGCGGGGATAATGCACATCAGGAAGCCAGCCATCCCAATTATCATCAGCCTGCTGCCAGGGCAGGGGATAGGTGGAATCGATACCTGAACGGTTTGGAATCTGCCCGGCAACAGTCCAGCCGATATTGCCTTCACGGTCACCCACGGTAAAATTCTGTGGCGGAATTCCGCTACGGTTGGCAATGGCCATTCCCTGTTTTACGTTGTGGGCAACTTCCAAATTCACCAGATTAACATTGGTTGCCTCCGGACGATGTGCAGTCCAACGCAGAGCATATTGCGTATTGTCATAAACTGAATCAACAACCGGCCCCCAATGGGTTCCTGAATAGTCAACGATGGCCGGTGCCTGGCCTTTGATATTGATGGTTTCAGTCCAGCGCTCAAGCGGTTTCGGGCCGTCATGGGTCATGTACTGACCATCATTAATATCCAGCTCCACCAGATCTACCCAGTCACCAGCAGTATTGGTAAAACCCCAGGCCATATGGGTATTACTGCCAACCACAATAAAAGGGGTTCCCGGCAATGTTACTCCGGTGACGCTGACTTTTTCCTGCGGCTTGTCTGGATGTGGATAACTTAAAGAAGCTCGATACCAGATCGTAGGCACCCGATGACTCAGGTGCATATCATCCTGAATAATGGCAGCACCATGTTCCGTTAACTGCCCGGAAACCGCCCAGTTATTACTCCCGATAAGGCTATCTTCCAGGGTAGTCCCACCCAGGTTGGCATAGAGTTTTGCATCCTGGCTGCGCAGGTCAACCAGCTCTGCCCCCGGGATTGGCCTATCCGACAACTCATCGGGTTGCATCGGTGAATCCCAGCGGGTTTTCAATGGAGAGAGAAAATCAATAACTTCAGGTACCGTTACCCGGCTAAGGAAGCCTTTCAGGTTGTCCAGTTTGACCTCATCATCATTGAGGTCCATATACATGCTGAAGATCGACAGATAGGAATCCTCATTTCTCCATGGCTGGGGCTCTATCCCAAGGAGCAGGTATTCAAAAGGCTTCTGTCCAATGTCTTCCAGTCCCTGATTTACACCATGGGTGTAGGCATCCAGCAGAGCCTGATGCTCAGCAGTCATTATCTCTACCGCCTGTTGGGCCACGTGGCGGAAACGATGTTTTCTCTGACGTTTATCGTGATCAAGAGCCAACTCACCGACCAGTTCAGACAGCTCACCGGCAGAGTTGCGTCGATTCAAATCCATCTGAAAGAATCGCTCCTGGGCATGGAGATACCCGGTAGCAAAAGCTACATCCTTACGGCCACTGCCGGATATTAAAGGAACTCCCCGGGCATCCCGCTCAATCGTAACCGAAGCACTCAACGAAGGGGCCTTCACTTCGCCTTCCAGCACTGGAAGACTCTGACGAAGTAGAACAAAAACCGTAAGAATGATTAGCAGGGATATTGATACAAGAAGAAAAAAACCTCTTCTTAACCAGATCAGCATTGATGCTACTCCATTGTTCTTATTATATGAGGCTGGAAACATAACACAGTTTTACCGGGCAGCCCATTGAATCGTAAAGCCAACGCTGGAACAACTCTGGCCATATGCAGACACTCTAAATACATGTTCAGCCTTCATCAAAACAGCAACCTATTGCTGCAAATATTATCACTTTATCCAAAGTTATAAATCCCGATGGAATATTCACCATTTTAAATGGTGCTAACCCACTAATTACTGGGTATGACGCCTGAGTTCCCTCACCTCAGCTAAAAAGGAAAAGTTACTGCCAAGAGGCTGCCATTGTAATCAAAGCAAAGCATTTATATTACCATTGTCCATTTCTTCTGGCTGGAATCGATAAATCAATGAGTATTTCCATAGTAGCAACGCGTCTGACCCAGGGCGCTGACCTGAAAATAACCGTACAGGACCTCGTTAATAAGCACGGCATTTCAGCAGGTTCACTGGCATCCTGTGTTGGCTGCCTATCCAAAATAAACCTTCGTCTTGCGGGTGCCGAAACTACGTTAGTTGCTGAAGGATCTTTTGAGATCGTCTCTATTATGGGAACGCTGACACCAGATCATCAGCATATCCACGTTGCTATAGCTGATAGTAAAGGACATGTTTTTGGAGGACACCTGTTAGAAGGCAATATTGTTGATAGTACAGCAGAGGTGATTATTCACAGTTATCCACAGTTGAACTTCTCTAGAGCCTTCGATCCATGCACAGGTTACACTGAGCTTGTCATCGATAAGCATTAGTTTCCGATCAAATGCATCATCTGAAGTGATTGTGCTCCGCTGCTGTTGATATTGAAAAGGCAGCCTATGAGAACGATTTTGACAGGGTCGCAATTCTATTCCTGTTTTAGATTCCACCCTTGAAAAAACAATACAAGTACTCCGGGAAGGTGAATGACTCTGAGGAAAGATCCAAATAGGTCAACCTGCGTAACATTTCAGCCTGACCGGATAGATTTTTGCTAAAGTTCTACTTGTGTCGTTTGCATGCTGTTTGCCAATATCTGAGGGTACAAGATGATATTGTTAAACGAACGTCGTATATGGATAACTGGTGCATCATCGGGAATTGGCAGAGCCTGCGCCATCAGAATGGCCGGTTTCGGCGCAAAGGTTGCCCTTTCCGCCAGGAACTGTGAAGCACTTGAGGAGATTGCCATTCGCTTTCCTCCCGGGCAGTGTTTGGTCATACCTTTTGATGTAACGGAGCCGAAGGCACATTTTTCAGCTGCAAAACAGATTATGGAACGCTGGGATGGGCTGGATACAGTATTTCTGAACGCAGGAATCAGTACCGTTGAGACATTTTCCGGCGATCAATGCACCCGCATGATGCAAACCAACTTTTTAGGCATGGCCTACGGCATTGAAGCGGCCCTTCCTCTATTAAGAAAGTCCTCAGATCCGCATTTGGTGGGTATGTCAAGCATTGCCGCTTACATCGGTATGCCACAATTGTCTGTCTATTGTGCGACAAAATCGGCCTGTCGTACTCTGCTTCAGGGACTTCGGATGGATTTTAAACCGGAAGGCATCAAAGTCACTATTGTCTGCCCCGGTTTTGTTAAAACTCCAATGACTGACCGGCATGATTTTATGATGCCATTTCTGCTCAATGTTGAAGATGCTGCCCGTATTATTGTTGCAGGAATTGCCCGACAGAAAGCTGCTATTGTCTTCCCGGCGATGGTCAGCATCGTTTTCAAACTCTTGTCCTGCCTGCCAGAATCAACATCCAGTCGTTTGCTGAACTGGCTTGCGCCTACCCATATCCGCTGACGGCAGCAATCATAGATAACACGATGAATGAATTTTATTTACCCGACCTGGGAGAGGGTATCGCCAATGTCGAAATTGCCGCCTGGCATATCGCCCCGGGTGAACACATTCAGATGGACCAGAATATGGTTACTGTGGTAACGGATAAAGCCATAGTGGATATTCCTGCCCCCTACACTGGCCGGATCAGGTCTATACATGGTGCGGTCAACGATACCATCGTCACAGGAAGCCTTCTGGTGGAATACGAAACGATTGACGCTCCCCGTTATGGCTATAACCCAGAATATGACCTGTAACCATGCACCATACTGACCAGTTTACCGAAATTGCCTCGTTTACCATCAAACGTCGAAGTTGCCTTAACCCCAACGGAGAACTGCTGACTGAGCGTGATGTTCAGCCAGATATGCCGCGGTGGATAGCTATCTACAAAGGCATGTTATTAACGCGACTGTTCGAGCAAAAAGCCGTCAGACTTCAACGGACCGGTCGATTGGGTATTTTTGCTACAGCCTTTGGCCAGGAAGCCATTACTGTTACTCTTGGCCATACGATGGAGAAAGAAGACCTGCTTTGTCCCTACTATCGGGATACGGGAGCCCTGCTCCAGAGGGGGGTCACAATGGATGAGTTGTTACTGTATTGGGGTGGAGATGAGCGGGGATCACTATTTCACAATGACAGTGATGACTTTCCCATCGCCATTATGGTGGCCAGTCAGTGTCTGCACGCGGCTGGCGTCGCCAAGGCATTTCAACTGCGTCGGCAGCAACGTGCGGTCATCGCCTCTTGTGGTGATGGCGCCACATCCCGGGGAGATTTTTATGAAGCACTGAATCTTGCCGGTGTGTGGCAACTGCCTCTGGTGTTTGTTATCAACAATAATCAATGGGCAATCTCAGTTCCTCTGGAACAGCAGACCGCTGCCCGAACGTTGGCTCAAAAAGCCCTGGCTGCTGAGGTGAGCTGTGAGCAAGTCGATGGCAATGATTGCATGGCCATATATTACGCCATCCGCGAAGCGCTTGATAAAGCCAGAAATAACGGTGGTCCCACTCTGATTGAGGCATTAACCTATCGGGTGCATGAACATTCCACCGCAGATTCTCCTGAGTATTATCGCAACGATGAACAACAACGGGTTGCCAAACGAGCCCTGACACTTGATCCTGTGCGTAGATTATCCCGTTTTCTTCGGTCACAGCGGCAGTGGAATGACTGTCTGGAAAACCAGTGGCTCAGGACATGCCGTATATTCATTGAAAAAGCAGTCACCCGTTACCTGAGCGTTTCTGCAGACACGCCAGAAAGCATTTTTCGCTACAATTATGCCTCCTGGCCAGAGGTACTGGTTGCACAGGTAGCAGAGTTGAACGACGATGATCAATCAAACGCCTGAAACCATGGTCAATGCCATTAATCGTGCTCTATGTGATGCCATGACCCATGACCAGGATATCGTCCTTCTGGGCGAGGATATAGCTGCCAAGGGAGGTGTATTTGGTGTTACCCGTGGCTTGCTGGCAGACTTTGGGCCAGAGCGGGTTATTGATACGCCACTGGCTGAAGTTATGTTGGCCGGTATCAGTGTTGGGCTGGCCAGCCAGGGCATAAAACCCGTTGTGGAGTTCCAGTTTTCCGGATTTATCCTGGCAGCTTTGGAACAAATTGCCTGCCATGCTGCCCGTCTGCGCAGCCGGACCCGGGGCAGACTGAGCTGCCCGGTAGTTTTTCGAGCGCCATATGGCGGCGGCATTCATGGGCCTGAGCACCATTGCGAAAGCCCTGAGGCGCTGTTCGCTCATCTGCCGGGGCTTCGGGTTGTTATACCATCGTCGCCAGCAAAAGCTTATAGTTTGCTGTTGTCGTCCATTGCAGACCCTGACCCGGTGATTTTCCTGGAGCCCAAAAGAGTCTACCGAACTATTCGTGAACCTCTCCCCCCAACCAATACCCATTATCCGCTGGATCGCTGTTTTATCCTGCGTTACGGAAGAGATGTAACACTGATCAGCTGGGGGGCATTAATTCAGGAAACTCTGACCGCAGAAGCGCAATTGCAGCAACAGGGCATTCACTGCGACGTCATTGATGTGGCCACAATAAAACCCCTTGATATAGATACCATTGCCCAATCCGTCCGTAAAACTGGTCGCTGTCTGATTATTCACGAAGCCGTGCGAACTGGTGGAGTGGGGGCTGAAATTGCGGCACAGATCAGCACACTGGCTTTTCCACACCTGAAAACCCCGCCAATACGCAAGGCAGGTTTCGATGTTATCACCCCTTACTGTCGCCTGGAGCCCCATTTTATGATTCAACCAGAGCATATTGTTCAGTCAGTGATCCAGCTAATGAACGACGACGTAATAAAAAAGGGGCTTTTACAGGTTGGCGGATGAAAAGTGAGGGGTTGCAACAGAAATAGCCTTCAGAGGAAGATTGATTTGTAAGGATCAAAACTTCTGAAGGATCAGACATGTCTGCAACCCCATCACTTCGTCCTATGTTCGCATTTCCTGGCTGGGTAATCGAGCGAATTGATATTGACTGGAATATCAAACATGCCTTTGTCCATCTCCGTCGGGATGGCCGTATACAACACGTCAGATGTAGTAAGTGCGAAACACCTATGGGGCAGATGAAGACAAACGATCGAAGCGTTCAGGATCTGCCACTGGGGACTCTTCAGGTAAATCTTCTCTTCACTGCATTTCAAGGGCGTTGCTCTCGTTGCGGTAATATAGAAACAGTCACGCCTCCGGGGCTTGCACCTAAAGCTCAAGCAACAGAGCGACTTAAAAGGCATGTCAGCCATCTATGCCGCTATATGCCATGTGACAAGGTTCCTGAATTCATTGCTATCTCTGGCGGCACCGCTCGTCGCTGGGATAAAGAGATGCTCATGAAGATGCTGCCTGCACCCAAGCGGGATGGTATTCGCGCTCTTCTTATCGATGAAAAATCCATTGGTAAGGGGCATCATTTTTTAACCGTTGCTCTGAATGCTGATACCGGTGAAACGCTGTTCCTTGGTGAAGGAAAAAAGAAAGAAGTTCTGGATCGGTTCCTTTCCAGTCTGACAGAAGAACAAAAAGCAAGCATTGAATGCGTTGGTATTGACCGTGGTGGAAGCTATCAGGCTTCAGTGAGAGAGCATCTGCCAAACGCCGATATTGTATACGACAAGTTTCATATTATTGCCAATTACAACGATGTGATTGACCAAATCAGGCGCAGGGAGTGGCGACAGGCAGAAGAAGAGGACAAGCCGTTTATCAAAGGGCAACGCTTTAACCTGTTCAGAAATCCTGAGAATTTAACACCAAAAGGGCAAAGTAATCTGAAGGAGTTGTTAGCCATGAATGAGGATCTCAATCAGGCATATATCCTGAAAGATATGCTAAAACAGCTATGGACGTACAAATATAAAGCCTGTGCCAGAAAGTGCCTGGACAACTGGATAGCACTTGCCAAAGAAACAGGGATATCCGAGTTAAAGAAGTTCGCCAAGGGGTTAGACAGAGCTAGAGAAGGGTTACTGTCATACTGCCAGCATCGTATAACCAGCGCGAAAATCGAAGCCTTCAATGGGGTTATCAAACGGATCATCTATAAAGCATGCGGTTACAATGACCTTGATTACCTATATTTGAAAAGGCTCTTTTCGAATTCCGAACTGCTGAACTATCCTTGGTGGATATAATTAGCCATCGCCAGCATTGACCATGAATATAGGCCGAATCTCAGATCTCATCAGTAATGACACCTGCTTTGAGATGATCCGTGAGAACCGCTGGCCAGATGGCACTGTTCTCTGTCCGCACTGTGATTCTGAGAATGTCAAAAAGAATGGACACGACAATGTGCAGGTAGAGTGCCAGCACTATTACTGTAAGTCCTGTAAGCGCTACTTCGATGACCTGACAAATACGGTTTTCGCAGGACACCACCGACCACTCAAAGTCTGGATTGCCTGTCTCTATTTAATGGGGCTGAACGTCTCCAACAGCCAGATAGCTCAGGAACTTGATCTGTGTGTCAGTGATGCACACCATATGACCACAGTCTTACGAAATGGTGTTGTTGACCGAAAGCCTGAAGTGATTCTTGATGGCGAAGTTGAATTCGACGAGGTCTACATTGTAGCTGGTCACAAGGGACACCCTGAAGCATTAAAAAAATCTGGATCGTCCACCGAGAAAAAGAAGGCTTAAAGGCGCTCCGGGCCGTGGGACTCTTGAAAAAGACAAACCGCCGGTATTGGGAATGATTCAAAGGGGAGGTCAGGTCATTATCAACATGCTGTCGAACGTTAAGAAGGCGACAATCGAACCATTTATCAAGAAACACGTAGCCCCACAGAGCCAGATTTATACCGATGAATACAACATCTATGATGACCTTGAAAGCTGGGGCTTCAGACATAAAACGGTCTGTCACGGCAAAGGTGAGTATGCTCGTGATGATGACAAAGACGGTATTTACGAGGTGCATGTTAATACTATGGAGGGGTTTTGGTCACTTCTACGCTCGTGGCTAAGGCCTCACAGGGGAATATCCCAAGAGGCTTTACCCCTTTACCTTGGCTTTTTTGAGTTTTTGCATAATATTGGCCGAAGAGGCAAAAGTCTTCTTCAGCCCTTAGTCAACTTGCTGGTTACATAGCAGTCTGGAATTGGAAAAGAGCCTAACTTTTCACCTGCATTGTGCAGCTGTCGCATAGATCGCTTTTGACAACCACGCCACTGATTGTAACGGTGACAGTACTGGGCATAGCTGTAGGCATTGAGGGGGTGGGCCTGACAGTATTCTTCCCAGAGTCGTTGTTTGGTCACTTCCTTGCGCTTCAGTTCCTGATGCACCTCAGCCCAGTCAGGATCAATCAACCCTTTTCGATTGGCTATCGAGGCATCGGGAAACAGCGCCTGAATAAGCTCAGGCTCAGATATATCCTCTGCCAGGGGCCAGCTTAATTCCGATTCCTGAAAGGCCTTAACGTAGTTGGATACCGTCCCCACACTGACCCGTACACTGCGGGAAATTTGTCGGAAGCTGAGTTGGCTGCCAAACCGCATCCGGAGTATTTCTAGGAGGCTGTCCGAGAACTAGCTATTGAAAAAACGAAAGCTTCAGCATTTTCTTGGCTGATCAAATATTGACCTAAATTTAGCCTGTTTTAGGGTAAAAATTGCGTTTTTTACCCTTTTGCTTGCCTTTATGCTGCCATTTTAAGCCTTTTTGCTTCTTCAAGACGGATTGATCCCGTTTGAAACCAATTTGACAATTTTTTTGAAATTATAAGCACTGCAGACCAGTGAAAATTCTCCAGCCACTTTTTCCTTACCCCGGACACTGAACCCTCTGAATCCTGAGTTCTTGATTTGGCCAAAAGGCGGTTCCGCAATACCTTGCGACGCTCATAAACCGCTTTGGCCTCTTTGGTTTCCATTTTGCGGTTCATCGCCTGGCGTATGGCTTCGTGGCGGTCTGTGCGAATCACTTTCCCCGGGTCTTTGTTGTCACCACTGCACCTTTTACGTAACGGGCAATCCCGGCAGATATCTTTACTGACGCGGTAGCTTTTGTGTTTTGCTTTGCTAGCCGTGTTATAAATCAGCTTCTCACCGGCAGGGCAGGTAAAGCTGTCGTCTGCTTCATGGTAAATAAAATCCGCTTTGACAAACTTTCTGTCAGAGTCTTCCAGTCCCTCTGTTGCAGGCTTCTCCTGTCGATCCGTAGCCATGTAAGCGTCAATGTTCGCATCATCAAACGCTTGCAGGTTGGGCCCTGAGTAATAGCCATTATCCTCACTCATTTTGCCAATGGACGCGTTATCTGTTGCTTCTGCAATGGCTTCAAGTGCAGGCTTTACTTCCTGCTTGTCATTGGCATGCTGGCTGATGTGCTGGCCAACAATGATACCATTATCGCTGTCGACGCTGATCTGGGCGTTATAACTGTACTGATAGCCACTGCCTTTTTTACCCATGATCCTGGCATCATGATCAGCAAAGCTGATTTGCTTTTTGTCGTCTATCGGCTTATCGGGATTCAGGGCCTGTTCCCGTTCTTCAAGCGCTTTTTTGGCCTCCTGGATTTTCTCTAACCGTTCCTGCTTGAATTGCAAGTCTTCAGGAATGCTGTAGCCAGTCTCCTGCTGATAAGCATCGTCCTCTTCACTGTCACTGGTTTCGGCTTTTTTAATCAGGGCCTCAACTTCAGCCATTAATTCAGCTTCTTTGGCCTTAAGTCGTGCGTAGCTCATGGCCTTATGCTTTGATGAGTCGGCTTTGAATTTGGAACCATCAAGAGCGATGTGGCCCAGCGAGGCCATCTGTAGTTCCCGGGCGAGCAGCACGCTCTGTTTGAAACTGCTTTTAAAAAAGGTGGCCTGGTTTTTACGAAAGTCACTGAGCACCCGGAAATTTGGGCAGTGCTGTTTGGCGATATACATGAAAGCCAAGTCCTGATTGCAGCGCCGTTCAATCTCCCTGGAGCTGAACACACCATGGCTATAGGCATAGATCAGGATCGATATAATCAGTCGTGGGTGGTAGGCATTCTGGCCAAGATGGTGATACTGCTTTTCCACTTCAGAGGTGTCGATATGCTTGAAGATATCTTCAAAAACGAAGCAATCATGATCTGGTGGCAGCAGGTCGAAGATGTTCGATGGGAACATCAGGTGCTGGTCAAAATCAGCAGGGTTATCTTTGAATTTGATTGATGACATCCGTTTCGGCAACAATAAAGTGGGCAGAAGATGCCTGATTATACTTAATCAGGCTATTCTCGGACAGCCTCCTAGTAGCTTACGCATGGTAATCCTGTTTTCTGTCATGGCCGGTTCCCTCTCTTGGTACAGATAAGAACGGCCAAAGTTATGGAAAATCAATGCATAAGAAGATATTTGTTAGCTGTATTAGACCGGTTTATGGTCTGTTGAACAGCGTTTCTGGAAGCTTGAACGGTGATTCTGGAAATCATCAAAAAGTGTTCAAAAGAAACCAGAATAGGTGTTCAAGTGTTACCAGAATGGGTGTTCAAGTGTTACCAGAATGAGTGTTCAAGAGTTACCAGAATATGCAAAGAGCGCCTATATCGCAGCGAAGCACGGTCTGCTCGGTTTTAGTAAAACCATTGCGTTAGAAGTGGCCGAGTACGACATCACCATTAACACTATTTGTCCAGCCTATGTAAAAACGCCGCTAGTGGAAAAGCAGATTGCTGACCAGGCTAAGTACTACGGTATCAGCGAAGATGAAGTGATCAGTAAGATTATGCTGGCCCCGATGCCGAAGCAAAGTTTTATTTCGTTGGAAGAGGTTACTGGTAGCGTTTTGTTTTTGTTGAACCCAGTGAGCCGAAATATGACGGGGCAGACAATAGTGTTGGATGGAGCCTGGACCGCCCGCTAATTCATCGGCTTATTTTTCCTCATTATCTGAGTCTTGGTGGGTGAATTTTTGCCAAGTGTCGAGGTTTTGTTCCATGATTTTACTGATCATGCCGATAGGACCAGCATCAATCATATTTTTAAGCAAGCCTTGCATCGTATCCTGTTGCTTGAGGAAGTGGTTCAGACTCTGCTCCAGGTATTGACGTAAAAAAACTTGCATATCATCGCCGTAAAAACGAATCAGTTGTTTCAGCAACGTATCTGTAAGCAATGATTGCTCGTTACTACTCTCCTGTTCACTGATGATCTGCAGGAGAATGCTCTTGGTGATGTCATCGCCAGTTTTAGAATCAACTACTGCAAAGTCAATATGCTCCAGAGTTAATAATTTTACATAGTCAAGATTAACGTACTGACTCTGAGATGTGTCGTACAATCGTCGGTTGGGATACTTTTTGATTGTGATCAAAGCCAGCTCCTACATGGTGAAGGTTGAAGAAAACATTAAGGGAGCAGGTAACTTCAAAGTAGCGGTTCCCTCAATATCCCGTTGGAGGATAAATTCACAGCATAAAAAACCACGATTATGATGGATCGTGGCATTAATGAGAATACTGATTGGTCAATAATTGTAGTGGTCAACCAATTCCGGACAGTAACTTAGTTTGTTCCTCTGCCAAGGCTGGAGGAACACCATCGTTATATTGATGTGGCCGTTGATAGTTGTAGTATTCCATCAGGTAATGACCAATATCTTTTCTGGCCTCAGCCAGCGACATGTAGCCAGTCGACGGTACCCATTCAGTTTTCAAGATTCTAAACAAACGTTCCATTGGGGAATTGTCCCAGCAATTCCCTCGTCGACTCATGCTTTGAGTCATACGATAGCGCCACAGACGCTGTCTGAACTTACGACTTGTATACTGACTCCCTTGATCCGAGTGGAACAGCACTTTGCAAGGCTTTCCCCTTAGCTGGTAAGCCATATCCAAAGCCTTGACCACCAAATCTGCATCAGGGTTGTCTGACAAGCTCCAACCGATGACCCGGCGAGCATAAAGGTCAATCACTACAGCAAGATAACGCCAGCGCCCCCCAGCCCAGATATAAGTGATATCTCCGCACCAGGCTTCATTTGGAGTCGCTCTGTCGAACTGCCTGTTCAGAATATTGGGAATATCTGGTCTTTCAATCGTTGCCACCTTATATGAGTGAGAGCCTGGCTGTTTACAGGTCAACCCGGCTTCTTTCATCAGCTGGCGAACTTTGTACCGACCAATCGTATAACCTCGATCCCGCATCATGCCGAGCAGTGTTCTACTGCCTGCTGATGTCCGACTTTGATTGAACAAATGATTAACTTCACTGCGCAGTTTCAAACGCTCAGAGTTGATTCGTTTTTTGCTTTTCAGATACTCGTAAAAACAAGAGGCTGGTACATCAAATACTGAACAGACCATGGAAACAGCTTCGCACTCCCTTAACTGGTCTATCAGTGCATACGTTCGAATTCGTCTGACATCAAGAGAGCCGTAGCCTTTTTTAATATCGCCTTTTCTCTTTCCAGGCGATTAACCCGAGCTTCAAGTTCCTGAATTTTCCACTGCTCAGGTGTCAATGCCGGGTTGTTAGGAGTATCACCCCCTCGCTCCTTTTCCAACTGTTTTACCCAGCGGCGCAGGACGTTTTCAGTAACACCGATAGACTTGCCAGCTTCAGGGACTGAGTAGCCCTGATCAAGAACCAGGCGGGCAGCTTCCAGCTTAAATTCTGCTGTATATGAACGACGCTGTCTTGTCATTAAACACCTCTTCTAAGGTGGCAACTTTACCACCTAAAATGGTGTCCGGGATCATTTAACCACTACAAATTACAGGCGATATCAATCTTGATATTGTTTTAAATCCGCACTTTTACATAGCTACCAGGAGCGGGTTCCAGCGCTGGAAAATCTGGATGTATCCCAACTTTCTGAGCATCGACTTTGTCACCTGAAAGGCCTGCCAGCCAACGATACCAGTCGCACCACCAGGAGCCCTCCACCTTGGTGGCCTCGTTCAGCCAAGCGTGGGGATCTTCCGGTAAACTTTCATTGCCGACACTGCTGTCGCAGGCCCAGTAAGGGTATTTACCCGATTCAGCGGGGTTGATAATGCCAGCAATATGGCCGGAGCCAGCTAAGATAAAGCGCTTCATGGCTGCCTGTCGGCTGATTCCGTCGCCAAGACGGCGAGCACTTTGGTAGGCGCTTTCCCAAAGAACAATGTGATCAGCTTTAGGGGCTACAAAGTAAGTGGGTAGATTTATCGTAGACAGATTGATGGGTACCTCATTGAGGATCACGCTACCGGCCTCAACAAAGCAGTTGTTGAGATAGGCGTTGCGAATATAGAAGTTAAAGGTATTGGCGGGCAGGTTGGTTGCATCGCTGTTCCAGTATAAGATGTCAAATGCGGAGGGTGTTTCCCCTTTGAGATAGTTGTTAATATAAAATGGCCAGTAGAGGTTATTTTCTCGCAAAAGACTAAAGCTCATACCCAGAATACGACCATCCAGCACACCATGAGTGCCAGTCTCTTTTTCTAAATGGGATAATATTTGTTCGGAGATAAAATTACCTATTTCTCCTGGCTCATCGTAGTCGAGAAGGGTCGTGAAAAATGTCATGCTGTTGATACGTTCGTCGCCAATATTTTGCAGGTATGATTGCGTAGTGGCCAGCAGCATACCACCAACGCAATAACCAGCGGTGTTGATCTTATTCTCTCCCGTGATAGCTTCCACTGCATCAAGAGCTGCCACCGGACCTTGAAGCATGTAATCGTCAAACTGCTTATCAGCCATTTGCGCCGATGGATTGACCCAGGAAATCATAAAGACGGTGAAACCCTGTTTAACGAGCCAGTGCACCATCGATTTTTTATGATCGAGGTCAAGAATGTAGTACTTGTTGATAAACGGTGGCACAAACAACAGTGGTCGCTGTAAGCATTTTTTGGTATCCGGAGTGTATTGAATTAACTGCATCAGGTCGTTTTGGTAGATCACTTCACCTGGTGTGGCGGCAAGATTTGTACCGAGTTCAAAAGCCTCAAGATCCGTTTGCAAAATATTCAAAGCATCGGCTGGGCTTTGTTTGAGGTCACGAACTAGATTTTCCATGCCTTTTAGTAAGTTGGAGCCCTTGCTTTTAAGGATTTCGCGGCAAACTTCCGGGTTACTGTATGCGAAGTTCGCAGGTGAAAGAGCACTGACAAACTGACGGGTGAAGAACTTCGTTTGTTGCTTGAATTGGGGATCTTTAAATTCAAACTGCTCGACGAGATCTTCCAGCATTTTTGCGTTTAACAGATAGGCTTGTTTTAAGAAGTAAAACACAGGCTCTGTGTTCCAGTCACTATCCTGAAAACGAGGGTCGCGCTCGCCCTCGTCAGTAAATTGAGACAGGGTCTGTTTTTTAAAAAAAGCCTGGCCAACTTGTTGCCAAAGCTGCCGCTGATTTTCCATAAAATCCATCTGAAGCTTAATCAGTTGAGCTGCGTCCATTTGTACGGGTTGCTCTCGCCACTGTTTAATCAGATTTTCGAGGATAGCCTTGGGGGTTAACCGGTCGTGCCGGTTTCGCATGGCATGGGAGAGACTATTATCCAGAAGGTTTAAGAACCCTTCAGCTACTTCTTTCACTAGGGGCTGCTGAATAGCTGCTCGAAGTGATCACTCTGGTTTACCAACCTTACCTCCTCCCAATTAATGCCCCCCAAAGTATGAGGTACTTAGGTGTCAGCGAATCAATAAGTATCGACTGTCGATTAGTACATGTGTTTGGCCGCCGTTAACAGAGAGTGTAGAACCGGTGATAAAACCAGCGTCATCGCTGACTAAGAAGGCCGCTGCTCGGGCAATATCTTTAGGTGTACCCAGTCGACCAACGGGAATACTATCGGTGATTTTTTCCAAGATGGCTTCAGGTAACGCGCGAACCATATCGGTGTCAACATAACACCGGGGTGATGGCGTTGACGGTGATGCCTTTGGCCGCACTTTCAAGCGCCAGTGCTTTGGTGAAGCCCTGTATACCGGATTTTGCAGCGGCGTAATTGACTTGGCCGTATTGGCCTGACTGCCCATTGACTGAACCAATATTGACAATACGACCAAAATTCCTGGAACGCATATTTTCGATCACGGCCTTACAGGTATTGAAGCAAGAGGCAAGGTTGGTTTGAATGACGGCGTCCCACTGTTCGACGTCCATTCGGTGCATGGTTTTATCGCGTGTAATGCCTGCGTTGTTGATAAGGATATCAGTAGGGCCGAAGTCTACTTCGATCTGCGAGATACCCTTTTGGGTGGCTGCAAAGTTACTTACATCAAACTTAATAACAGGGATACCGGTACGATCCATAAATGCTTGTGCTGCTTGATCATTGCTTACGTAATTTGCAATAACGGTGTAACCTAGGTCTTTGAGGTGAGTACTGATTGTTTCACCAATTCCTCGAGTACCACCTGTCACGATCGCTATTTTGCTCAATTGTATCGCCTCCAAATCACGATAATAAATATCAAGTATTTATAGATAAAACCAAATGCTATAAGCAAGTTTGCAATAAATCGGTTTAAGCGTGTTTTCGCCTATCCCCTCTCTAGGGAGTTAACCAAGTAAAATCATATTTTCTAATTGAGTAAGGCTGGCTCACATATACAATTTCAGTTGGTTGTACATATTCTGTCAGTCCAGTGTACAAGCATTAACCAGTAAAAAATTCGTACTAAAATTATAGACGTCTTTAATCGTTTAGGTTCTATTTGATATACTTTCATATATACTTACAATTTCTTTAAAAAAGTAGCATCTGGAATTTTCTGAAAATATCGAGAGATTGAGTCTATAAAACAGAAGTCGGTAGTCGTATAAATAAAGTTCGAACAACCCAGTCCATTTCATAAGTTGATGGGTTAATCCTTTTCAAACTGGCCTGCTTCTCAGGTTTTGATGGAAAAGTCTCTAATATTCACACACAAATGGAAATATCTTACAGTTTTCGGGCGGGTAAACCCTGTGCCCGAATCATTTGACCAAACCTGACGATATTCGCCAGCCCAAACAGTATTGCCAGCTTGTTGTCGTTTTTCTCAAGCCCTTTTTAGATGGCTTTCACAAAACCAAACTGGCATTTGATGATTCTGAAGGGATGCTCCAAAAATGCCCTGATACTGGCCTTGTTGTATTCCAATTTCAATGCATCATTATTCTTTCGAGGGTGCTTTTTCAGCTCTTTGAGCCGGGATGGAATTTCAGCGATAAACCACTCAGCAGACACATCCTGCAACTCGGGGCGTTGTTCTGCTCCATGGTAACCGGAATCACTGAATATAAACTGCTCAACCCATGGAGCAGTTCTCCTGTCTGATTGAGATCATGCTCATTGGCAGAAGTGGTTGTAAGACTATGAGTCAGCACGGTACAGGCATCAACGCCAATGTGAGCCTTCATACCGAAGTGCTACTGATTAACCTTTTTAGTCTGGTGCATATCAGGATCACGCTGCTTATCTTTATTTTTGGTCGACGTCGGTGCTTTGATAATGGTGGCATCCACCAGGGTGCCTTCTTTCAGGATGACACCAGAGTCCGTAAGCCAGTTATTAATCTCAGTAAAAATCGCTCGCCCCAGCTGGTGTTTTTCGAGCAAGTGCCGGAAGTTCATGATGGTTGTGCGATCAGGGATGGCTTTGTCCAGCGATAATCCGGCAAACAGACGCATAGATGAAATTTCGTACAATGAATCTTCCATGCCCTCGTTGCTGAGACTGTACCACTGCTGGAGGTAATGAATACGAACCATCACCTCCAGTAGGTAAGGGCGACGACCATTACCAGGCTTTGGGTAATAAGGCTCAATGACACTGATAATTCTTTGCCATGGCACAAGCTTTTCCATTTTGGCAAAAAAACGCTCTTTTCGGGTTGTTCTGCGTTTTTGCAAAAACTCACTATCTGAAAAACTGAGCTGACTCATTGATAGAAACCCAAGCTGGAAGCGGTAGAAATATTATCTCATGACCCGAGACTTATTCGCATTTTCCCTAGTTCTCGTCCAAAAACACAACCAATTGAAAACTGTAGATTTTATCCTGAAAAATTAAGTGGAGCCCTACTGCTATCTGGCGACTAAACTTCCCAAGAGCAAGAAACATAAGGGATTGCCAAAAACAGAGGACTCCAAATGCGCAAAAAACGCAACCCGCAGTGTAGTATGGAACTCCATTACGTACCTCATGAAATCTGCTCCCAGCTTTCCGGTATCTCGCAATGGCTTGACGCCCATCCACAGTTCAATGACTGGATTTATGAGGACTTAAGTTCTTGTGATAAACAGAACACTGGGCGGAACGGACTATCAGCAGAATCCGTTCTTCGTGCGGCACTCCTGAAACAGTATTTGAATTGTGATTATGACTACTTGTCGTTTGTTTTGATGGACTCCATGCTCTTTCGAGACTTTTGTCGCCTCGAACCAAACCAGCGCCCCAGTCGCTCCAGTTTGCATGGGCTCATCAGCCTTCTTACTGCATCTACATGGGAACGGATTAATAACTGTCAGCTAATGACCGCTAAAGATCAGGGTATTGAAAAAGGGCGCACTGTGGCTATTGACAGCACAGTCACCGAATCGGATATCAAACCTCCTTGCGACAGTGATCTTTTAGCCAGTTCCGTTAAAGAAATTTGTCGGCTGCTGGAACGGGGACAAACACTGACAGCGACACCGCTTTATGAATATACCCATCACAACCGAGCCGTAAAAGATGCGGCCAGAAAATGCATCTACGCTGGCAAAGAAGAGCGGCATCAGCATTATAAAAAACTGCTGCAGTTGACCCGAAAATCCCGGAAGGTACTTATCGAAGCTACTGTCACGCTAGCAAACGCCCGTCAGCAGGGGCAGTGTCTCCTGGCTGATGATGCCGACAAGTGGCAGGCCGATGTGGATCACCTGTTACCCCTGGTGGATGCAATAGTCTCCCAGACAGAGCGCAGGGTCTTTAAGGGTGAAAAGGTGCCAGCCCAGGAAAAAGTGGTTAGCCTGTATGAACCCCATACGGATATCATCGTAAAAGACAGGCGGCAAGTACAGTATGGCCATAAACTGAACCTGGTTCAGGGAAAAAGTCGATTGATCCTGGACCTGGTTATTGAGGAAGGTAACCCAGCGGATTCGGACCAATTCATTCCGATGATGGAAAGACAAAAAGAAATTTATGGTCGTGTACCTCGCCAGACAAGCGGTGACGGCGGATACGCGTGTCGCGCTAATTTGGAAAAAGCCAAGGCCATGGGAATCAGCGATGTAGCTTTTAATAAGAAGCGCGGACTTGAAGTCGAAGAGATGACTAAAAGTCAGTATGTGTATAAAACGCTCTTTCGCTTCCGGGCAGGTATTGAAGCGGGAATTTCGTGGCTAAAGAGATGTTTTGGGCTATCACGTTGCCACTGCAAGGGTTCTGAGCGTTTTGATTCTCATTGCTGGTTATCGGTGGTCTGTTACAACCTGGTGATTCTGGCCAGACACCCGGCACCATCCTGATAGCCACCTCCACGCTACATGAAAGTACCTTTCCAGCATGGTGGGAGGATGTTTTCTGCCTGCTTTTCGCGTTTTTCTCCAATATCCGTCCCAGATTAGAGAAAAAAAGGGAAGAGTTTTTGCGGCTCTCTGGAATTTCAGGAAATATCAAAACGCACGTACAATCTAATTATGATTGCCTGATGCGTTTTTGGACGAGAACTCCCTAACTTTATTCCTGATGCCGGTTCCAAAAATGATTTGTAACTATTCAGCACTGAGCAAAGGCATATTACAGTAATTCCGAACAGCTCTATGAAGTGATTGATATATGTCCATTCCCTGTTTTCTGGCAGACGACAAATAGCTGCGAATCCGTGCAAACATAGAACCACCGTCTGCACTCCTGAAGCAGCCTGAGATTTTCTGCTTTAACTTGGCCATTCGAACATCCCGCTCACTGCCATTGTTATCGAAGGGAATGGTAAAATCTGACATGAAGCGCAGTGTCTCAGCCTTGAACTCAGTGAGTCGTTTGAAGAGATTGTAAGCTTTAGTATTCTTGACTTTCTTGCGCTTAAGCTCCTCTCGTTGCTTCTCCATATAGACGACTTCTTTCATTAGAGCCCGCTGAAGCAACCGGTCATAAATCTTCTCGATTCGTTCACAGACAACACTTGGCATCTGTAGCATACCTATGGTCTTAAAGCCCTTGCAGTAATGCCAGGAAAGCCTCAGTAGCTTCATCAATCGCAACGCCAGTTGATTGCTGTCCCTATCAACAACACCCAAAAGCTCCCTCAGGTGATGGGCATTGCAAAGTACGTGAGTTGCCGCATATGCAAAATAGGATTTCCAATGATCATGAACCAGAACGCCTGCAAATGTTAGCAGTATGCCCATCGTGTCCATGGCCTCACGACCTCGCTTTTCAGACAAGTAGTAGAGCGTCCATTGTTCATCCCGCATAACGTGTAGCCAGTGCAAAGAGCCCTCGGCCCGCATACCCGTTTCATCGGCTCCGGCAACAGACGATTCCCGCAAGGCGTCACGAATAACCTCTTCAGTAGAAGCCAGATTTTCATAGGTTCTGGCCACAAAATTGGCGACAGTGCCTGCACTTACACTCATTTTATAGAGAGTATTAAAATACTCTGACACGCGCTTAAAAGGCAGGAAATGGTATTGGTTAAGATAGACGGCCATAGCCTGTGTGGCTGAGCCATATTGTGCGGCAGCGGTAACACCTTCCGGGAATTCAGCCTGATTCCGACAACCACAAGTGCAGATTTTTACTTCAGCTCTATGGGCCGTTACTTCAAATTCACCCGGTCTCCCTGGTTCAAACACCTGTCGTTCAATATATTTGACCGGCTCACTATCAAGAAGAGACGCCTGACATTTATTGCATTCTTTAACCGGAAGGTACTCAATATAGTCAGGGATATCGACCTGTTTAAGACAAGTGCCCTGATGCCCTTTCTTTCCACCGGCTTTATTACCAGAAGACTGTCTCAGACTTTTAGGATTGGGTTTTTCATCCGATGGATCGGTACCTTTATCTGCGGAAAGGTCGTCAGAATGATCTGGAGAATTACTGTTTTTACAAGGTTTTTGATAACCATCAGACGATGGCGGCTTGCTGCTGTTTTGACTGTTCTTGCCAACCTTTTCTTCCAATTCTCGACATCGCTCTTCCAGACAGGCAACTCTCATCCGCAGCTCTGCATTCTCTTTCAAGAGAATCTCAGCCGACATAGTTGCGGGTAGTTCTGGAATCATGCTGGCGAATATTGTGGAAAAATGGTGCTTAAGAGGATGGTATAAAAATCAGAAAATTCCAGATTTATGTGGGGGTGCTGAACAGTTACAATGATTTAACTCTATTTGCTACAATTAAGCGACAGATAATGAGTAAAGAGAGTAATTATGGCTATGAAAACTACTTATGAAAGCCCTGTTGCATTTGAAACCGACCTCTCTGCCGATTTGCTCAGCAAAGCCAGAGCGCTGCATGTGGATGTCCATGCCGTGATTCAACGAGCGGTGGCAGCGCAAGCGAACCTTTCCGACATTGAACGACAGATCGCCCTTGCCTGTGAACAGCAGAGCAGTCAGATTTATCATCATTTGATTGACAGTTACCCCCTGAAAGAGGTCGGCATCAGGGACTGTTACCGAAAGAGCCGGTAACTTGATCAACATATCCCGCGCCTCATTCAGTCACGGTATGCGCGCTGTACCGGTCTTTTTTACTTCAAGTGATACCCAGGTTTGATTCGTTGATCATTTCACGGTGAGACTCGTTGATTGCCTGTCAGGCTACAGGCCTCATGGGAGGCGTGCATTTGTATTCATGGGACCAGGGAGGCAGCTGTGTTGCTCTGCTGTCTGATCCGATCCGATGTCTTCTTTCTTCCTCTCTATCCATAACGGTGGGATGTCTACTATGTCCATTTTTGCGCAATACCAGCAACGGTATGAAGCGGTTCAACAGGAAGAGCTGAGTCTGCTGGATTATCTCAAACTCTGTAAAGAGGACCCGTCGGTCTATGCCAATGCGGCCGAGCGCATGCTGAAAGCCATTGGTGAGCCAGAAGTAATTGATACCGCCCGTGATCCGCGACTGAGCCGCATCTTCTCCAACAAGTTAATCAAACGCTACCCGGCGTTCAAAGAGTTTTACGGTATGGAAGAGGCCATTGAGCAGATGGTCTCTTATTTCAAACACGCGGCTCAGGGGCTGGAAGAGAAAAAACAGATACTTTACCTGCTTGGCCCGGTGGGAGGCGGCAAGTCTTCTCTGGCCGAAAAATTGAAGCAGTTAATGGAACGGGTGCCGTTTTACGCCATCAAAGGCTCGCCGGTGTTTGAATCCCCGCTGGGGCTGTTCAATCCTGATGAGGATGGGGTTATTCTCAAGGAGGAATACGGCATTCCCGGTCGCTACCTCAATTACATCATGTCTCCCTGGGCGGTCAAACGCCTGAACGAATTTGGGGGGCGACCTCACCCAGTTCCGGGTGGTTAAGCTCTACCCAAGCCGGCTGAATCAAATCGCTATTGCCAAAACCGAACCCGGTGATGAAAACAACCAGGATATTTCCAGCCTGGTGGGCAAGGTGGATATTCGCCAGCTGGAAGAGTATTCCCAGGACGATCCCGACGCCTACAGTTTTTCGGGGGCGTTGTGCCGGGCCAACCAGGGCATCATGGAATTCGTGGAGATGTTCAAGGCGCCCATCAAAGTGCTGCACCCGCTGCTGACCGCCACCCAGGAAGGCAACTACAACAGCACCGAAGGGTTGGGGGCGATTCCCTACGAGGGGATTCTGCTGGCGCACTCCAATGAGTCCGAATGGCAGTCCTTCCGGAACAACAAGACCAATGAAGCCTTCATCGACCGGGTCAACATCGTGAAGGTGCCGTACTGTGTCCGGGTCAGTGAAGAGGTGCACATTTACCAGAAGTTGCTGGAACACAGCTCGCTGAAGGCCGCGCCCTGTGCCCCGGATACCCTCAAGATGCTGGCCCAGTTTACCGTGCTGTCACGGATCAAGGAGCCGGAGAACTCTTCCATCTACTCCAAGATGAAAGTGTACGACGGTGATAACCTGAAGGACACCGACCCCAATGCCAAGCCATTGCAGGAATACCGGGATATGGCCGGGGTGGATGAAGGCATGAACGGGCTCTCTACCCGGTTTGCTTTCAAGATCCTGTCCAAAGTATTCAACTTCGATCCGACTGAAGTGGCGGCCAACCCGGTACACCTGCTTTATGTGCTGGAACAGCAGATTGAGCAGCACCAGTTTCCGGAAGAAATCCAGGACCGTTACCTCGCCTTTCTCAAAGAGTATCTGACCCCCAAATACATTGAGTTTCTTGGCAAGGAGATCCAGACCGCGTACCTTGAGTCATACTCCGAATACGGTCAGAACATCTTTGACCGCTACATTACCTACGCTGACTTCTGGATTCAGGATCAGGAATTCCGGGACCCGGATACCGGACATATTCTGGATCGGGGCGCCTTGAGCGAAGAGCTGGAAAAAATCGAAAAACCGGCGGGCATCGCCAATCCCAAGGATTTCCGCAACGAAGTGGTCAACTTTGTACTGCGGGCCCGGGCCAACCACGACGGCAAAAACCCCAGCTGGTTAAGCTACGAGAAGATGCGTACCGTCATTGAGAAGAAAATGTTTTCCAATACCGAAGACCTGTTGCCGGTCATCTCTTTCAATGCCAAAGGGTCGCAGGAAGACCAGCGAAAACACGCGGACTTCGTTTCCCGTATGGTGGTCCACGGTTATACCGAGAAACAGGTACGGCTGCTGTCAGAATGGTACATCCGGGTCCGGAAGTCTCAATGATTCCGCACTGACTGACCCGCCCTGTCGCGGACCCATCGCCAGCCCCTTCAGCGGGGCTGATCCACCGAGCACTGCAGCTATCGGGAGAGCGTTCATCATGAGCCTCATCATCGACCGGCGCCTCAATGGAAAAAAGAAGAGCACCGTGAACCGGCAGCGGTTTTTGAAGCGCTACCGGCATCATGTCAAAGCCGCCGTCCAGGATGCCATTGACCAGCGTTCCATCACCGACGTTGACAGTGGCAGTGACGTCACTATTCCCAGGAAAGACCTCAGTGAGCCGTTTTTTCACCACGCACAGGGGGGACACTGCGGCCACGTGCATCCTGGCAACCACGAGTTCCACCGTGGAGACCGCATTCAGCGGCCACCGGGTGGCGATGGACAGGGCAGTGGTGCGGGGCAGGCCAGTGATGGTGGCGAAGGGGCAGATGAGTTCGTCTTCCAGATCAACCGGGACGAGTTCCTGGAATATCTGTTTGATGACCTGGAGCTGCCCAACCTGCTGAGAAAAGAACTGAAAGACAGCACCGACTATCAACTCAAACGGGCCGGGTTTACCACCGCTGGTTCCCCGGACCGGCTGAATATTGTGCGCTCACTGCGGGCTGCCCATGCCCGTCGCATCGCCCTGTCCGGTAAAGACCGGAAAGTGATCCGAACCCTGAAGCGACAACTCAGGGCCATGGAAGTGAGTCCGGACCCTGCCGATCAGCAGCAGGCCACCGCTCTTCGGGAAGAGATCAAGTCGCTCAACAAGAAGCTCAAACGACTGCCGTTTATTGACGATTTTGACCTGCGCTTTAACAACATGACCAAGGTACCCCGGCCCTCCAGCAAGGCGGTGATGTTTTGTGTCATGGATGTTTCCGGGTCCATGACGCAGGAGATCAAGGACATGGCTAAGCGCTTTTTCCTGCTGCTCTACCTGTTCCTGGAACGCAACTACGAAGCCGTGGAAGTGGTCTTTATCCGGCACCACAGTGAGGCGAGGGAGTGTGATGAGCACGACTTCTTCTACGCCCGGGAAACCGGGGGCACCATTGTCTCAAAAGCCCTGCTGCTCACCCATGACATCATTGAACGGCGGTACCCGCCCAGCCAGTGGAACATCTACATCGCCCAGGCCTCGGATGGGGATAACTGGGGCGAAGACTCGACAAAATGTTATGACGTCATCCTGGATAAGCTGCTGCCGGTATGCCAGTACTTCGCCTACGTAGAGATAACCGACCAGCACCACCAGAACCTCTGGTACGAGTACGCTACCATAGCCGAATCTTACCCGGATCACTTCGCCATGCAGCACATCCACAGCTATTCAGATATCTACCCGACCTTCCGGCGTCTGTTTGAAAAAAAGGAGGGCTCTCATGTTGGTCGCTGAAGCACCAGAAAAGCACACCATCCGGCGAAAACAACCGCTGTCCACCGGGTCAGAATGGACGTTCGAACTGCTGGACCTATACGACCGCGAGTTTGCCCGGTTGGCGGATAAATTCCGGCTGGACACCTACCCCAACCAGATTGAAGTGATCAGCTCTGAACAGATGCTGGATGCCTACTCGTCGGTGGGGATGCCCCTGATGTACAATCACTGGAGTTATGGGAAAACCTTTCTCAATAACCAGCAGAACTATCAGCGGGGGCGGATGGGGCTGGCTTACGAAATCGTGATCAACTCCAACCCCTGCATTGCCTACCTGATGGAAGAGAACACCATGCCCATGCAGGCCCTGGTGGTCGCCCACGCCTGCTACGGCCACAACTCCTTTTTTAAAGGCAACTACCTGTTCAGGCAGTGGACGGACGCCAGCGCCATCATTGATTACCTGCTGTTTGCCAAGCACTACATCGCCCAGTGCGAGGAGAAACATGGCGTTTCAGCGGTAGAGGAGATGCTGGACGCCTGCCATGCGCTGATGAACCAGGGGGTCAACCGCTATGTTCGCCCCGCCCCGGTCTCTGCAGAACAGGAACAGGCACGCTTGCGAGAGCGCGAAGCGTACATCCAGCGCAACCTGAACGATCTCTGGCGCACCATCCCGGTCAGCGAGCAATCACAGTCGCACCAGGATGAACGGTTTCCGAAAGACCCGGAAGAGAACCTGCTCTATTTCATCGAAAAAAACGCGCCGTTGCTGGAGACCTGGCAGCGGGAGATCATCCGCATCGTGCGTAAAGTGGCGCAGTATTTCTACCCGCAACGGCAAACCCAGGTCATGAACGAGGGCTGGGCAACGTTCTGGCACTACCACCTGATGCATGAAATGTACGATGAAGGGTTGATCACCGAAGGCTTTATCCTGGAATTTCTGCATTCACACTCCAGTGTCGTGTTCCAGCCGGCCTTTGATGATCCGCGGTACAGCGGGATAAACCCCTATGCTCTGGGGTTCAATATCTTTCGGGACATCCGCAGGATCTGCGAACAGCCCACGGAAGAGGACCGTGAATGGTTCCCCGATCTGGCGGGCAGTGACTGGCTGGACGCCGTGCACTTTGCCATGAAGAACTTCAAGGACGAGGGATTCATTCTTCAATACCTCTCCCCCCGGGTTATGCGGGACATGCGCCTATTCAGCATCGATGACAACGACATCAACCCCTATCTGGAAGTGGATGCCATCCATGACGAGCAGGGCTATCGGCAGTTGCGGGAAAACCTGGCCGCCTTGTACAACCTGGGCAACCGGGAGCCCAACATACAGGTGTACGACGTGGATGTCCGGGGTGACCGCTCATTGACCCTGCGCCATTACCTGCACCAGAATCGTCCGCTGGACAGGGACAGTACCCATGAACTGCTGAAACATCTGCACCGCCTGTGGGGGTTTGATGTCAAACTGGACTCGGTAGACCAGGATAACATCGTCCAGTACACCTTTATTACGAAAAACACCGGCAGCAAAGAACAGGTTAAGGTGACGTCAAAGAAGCGGATCAACCGCTAGAGCTCACAGGCAGGATGCGTCATAGTGGGGGGGGTGCCCGGTGCAGGTTACACCGGGACTTGGTGCTCCAACGCAAAGGTATGTCGATGAACGACGGTAGAATCATAGTTCATCGACCAATAATCGCAACCCCGGTTCTCATACACCGTGCAACTTCCGAGATTGACCGGAGTCGGCACCGGGCAGACCAGTTCACAGGAGCGTAGCGATGCCTGAAGTTACCGCCAACATGCTGAGACATGCCGCCATGAATCTGATGGTGCAGAAAAATTACACTCACGACGAGCTGGCGCAAAAACTGTCTTATCTCTCTGATAACGATGAACTCATCCTTGATGTGCTTGACCGGCTGGAAAAAGAGCGGCTGTTGAGTAATGAGCGCTACGTGGAAGGCTTCATTCAGCACAGATCGGCCAAAGGGCAAGGCCCTTCCCGCATTGCCCAGGATCTGGAAAAAAAAGGCATTGAGCCGGAGATGATTGTCGATGCCCTGAAAGCGTCCGGAATTAACTGGCAGGACCTGGCAAAATGGGCTCGTGAACAGAAGTTTGGTCACAAACACCCGGTATCCTCCCGGGAGATCAATGAGCAAAGAGAATTTTTGCACAGCCGGGGCTTCCCAACCGAACTGCTGGCCACTCTGTTTTGATGATCAAATGAGCAGTGTCGTTTTGTCTAGTCCGTCGACGAACACCGGGCATGATGCGCAGAAAACTGACTTAATACTTCCGGTTATGACAGGCCATGTTTTAGTAAAGCAATAATCTCAAAAAAAAAAAAAATAATAAACGACATTGCTATAGTTAAATTCACTGGAATTACGATGGAATCGTGGTGTTATTTTGATACTTCCGGTGGTCAACCTGCGATTTATCGGCGATGACCCACTTGGCGAGGGCCAGCGAGACCATCGGTGAGATCAGAAATAATGACCTGTCCATCGGATTCCGGTACCTAACGCTAGCCATTTGAGAGTATCGACATGACGGCCTCAACATTGAAAGAAGCGGCAACCGGCATCAAACCTGCCGAAAAAAACGAACTGGCCCAGAAACTGGTGGCTGCCTACAGTGAGCAGCAGGCTATTGTGAACCAGATCAAGGCGGCCCGGTGGAACAATCAGGGAGCTCGTGCTGCTGAGTTTGCGCAGCTGCTGGCGGCTGCGGCTCCGGAAGCGGCCTGCCAGCCCTCCCAATACCAGGCTCGACAAAACCAGACGGTACAACCCTTCCCACCATCGTATCAGATTGCTGAGCGTATCAGCGTGTTCGGGCGTCGTGTGCCGTCGGACTACAACGAATTGTTTGAGTACTCCCGTATTGAAGACCCTCAAACCCAGGAGACGTATCAGAACGCTGAAGCGATAGCGAAAGCCTGTGAAACGTTCGCTCAGACCGCCCGGCATACCATCAAGCTGGCCCAGCAGGCAGACGACCCGGTCACAGCGCAAGTCATGACGGCGCAACTGCAAACGGCCGAGCAGCTGGCGACGCAATTGAGACGATTTGAGTAATGACGGGTAAGACAGATTAGGGGTCAATGTAGGTTCATAAGGGATTCCGGTGTTGGTCTGCAGTCCGCACCGGTTTTTTTTCCACCAAGGCGAATTGGCAAAAAACTCCAGATGCTCGGGGCGGGTCGTGTTGTACGCCCCTTTTTTATGTCTATCCAATTTTCTCCCGCTATGCAAGTTCCTCGACTAGGTAAGACTTGGCGATGTGTTGGCTGGTATTGGCTTTTAAGCTTTGTATGTGGCTTGGCCGAGATGGCTCATGCCGCTTCACCTTTGACACCAGGCTACTTTAAATCGGGTAAGGGCCGGTCTTTCTCCAGCCCTCCCCACAGCACCCGGCATGCGGGTCCGCACCGGGCGGTTCAACGATGATGGTGAAACCTGATCCATAAGTCTTTCAATGAAACAAGCCCAATTTTCGCGAGGTAACTGTTATTCAGTGCCTGTTGTACCGCATAGGTTTTACTCAGACGGTAATACCCTTTGCTGCCGGCTGCGATCTTGGCGGCGTTAATTTTATCAACGCCTAACCTGACCAGATTCTTAAAACGGGTTTTCGGCTTGCGCCATTGCTTCAGAAAGCAGCAACGGATTCGCCGACGTATCCATTGATCCAGCAGGGGAATTGGTCGGTGATATTCCGATAACCGGAAATACCCCATCCAACCCCGGATATATTGTGCCAATTTGCGTAACCGATGTTGCATTGAGACACCCCAGCGACGACTGGTCAACTTGAGTATCCGGTATTTGAATCGGTCCAGACACTTCTGGGCCCAGCGAACTTTCTTCCCTGTGAAGGTGAAACTCAGGAATTCGCTTTCTGTTGCTTTCACAACTTTACTTTTCCGGGAGTTAATCTTCAGTTTCAATTTGCGTTCAATGAATTGGGTAATGCTGTGCATCACCCGATCCCCTGCACGCTGACTTTTGACGAGAATCACAAAATCATCACAGTATCTTGCAAAGCAATGACCCCGATATTCAAGCTCCTTGTCGAGTTCGTCGAGGACCACATTAGACAGCAAGGGTGATAAAGGCCCACCCTGTGGCATGCCAACCCTGGTCGGGTAGACATTGCCCTCAATCATGACACCGGAGCGCAGGTAGCTACCAATCAGTTTCAGAAGGCGTTTGTCGCGGACCTTACGGGAGACCCTCGACATCAAAACGTCGTGATTAACCGTATCAAAGAATTTACTCAGATCAACGTCAACAGCGTAATGAAGCCCCCGGTTGATCAACTGCTTAACCTGACGGACTCCGTCGTGTGCTGACCGTCCCGGTCGGTAGCCGAAGCTGTTTGGAGAGAAACCCGGATCAAAGACAGGGGTCAGCACCTGCACAATGGCCTGCTGTATGACCCTATCCATCACGGTAGGGATTCCCAGCAAACGCTCACCGCCGTCCGGCTTTTCTATAACATGTCGGCGCACGGGTGATGGCTGGTAGGTTCCGTCCAATAAGGCTTGACGCACTGAAGGCCAATGCTGTTTGGCAAAGTCTGGATAAGCTTCAATAGTGACTCCATCAATACCCGGAGCACCCTTGTTGCTTTTGACCTGTTTCCATGCACTTGCCAGATTAGCCGGTTCAAGTACGCAATTTAGTAGATCATGGTTCAAAGCTGGTTAAAGATTCTGTCGCCAAGTACGGTGAGTCGCCGGACGGCTGCATCGCCTTGAGGGAATCAGTCTCCTCTTTGTCGTCGATGTTCGGCCCTTCGCTAACGACTTCCCATCCGTTAATGGCTTCTGTCGTACAGCTACTATGGCCTCTGCTGACTTCTGTCCAATCACCACGCGGAGTTACCTCTGCTGGCGCTATTGGTTGCCATCGGGTTTGCTCGAACAGGATGATGAGACCTGTTCGCCGAGCCTGTTGTAACCAGTGGCTGAGAACTGGGAATTACCAATCGCATGTTGAACAGATCTCCCCGGATAAGGACATGAACTTTCAGTGCACAACCGCCGCATTTACCGTGTCTCACGAACCATAGGGCTTTGTGATCCTTGGCTCACTCGCCCAGAGACTCAGCCTTATATGCGATTTCTGTACGTCGGCTCGCACCTTTGCACTCAGACTGCCTCCGCACAGCCCCTCGCGGGACTGCACTTGCCTTAAGCTAGTGGTTGTCATCAGCAGGCGTCTTTACCGCCAGTCAGATGTAGGTTCTCCCACAGGGGACTTTCACCCCATCAGTTCATGCCCATGCCGGGCGTACCAAGCAATTTAACCAGTTAATCCGAACCACCTACCCACACTGGTGGGGGAACTGGAATTTAAGCTCCAGCATAAAGGTGGGTGCCATCGGCATTATTGATGCCACAACGGGCACATTCAGGTATTCCGGTGTCGACATAGATGACCTTGAGATAGAGTCGATCCCACTGAATAAATCGTTGGTGCTGACCAAAGGTCACGTGCAGCAATCAGGCTTGAATCTGGGGGCTGAGCTTGACGCTGTTGAGGCTTCTGGTAACGCTCAGATGACCTGGGCATTTGCCAAACGCGGATCAATGGTTGCCCAGTGGGCACTTCAAGCTCAACAGGTGATGAGAAACCCTGTTGATACCCTGCATCGAGAAATGAACACACTGAAATCGGTGGCTCATAACAACAACATGCTGGTTGATAACGTAATTATTCAGGGGTTTGGTGTGATTACCAGTGTTATCATGGCCGACGCCGGACTGTCACTGGGCTCAGAATTGAATAACTCTGAATTTCAAATCAGCGGCAGTGCTGAACTACTCAAAGGATTAACAGGTCAGGGTAGTGTGTCTGCTGGTTATTATCAAACGCATGTGAGCGGGCAAGTTGTCAGTTTTATATGGCCTTCGGATCTGACCGATGTGGTTGAGGCTGTTCCCATCGCCTTCACCTTTTCATCCATTGATGGAGAGAGAGTCATCCCGAATTGGCTCAAGCCCATCTCATTTTTTGAAATTAAAGTTGGCTCTATTTTGATTACGAACTGCTCTACAGTGAAAACTGACTGTAGGTCACGAAAAACAAGGATTGAGCAACATTACCGGACAATATGCTGACAACCTTTGTAGATAAAGGGCTTCAGCAATGTTCAACCCAGTAGCAGTCTGAAATCCTACAAGAGCCTTAAAGTTAATAACCACGGCAACTATTCCATTCACGCTGACCTTGATTATGAGTGTCCTGAGACTGGTAAAACGCATCGATCCGCCAGTATCTACGCCTATTCGGGGATAACTTTAGGTGAAATTCCATTGGATGCGACTAACGTTGATCTCATACTCAATTATCGAACCATTTTTAATAATTCGGAACACTGCTATCCGGTTAAAAAAACAGAGATCGCAGGAGGCTCTTTTCGTATTGCAGACTGCTGATTTCATAAATCAGGCTGGAATCCTCCTGTGGCAGGGCTTGGCAATATTTAGCCAGCAGTTTCCTGAAGGCATTGTATATCAAGGCCTTTGGCCAATTTTCATTGCAGAGCAGTCTGTAACCCGAAAAGAGCCTCGCAGGAAATGCCTGTCCTAACTGACTTTCGGTAAAATAGCGGTTGCCGAAACAGCTACTTCACAAATGCTCATGACCGACATTTCGGTCACCCCGCACAATGAAAATTAGGCTCTGCCACAATCATCATGGTGCAGAGCCTGACAGTGGTCGTTATCTTTGCAGTGGCTTGTAGACCCTGAACACAAATTGACCCGGACTGGATCGTTCGCACCCTCGCTTATCTCATGGTTCTGAACTGGCACCATCAAGGTTCCATTTCTGAAACATTGAATGCACGGCAAACAGTCCTGTTCTCCAAGTGAGATCATGGCGATCCGATCCAGTCCGCCAGGCTCTGCCGTTCCTCCGTGAACGTTTGGAGCATAGACGATGCAAACCATTGTGAAAAATTGCGCAGGCATTGATGTCCATAAAATGATGGTCATGGTTGCCATTCGCAAAGAAATGCCCGAAGGCAATATTCAAACATTAACCCGTGAATTCGGCACCTTCCGGAAAGACCGGGAGCTGATGTGCCAGTTCCTGCAACAACATCAGGTTGACCTGGTGGTCATGGAAAGTACCGGTGTCTACTGGAAAAGCATTTACGCATCTATCATTAGTTGCAACCTGAACCCTTGGGTAGTGAATGCCCGGCACGTCAAGAATGTGCCCGGCCGCAAGACGGATACATTGGACAGCCAGTGGCTCGCCCACCTTGCCCATTGCGGCCTGGTTCGCCCGAGCTTTGTACCTCATCCAGATCAGGAACAATTACGTTTACTGACTCGCCGGCGAGACACACTGGTCAAGCAAATGGCCAATGAAAAGAATCGTCTGCATAAAATTCTGGACGACAGCGGTATCCGGCTGGGTGGCCTGATCAGTGATATCAACGGCAAGTCTGGCCAGCGCATGGTAAACGCTCTGATTGATGGTGAATCCCTTCAGGACATTATCAAGAAGGCTGATAGTCGACTGAAGGCCGACAGAAAACAGCTGATGGCCAGTATGGATGAAGAGCTTTCCCCTTCTCATCGAATCGTATTGACAGACATTCGGGATCACATTGATTTTCTGAGCAAGCAGCAAGATAAGCTGGAAGAACAGATTCTCCAAGGCATTGAACCCTGGAAAGAAGCCTGGCAGATACTACAGACGCTGCCCGGAGTCAGCGAAATGAGTGCAGCCACACTGATCGCAGAAATCGGTGATGACATGGGCAAGTTTGGAGGCATGAAGGAAATTGCCTCGTGGGCTGGGCTGTGTCCGGGCAACAACGAGAGTGCTGGCAAATGCAAAAGTGGTCGAACCCGAAAAGGGAACAAGATGATCAAAACGATCTTGTGCGAGGTGGCTAATGCGGCCATCAAGACCAAGAGCCAGTTCAAGGGCAAGTACCAAAGCCTGGTCATTCGCAGGGGCCATAAGCGAAGCCTGGTTGCCATAGCTCACAAGCTCATTCGTGTAATTTATACCTTACTAAAGCTACGCCAGCCTTATATCCGTCATTCAGCACCCGTATCAGGAATAAATTTCCTGATACGGTCGCCCAAGAATTGAAATAATAGTCAACTGCCTTTCTTGTAATCCAACCACATGCTTTTCATGTCCATCGACCAATAGCACGTTGATACCCTGAAAGCAGAAAAACACCCAACGCGCTGTCGGGTTTTGGCAGGGTTTCCGCTTCATGTCCGGGAAAAACCGACTCTGTCGTTTTAGCTCATGCCTAATTCGATGCTGAATCGCCGCATACACTAACAGACACAGCGTCATCACCATCAGCAAGGCTTCTATTCGTTCCGGTTTCTTTAAAAACAGCGAAGAAACCAGAAACTCCGGGCTCTTCAAAAACCGAAAGCCACGCTCTACTGACTGTTGTGATTTGTAAGTACTTAGCACTTCTGCTGTACTCAGCCGACTGTCGTCCAGATCATTCGTCGCCAGCACAAAGCAACCCAGAGAACACTCTGCATCTTTGCGACAGTCAACGGATACCCAAGGATATCCGCTCACATAATATTCAATACTGTCCGGTTTAGAGCCTTTCTCCGGACGACCTACCTTGGTATAGCAGGGTTTCTCAGTAATGACAGGTTCCGCCTGACAATAAATAGTTTTTGACTGCCATTCATCGAACGCACGCAATGCGTCGGTTTCACACTTGAAGGCTTTTTTGGCCAGTTTACTGGTCAGCGCTTCTGCTTCTTTCTCAGACTTCTTTAGCATTTTTTTCAGCAGTGTTTTTTGTTCGCTCTTTCGAGCCTGCTCGCTGCGGACCAGAATCCAGCGCTGGGAGACACCCGCATGATCTGACAGCATTTCATGACTCTCATAGCCCTCAGCACCCTCCACTGGTGTCATTTCACAAGAAGCGACACTGTCAATCAGTTCTCTGGCTTCTTTGATTTTTGACGGAACCCGGGTGATAAATTGCTGGCCCTGCTGATGAAGTATCTGTACGTTATCTGTTGTATAAAGTGCTGCATCACCAATCAGGTAGCGATTATTCAGGGCTTCCCGGTAGGATTTCAAATGGCTGCTGATGACTTTTTTAAAGTTTTTATTGTCGTTTACGTTGCCACTGGACGCTTTCATAAAAACGGGAATACCGGCCTGATTTTCCGTCATCATCAGCAGTATTGCCTGGTTGAGCTCGGGTCGATGATCCCTGCTGTATCCACGACAGAGTTTGATACAGTGCATATCTTCTTCGTCGACGTCAGATTCGCTGTTATAAACGCCGTCCACATGCAAGCTTGTTGAGTCAAGGTTCAGAGCTTTGCACGACAGTTTTAAGACATTCACTGCCTTGACAGCCAGCGATAAATAGACCTCACTTACATCCAGTTCAAAAAGCTGATCCAGGGCTCTGCCGAGTACACTGTCGTTAATGTGTTCGGGTTTAATACCGGGCCTGATGAGTTTATCCAGCGGTTTATCAGCATGAAACTCCGGGAACATATGAAGCGTGCGAGCAGTGAACCCAAGGCCGTTAAGCAGCATTGATACTACGGTTTCGCCAAAGGAAATATTCCGGTGTTCAGATTGGTTAGGAACCAGGGAATCCAGATGATTAGAGATACCGAGTTCTTTGCACATACCGGCAACCAAACCCATATGATCGATACGTTGAATGTGGAACTGATGAGGATGCATTGGACATGTTCATTCTGAGAATTTTTTACATTTTAGCCGGTGTAGGGAAATTCTCAGATTGAGTGCTGAATGACGGTTATATTGATCCTGACACTGATTACGAGGGTTTGATGGTCAGGAAGAATGCGGCACGCTGGTTGAACAAACTGGTCGATTACGGCTACCTGGCTCAGGCCCAGCAATAAGCCTGAGTTTTTATTAATACGAGAGTTCCTTGTTCTTTACAGGGCGGTTGCTTGCACCTTGAGTTCAGGGATTTTCACGGCAAAGGCGTAGTACTTGGTCTTGTCGATGGGCATTTCCACCTTGGGTGGTTCCAGATCCTGATACTCAACCCCCACGGCACGATCATAATCCGCGACCGTAATATCAGGCCGGGTACGGATCACCACCTTGGAGCCTTCCGACTGGATCTCGCCTTCCCACTTGGTGTTACAGATGGCCGCCAACACGGTTCGTTTATAGAACTTCGCGTTGAGTTTCTTGGAGTAAATAACGGACAGGGCATTGGCCATAGCCCCCGTTGGAAATGTGGTCGTTGCCATGATTCAAGTCCTTTGAATCACGGGAAGCAGTTATACGACGATAATTAAACGCTCCCCTCAGAGGCGGCCTCCCTGCTTGATCCACTGGGCCAGAATCTTGTCGAGTTTTTCTTCATTGTCGTTAAACTCTTTCTGCGGCATGGCCGCAATCTGTTCCAGCGTCAGGCTCGGTTGGTGCCCCCGGGTTTTAGGGACTGAGTGGGTCCGCACCGGCGGTTCACTCAGCTGCTTTGCCTGCTGCATTTTCTGTACTGGATCAGGTGCCGGTTTCGGTGCAGGCTTGTTTACACCTGCGGCCTCTTTATAGAGACTCATGACCTGCGCTGCACCCAGTGGGCTGACACGACTCAACTCCTGAACATCAGCCGTTTGTCGTGCAAACCAGCCTTTAAAATCCTCACTGGCAGAGATCTGCTCTACATCCGGATGTAGACTGCGCAACTTGTTCCAGAATGCCTGTTGTGCCCGCTCCGCCTCCTGCTCCTGCCGAGCCTTCTCAATGGCGGCCAGCCGCTGTTCCAGTTTGCGGTTGAGCTGTTCCGACTCATCCAGCTTGTTGAACACCGGGTCCAGCTCCTGGTAGTCCTTGCGGAGTTCCTGAAACTGGTCGGACGGCTCTGGCTCACTGTTTGGCTGAGCGGTGCCCTGCTGACTGAGCAGATCCACCTTGGCCTTCAGCAGCGCCATCTGCTGCTGAAGCTCGGTATTGCTTCGCTCCAGGTCAGCGGCTTTCTGGGTGGCCTGAGTCATCAGGGCATGGGCATTCTTGCGGGACTCTTCCGCCTTGGTGTACTTGTCCTGCCAGTCTTCACCGTTATCGTCATTGGATGCTGGAGCAGGCGGCTCTGACGGTTCGTCATCAGCGTCCAACTCCGGTTCGGGTGGCGGGGGTAGCTCATCAGCGGGTTGGGTTCTGATCGGTTTGCTTGTCCTGCTCGTCCTCTTGCTGGGCAAAAGCGGCAGGGGCCTCCGTAGTCAGACCCATAAGGGCTGCTAGTTCGGCATCGGTTTCCTGATCCAGTTTTTCGGCATCTATGGCCATCTTCACTCTCCTTGTGGGGCTCGTTGGCTTGTCCACTTGGTTGCGCCTATGAAAGTCCGTGGGGCTCTGGGCTTGTCCATATTCTTTCAGGCATTGTTCGCCGCCCACTTTCCGCTCCCCGCGACCCGTAAAAGACGATACTGGTTTGGCTTTTACGGGAAGCGGGGAGCGGACAGCGGGGAGCGACGAAAGTTATTGTCGTAAATAGGTTCGCGATCGCTGCGACAGTTGCATCAGATCACTGAGTTCCTGAGTCTTACCCTGCAGGATGCGCAATTCGGTTGAATCCCGGGCGTGGGCCATTTTCTCCAGCAGTTCCGCCCGGCGACGTTGCAGGTGCTCGACCAGTGTCTGGTAATCCGGGTTGCCTTCCAGCCGCAGGATCGCCTCCGCCTCCTGGCTGGTCAGGTGCATTGGGTTGTGCATAGAGTTCTTCCTCGGGCCGCAGGGCTTTATCGGGGTCAATATCCAGGGCTTTCAGGTATTCGTTCAGCAGGTATCGGTGGTCGGTCATCGGCCCCAGTACCTCGTTCATGGTCACGTTCAGGGCGTTCATCATCCGTTCGCTCTGGATCTCCTTCGCCACCAGGGCGGCACTGCCCATGGGCACCACGTCCAGATCGCCCCGCTTGTCGTCCATCTCCGCCCAGCGCATGGCGAAGTTGAACAGGCTCTCGATCAGGGGCACCGTGGCGTAGTCGTCGATGTTTTTCACCACGCTTTTCAGGGCCACATTGGCGGCGGTCATCAACATGCTCATGCCGCTGGCGGTCTTGTTCAGGCTCTGGGTCTGTTCGCCGTGGGTGTAGCTGGGCAGTGACGTTTCTTCATCCGCAAAGCGCCGGAACAGTTCAAAGATCCCGGACAGGTCTTTCTGGTTGCTCTGGATATTGATGGCCTGAATCATCGGCCCCTCACCATCGGAGCCGTCATACCACCACATCCGGTAGGGGTAGACCTTTTTGGCATCTTCCAGGCTGGTGCCTTCCGGCAGTTTGGAGACATCCATCTGGAACATGGGACCGGCAGTGAGGGCGGCATTGTCCAGCAGCGCCCGGCCAGTGGAGTTCATCACATCCTGGCTGTCGTTCATCATGTAGGGGATGCCGATGCCCCAGAAGCGATGGAGAACCGTCTCATAGGGAACGAACTTGTAGGGAATCGCCTCCGGCTTCAGCGGGTTCAGCCGGGCCATGATCATCCGGCCATCGCATATCCAGATATTGCCCTGGTACTCCGTGTGCTCATCAATGTCGGTAACGCCGTACTCCATCAGTTGATGACCGTCTACCGGTCCCCAGTACTCCAGCACGTCGTAACGGTTGGAGGTAATGTGCGGGTCATCCGACTCATTGAGGTTGTTGAGCTCTTTTTCATAATCCAGCGGGACATGGTTACCCGCTGGCGAGTTGGCCAGAATCTCCAGTATGGTGTCGGTTTCAACGCCATGGCTGTCAGCCAGTTCCCGTAGTTCATGTTTGGTCAGCACATGACGGCGGAACAGATCGTTGGGTTTGCCACAATCGTGGGAGTAAGGGTCAGGGAACATATCGAAAATGCTGGCCCACTCCACGTCAGGCTCGATGCTCTGCTGCTCATTCAGCTGCCACTCCTCCCCTTCCGCCTCCCACTTCTCATGCTTGCGGATATTGAGGGTGGCCACTTTGATACACCCCGTGCCGAGAGTCACCTGCTCACGGGTCACCTTCTTCAGCTCGGTCAGGGCGTCAGCATTGACCAGGTAGTCCTTGATCTTGCGCTTCATCGCCATGGCCGCTTTATTGGCCCGTTCCAGCGCCTCCGACATCAGCGCCCGTTCCATCTCATCGTACCGTTCCTGGATAAGCTGGTTGCGGGTCTGGGGATCAAGGGGATAGGGAAGCAACTCCTGAATGGCGGTCATGCGGAGGTGCCGTTTGATGCTGGCGGGTATCTCCGCCAGGGGGCTGGGCACGATATCCCAGAAGCTGTCGATGTTCTGGAACAGCAGGTCGATCAACCGAGAGTAAGCGGTGTTCACCTTGGTGGTGGTGATCTTGATAAAAATACGGCTCAGGGCCTGCTGCTCATCCATGATCCGGATCTGTTCAGGGCCGTACTCCCCTTTCACCGCCCGCAGGGCATCCAACCACTCCGCCTCCACCTCCCGCCGTGATTCCCGGTACGCCTGCCAGCGGCTGAACAGGTCGGCAGCAAAGGCATCCCGCACCGCCTGTTCGCGACGCTCGTTGTCCAGAGCCGCATCCAGCTCCGCCTGCGTCACCTCATCCGGGGTAGCGATCCTGACCAGTCCGTTGTCCATTATCGGTGCGCTTTCCCTCTGCGCCTGATCCATTCCAGGCGATGACCGGCCAGGATGGCGGGGTAGTTCCCCACCACCTTCTGGGTAAAAAGAATGATTGTCCGTTCCATCAGTAGGCTGACTTTCCTGGCGAGCGATACCTCAGCTCGTTGATATTGATCTTCCGTCGTGGAAGTTTGAGCACCATCTGCTGGGCGATGGCGTAACTGATCACCCGATCATCAAAGCAACCTTCCTGCGCATTGGTCGCCCCGTTGTCTTCGATGACGTAGGTCTGGCACTCCTTTACCGTCTCTAAGTTGCAGATCCCCGCATCGCCATCTCTGAGCAATGCCGCCAGGTGATCAATCATTAACGGTTTTGATTTGGTCGTGGTAAGCCAGCCGATCCGTTTGGTACGTTTCTGGGTGCGCTGGTCCACGGTGGTTTCCATGTAGAGATTGGGGTACTTCAGGTCTTTCAGTTTGGTCAGGGTGGTGAGACCGTGGTTGTTTCTTTCAACGCCGACAAGGGCATTGTGGTAGTAACGCCCCAGGTGGTTAAGCATTTTGCCCAGATCGTCCGGTGCCACATGCCCATGCCAGTGCGCCACCTGGTAACCCTCACGGTCACACACGTCGATGGTCTAGTAATCACCGTGCTTGTGCTGTTCATTGGCCGGTGCCAGCCCTTCCGCCACATCCGATCCCACCACATACTGGGTCGCAGGTTTGGGATGCTCCCAGATCTGCAGCAGACCCGGCTTGTGCCGGTTGATGCCGTTGGGAGTCAGTTCAATGGACTGGGTTGGTGTGTAACACTCGATTTTGGCCGCTTCGGTGTGTTTGGGATCGAACACCGGGCGACCGGAAAACAGAAACGCCTCCTGGATATTGCAGGGGTATTCCTGTTTGAACTTGTCTTCCGACTTCAGCTCATAGATTTTCTGGCGACGCCACTGGAGCTGTTGATCATCCAGGTCATACTGCTGCTTCAGGTATCGTTCGTCGGCGTCGGCCGTGAAGTCGGCGGGGACTTCGCTGCGGTACTCGTCCTGCCAGAACCAAGGTATAAACACCAGTTCAAAATCACCGCGCCCAGCATCAGCGTCCATAACATAATCATAAAACACACCACCGACGCCATTAGCAGTGCTTTCCAGAATAACTTCGGTATTATTTTCATTGGGTACTGCCTGTAATACACCCGCCAGGTGTTCATCCGCATTGGGCCAGAACGCCACTTCCGATCCATGAAACAGCTGTGCCGTGGATGAACGACCGGCGCCTTTATTGCCAGCGGTGCCTACCCGATACCCGGAGTCGTGGTAAAACTCCAACAGCTTGGAGCTCTTATTCTTCAAATCCCTCTGGGTAAACGGGGGCTGATTGTCGTGATACCGCTGCACCATATCAAACAGATTGGCGGTGGCATCCGCTTCATGGGTCAGGATATAAGCCCGCAACCCCTTGCGATTGCTCACCAGCCAGTAAAAGCGGCCTTCAGTATAGGTGGAGCAGCCCTGCTGTCTGCCCTTAAGCACCACAATTCTTACTTTGCCGGTGCGCCTTCTCTGGTCTTCGATCCGGCTGTCCAGGTACCGCTGAGCCTTGTTGAGCCGAAAGGGAATGACTTTGGCGCTTTTGGTGCGGATCTTCAGGCACTTGCGGGCGTAGAACGTAAACTCGGTGAGCAGCCGCTCCCTGGCTGGCGTTATGCTTCCTTTTCTTCCAGCCATTCGTCCAGCGTCGGTATCTTTTCCGCTACCACAGTCTGTTCGTGCCGATCCCGCCAGTGGTAACGGTTTTTCATGTACATGATCAGCATGGCCGGGGAGACATCCTTGTTCATACCCAACGCGCCCTGCATGTACTTCTCTTCCCAGAACACCTCCGCCAGCACATCCGCCTGCGCTACGGCTTCGGCAAACGCTTCATGCTTATCGATGTACGACAGAAACGTGTTGTAGCTGATGCCCATCTCCGTTGCCGTCGCTTTCCGGCTTAAGCCTGTGCTCATCAGTGCCTTCACCTGCTCGCACATGTCCGGTTTGTATTTGCTGTGGTTGGCCATGGTCAGAAAAATTGCTTGATGGCAAAGGCGATGATGCCTGCCGTGGTGGTAGCCGCGATCCACTGAATCACGCTACTGATGGTGGAGTTCTTCAGCACGGCTTTCTCAATGGAATCCAACCGTTCTTCACTGCGCTTTTCCCTCAGCGCCAGATTAACCATCCGCTCATCGTGCTTGGCCAGGGTCTGCAGAATCTGGGTAATGCCGTCCAGCTTCTGCTCGATCCGGTTGAACCGCTCTTCGTCTGCCATGGCTATCTCCGCGCCACGCCTTTCAGCTTTTCCAACGTCCGGGCACTGCCCAAGCCCAGCAGGCAGAGCAACAGAGAAATCACCGTACTGGTGTCGGCTGTGGGTAACTGCTGAACCACTTCGGCTTTATCCACAAGCATCAAACCGATGATCACCACATCACGAACAATCCAGGCCCAGGCAAGAATCAATACACAGAGCCAACCCAGTGCAGGCCGCCAGCCAGAGACAAAGACCGAGGGATGTTTGGCCTCTTCGATAGTGGCCATCGCCTGCAGGATGTGGGGTTGTTGCAACTGATGATTCAACAACAATTCAGCTTTGGCCCGCTCTTCATCGGATGTGAACAAAGCATCAAGTCCACCCATCAGCTCTTTGGCTATCCCTGCCATCGGGTTCAGGTTAATCATCGTCCATCAGCTCAAAGTGAGGGTAATCCTTAAACCGGTGATCCTTGATTTCACCATCCCGATCCCAGTCACCACCCCAGCGCAGTTTGATGCCCATCCCCTGGGCAATACCCAGAACAAAACCGGCAAAGTGGGCAGCTCGTTGATCGTCGAACCAGTTGATGGGATAAGCCATCACATCCACTGCCTTACTGGGTAGCTCGTTGTGTTTACTGTCCGGCCACAGTAATTCCGACTTGCCACTCTCAAACGCCAGCATCTGGTCAGCTTCACTTCGATGACCACAGATAATCGTGCAGTCGTAGTGCTCGATCACTTTATTGAAGACACGCTGAAGCCGCTCATCACAAGTCGACAACTGTCGCTTTGACGAAGCGGAAAAGTGAAACATGATGTCCCTTTTTTTTAGTGGTTCAGTTTGGAGGTGCCAAACATAGAAAACCCGGCAATGAGAGCCGGGTTTCTTTGAAGGATTTACGCAGTTGGAGAATCAAGTTTTGGGAACTTTCCCAACCTAGAGTTTTACCGTACGTTTACTGACATTTTGAGTCAAGGTCAGTGGTCAGATGCTGTTCAACATCCATACTTTTGTGCAGGATACGAACCACTTGTATATGGGTCAGGCCTATCTGGCGATAAAACACAATGTGACTTCCCTGGGGAAATTTTCGGTAGCCTGGACGAATGTTGTCACAAGGTTTGCCGGTCATTGGACTCTCGGCCAACCGATGGAAAGTATCATCCAACTGCTTCAGATAATGGTTCCTCTGCAGTCTTCCCCATCGCTTGATTGTGTACCGGGCAATATCCTTCAAGTCGCTCACGGCTTTCCAGGTTAATTCGAAGGTATTCATTCCGGCAGTTCGCTATCTACCTCATCAATCAGGGATTGATAATCGTAATCGGCAGCTTCACTCTGCTCCCCTTCTATTAGCAGGTTGCGCAGGATAGTCAGTTTGTTTTCCCGGTTCTCCAACAGCCGAAGTGCAGCCCTGACGACTTCACTGGCCGATCCGTACCGTCCACTTTCTATTTGACTGGCGATAAAGCCGTCGAAATGATCCCCCAGGGTGATACTGGTGTTTCTGGACATGACCTTCTTCCTTAGCCCGTATTAATACCAGTATATACCAATATCTGGTACTTTCGAGAACCCTCCCAATTCGCCTACTCGTAACGGATACTGCCCGCCTGTTCCAGCAAGGCTTGGGCCTCATCTTCGGCCTGCGTAATCCATTCACTGCACACCCGATTGCATGCTTGCTTCCAGCGATACACCGTCCGTTCACTTTTGCCGGTGATATCAAACCGCCCCTTTCGGGATCTCAATTGAGGATGCTGCAGTTCCACCATCAGCCAGAGCCTCAGCAACACCGGATTGCTGCGAATCGGTTTTGGCAGACGTTCATCACTGCGGAACCGGGACTGCATTCGCTGCCAGGCCATGAGCCGTTTCGGGTAATCATCACTGTAACGGATGATCAGGACATCGTGTAACTCCGGAGTCATTCCCTGATGCAACCGACTCTGCCAGAGACCGTCATGCCCCAGTCGTTCATCCCGGCTACTGGCCTCACTGCCTGAGACCGTTTTCCGATAACCAGAATTGATATCCCGATGCCAGCTGACGGAACTCATCATCAACTCCGGCGTCCCGAAGATGCGCAGCAGTGCCTGCTCCAGTGCCCGATACATATCCGTCCTCCTGTTGACTCACTTACCGGGGATAGGCTCACTTCCTGACGATTCGTTGTGATCGTTCACTTTCATCCCCACTAATCGTTCTGAAAGTTGAAACGGCACTTTTTGGCTGACATCTGCTTCACAAACTCGTCCGCCTTGAGACTGCTGCTCCGCCATTCACCGTCCCAGTAATAGAGCTGGTTGTTCTTACCCAGCTTGTAATAGGTGCCCATCCAAAAGCCACTGGCTCCCTTGGGTGGTTGCATGGTTCATACTCCCTAATCCGCTAACCGACAAAACTCTGCCGGTATAATTCCACATCACTTCGGGTCTGTCGCACCAGTTCTTCCTCCTGCCCATATCGCTGGACAAAGCGGCTGGCGTTCACATGAATGGCATCGTCGTAAAACCGGTGATGCCCAGGGCACAACGGCATGGTGTCAAAGTGGCTGGCCCTGCGTCCCATGCCCGTCCCCTGTCGCTGATGATGCACTTCCGCCGGGACACCCGCCAGACCATTAATCCGGCAGGCAATGCAGCCCAGTTGAGCCACCATCTGCAGATAGTCACGCTCGCTGCGGGTCACAGGCCGTCTGCCATGCCTTGAGTTTACGGGCCAGGTGGCGCCGGTTGATTTTCAGCACAAACGCGGCTTCGGTCAGCGTCATCTCACGACACAATGCCAGCACATCGTCTTTAAACTCCGCCGAAAATACCTTGTAGTAAAGAGCCCGGGTCGGGTACGCCCAGTAAAACTCATCCACCTCTGGCTGTGATTTGCCTGGCTTGCGCCTGCGGATCTGTCGTTCACTGAGTTTGGGGTAGCTGCTGTTTTCCCCGGATTTCACGTAGAGGACAAACCGTCCACAGGCTGCCCGTTGCTGTTGGCAATACGAACGCCAGCCACAGTTCAGACAGGGGCAATTGTCCTCTTCCATCAGGGTTGCTTCAATCCGTGCTTGTGCCGCCATCCTTCACACTTCCTCTTCCGAACCTCTGTCCACTAATCAAAATTCACCAGCTGTTCAACCAGCCGGTCTACTCTCTCCCGACTCCAGCCCCGTTTGGGACTCAACACATACCGGAGAAACACATCCAGCACTGCGGAGTAGACTTTCTCAAACTCCATCTGCTCCATATTCCTGAAAGCAATACTCTTCGCCCGTACCCGCACCTTGCCATCGGGGTAGCCAATGACCTGATAGAAACCGGCCTGCACCAGAGCCCAATAGCGAAACTCGTCAAAATCCGGCAACGGCGTCACCCAGCAGTTGGAGCCAGCCATCTGCACCGGTGACTGCGGCAACCGCTCAAACTCGCCATAAGCGACACTGCACAGCTTCATAAACTTGCGGTGGAACCGGGCATTGCGAGCCTTACGGAACTCGGCACTGATCACCTGCCCCGGTTGCAGTTGGAGAATGAACGCCTCATCGTTGGCCGATACCGGCAACAGGATCGGTTGCGGCTGATAACTGCGCACCAGTTCCAGAGCAGCAGCCATCAGAACATCCCCATCAGCTTGGCCCTGGCGCCCTGACCATCCAGCGGATCGATTCCCTGATCGTTCATGGTCTCCCGCTGCAACTGGTTCGAGTGGATCGCCGGATCAAACTGGTGCTCAATGGCTAGCTGATCTTCCAGTGGCAACCCCTGACATTCACGATTGACCAGTGCCTGATAGGCGACACCGAACTTCCGCTTCACCTCCCGGCACTCCTCCGCCGTACCGGCACTGCGCAGCTCATACCATCCGGCCGACCGGCCTGCCAGGTACACTGCCCGGTGGCTCCAGCCATGATGCGTGGGTTGACTGGCGTGTTCATTGGCTTCCCGCCAGGCGTTTGCCAGTGCTGGCAGTCCAAGCTCCTCCGGTAGTGGCTGGCACAACTTGCGAAACTCCGGTGCGGTGGGAGGCCATTTCCCGGCCAGTCGCACCCTGTTCAGTCCCAGCTCAAGCTGGGTTGGATGCAGGCCATCCAGTGTTTTCAACCACTCGCCATTGCGGTCAGCCAGACCGTATGCACTGGTCCACTTCTGCCCGAACAGGGCGGTCATCGTCGAAAACAGGTTCACCAGATCCTTCCGGCTCAACGTCGTAGATGGCTCCCTGGCCGTCGAAGGCTGCCTGTCCAGCGAAACGGCCTGATCCTTCGGGGTGGAGGATGTGGGCGTTGGCCTGTTCGACCTGTTCAACCAGGCTGAGTTTTCCAGAATGTCGCTGCCGCGCTTCATAGTTCACCTTCCATGGATTGCTCACGTTATCGGGGTTGTTCAGGTAGGCCGTGGTGGTTTTCACGTACTGGGTACCCGTCACCTGGGTCTCATCGCAGTACCGGGCGTATTTCAGGAGGTTGGCCAACAGGCCTTCAGGGGTATTCCCTTCCCCGAGCCGTGTTTTGTAGTGACCAAAGGTTTTGGTTTTGTTGCCCTTGTCGCCTTCCCGTTTTGGATACTGGCTCCACCACTGTTCGAACGATTCTGAAAATCTTGCCTTGTCCGATTTGGATTTGGATTTGGAGGGGTGTCGTACCAGTCGTGCTCCCGACACTTGGTGGCACTTCCCCCGTCCTGGGGGTCGTGCGATCGTCAGATCGGACATATGTCTTGTAAAGACTTCGTAACTATTCAGCACTGAGCAAAGGCATATTACAGTAATTCCGAACAGCTCTATGAAGTGATTGATATATGTCCATTCCCTGTTTTCTGGCAGACGACAAATAGCTGCGAATCCGTGCAAACATAGAACCACCGTCTGCACTCCTGAAGCAGCCTGAGATTTTCTGCTTTAACTTGGCCATTCGAACATCCCGCTCACTGCCATTGTTATCGAAGGGAATGGTAAAATCTGACATGAAGCGCAGTGTCTCAGCCTTGAACTCAGTGAGTCGTTTGAAGAGATTGTAAGCTTTAGTATTCTTGACTTTCTTGCGCTTAAGCTCCTCTCGTTGCTTCTCCATATAGACGACTTCTTTCATTAGAGCCCGCTGAAGCAACCGGTCATAAATCTTCTCGATTCGTTCACAGACAACACTTGGCATCTGTAGCATACCTATGGTCTTAAAGCCCTTGCAGTAATGCCAGGAAAGCCTCAGTAGCTTCATCAATCGCAACGCCAGTTGATTGCTGTCCCTATCAACAACACCCAAAAGCTCCCTCAGGTGATGGGCATTGCAAAGTACGTGAGTTGCCGCATATGCAAAATAGGATTTCCAATGATCATGAACCAGAACGCCTGCAAATGTTAGCAGTATGCCCATCGTGTCCATGGCCTCACGACCTCGCTTTTCAGACAAGTAGTAGAGCGTCCATTGTTCATCCCGCATAACGTGTAGCCAGTGCAAAGAGCCCTCGGCCCGCATACCCGTTTCATCGGCTCCGGCAACAGACGATTCCCGCAAGGCGTCACGAATAACCTCTTCAGTAGAAGCCAGATTTTCAGAGGTTCTGGCCACAAAATTGGCGACAGTGCCTGCACTTACACTCATTTTATAGAGAGTATTAAAATACTCTGACACGCGCTTAAAAGGCAGGAAATGGTATTGGTTAAGATAGACGGCCATAGCCTGTGTGGCTGAGCCATATTGTGCGGCAGCGGTAACACCTTCCGGGAATTCAGCCTGATTCCGACAACCACAAGTGCAGATTTTTACTTCAGCTCTATGGGCCGTTACTTCAAATTCACCCGGTCTCCCTGGTTCAAACACCTGTCGTTCAATATATTTGACCGGCTCACTATCAAGAAGAGACGCCTGACATTTATTGCATTCTTTAACCGGAAGGTACTCAATATAGTCAGGGATATCGACCTGTTTAAGACAAGTGCCCTGATGCCCTTTCTTTCCACCGGCTTTATTACCAGAAGACTGTCTCAGACTTTTAGGATTGGGTTTTTCATCCGATGGATCGGTACCTTTATCTGCGGAAAGGTCGTCAGAATGATCTGGAGAATTACTGTTTTTACAAGGTTTTTGATAACCATCAGACGATGGCGGCTTGCTGCTGTTTTGACTGTTCTTGCCAACCTTTTCTTCCAATTCTCGACATCGCTCTTCCAGACAGGCAACTCTCATCCGCAGCTCTGCATTCTCTTTCAAGAGAATCTCAGCCGACATAGTTGCGGGTAGTTCTGGAATCATGCTGGCGAATATTGTGGAAAAATGGTGCTTAAGAGGATGGTATAAAAATCAGAAAATTCCAGATTTATGTGGGGGTGCTGAACAGTTACAAGACTTCTATACTTCTCTTCTTCTCTATTTCTATACTTCTCTAGGCTAACTTCTTCCGAACGAATTTCTAACAACTGTCTAACCTGTTCGGCCAGCTGCTTAACTTCTCTGCAAGCCTTGCCAGCACTGAGTTTATCCACCACTCGCTGAATCACTGGCACAGCTTCAGGCAGAATATCTGGCAGCCTTTCTGGCAGCTCAGTCAATGCACGTAATCGGGCGATAATCTGCTTCTGATTTACCGTTGGGTTATGATCCATGAACCGATGGATACACAGGTAGCTTCCCCGTTCGGAGAGCGTTAGAAAATTGTTAGATTCCAGTTCTGCCAATGTTTTATGAACCATTGCCAGATCCCAGCATAAGTCATCTGCCATATACCCTCTGGACAACTTGAAAATCCCGATCAAGTTGCCATGTCCAGTGGTCAACAGATACAGGGCCATCAGCTTGGCGCTGTCTGACAATGCCTGAATGTCATCACTGATCCAGAAACGACTTTCGATCTTGCCAAAGGTTTTCATCGTCTGCCCTCCCTGGGAAAATAGCGATCAGCCTCATCAACATTGTGCTGGTTAGTACGCATCCACTTATTGATAAAACTCACCACCCGGTGCCCCGGGCCGGGCTCACTCCATTGGTCCAGCATGTATCGGTAGGCTTTCAGCAACTGCGCGGCAACATCGACATCCGGACACTCCCAGCACAGCTTCTCATAGTGGTCAGCCGATAAGGTCTGGTTTGGCCGGTCACTCATTGGCCAGATAATGTCCTGCCAATGCTCGGGATGTTCAGGAATGTCCTGTTCCTCTGGGTCAATCATGGTGTGCCTCCATTCAATCGTTATGACTCACGTTAAATTCCATTTTTAAATATAATTACCCGAATTATATTTACTCACATAAACTTTAATCGCAAATAATTTCACCTATGTAGACTTAAGCAATGATTAGTCACACTATCCTCGAGGCCTGCCCATACATTCATCGGTTATGTCGTGTTAAATTTTTTTACATCCATAAACAACCACTACGGAAATGCATGTGACGATTCACTGGTCAGAACGAGCCCGACAGAAGGCAAGCGAACTCGGCATCCGGGATCTGGAGATTGCATCACGATCAGGCTGGAGTAAGTCCAGTGTCAGTCTGTGGATGAATGGTCAGCGCGAGCCCAAGCTGGAACAGAAAATGGCCGTGGCCGAAGTATTGGGCGTGAGCGTTCACTGGCTGGATACTGGCGAAGAAGCCCTGGAAGATCACAAACTGCCAGTGATCACCATGGATGACATCGAAAAATTCTGGGCAGAAATTGAGGAGAAGGGGAAGGTATACCAGGAGACTTCCGGTATCCGCATTATCGAGTCCTGCAGCGAGAACAGCTTTCTGGTCATTATGGACAACGATACGATGATTGATCTGACCAATGCCGAGAAGAAGCATATTCCGGAAGGCAGTTCTGTACAAATTGATGTCGATACCATGCCTCAATCCGGCGATATTCTTCTGGTTCAGCATAACAACCGAATGGTTCTGCGGGAGTGGAAACGCCTCAGCGCGACCGAGCACTACCTCAGGGTCATCAACCGGCTCTACAGCAACCTGGATTTCACCCATGAGGGAGACATCATGGAGATTTTTAAAGGAACAGCGGTAGGCTATAGCCTGTCACTTCGTTAATGACACCAGGTTTCCAGATAACCTCCACGGCCAGAAGTGCCGTGGTTTCCTTTAAACTGTTTGACCGTGATTAACCCGTCTCGAATCCCGATATGTAAACAACAAATTTCCGAAACATAAACCGCTCAATCACACGAAAAGCCAATAATTAACTAACGAAATCCCCCATCCAGTCCTTCAGCCCTCCTATAGCCACTAAATTCAGTGACCATTTACATTATTTAGTCAACATCTATCAAAGGCATTCTCATTATAGATAAATATTATCTATTCCCTATTTGTAAATTACTATTCCTTGCGTGTAGATTAGATAATCAAATAATAAATCTGTGGGAGGCTCTTGTAGGATTTCAGACTGCTACTGGGTTGAACATTGCTGAAGCCCTTTATCTACAAAGGTTGTCAGCATATTGTCCGGTAATGTTGCTCAATCCTTGTTTTTCGTGACCTACAGTCAGTTTTCACTGTAGAGCAGTTCGTAATCAAAATAGAGCCTCTGTGGAATATTAATGGATGCTGTCACCCGTGATCTCAACCAGCATCTTCATGCCCTCGATGCCAGAGAAACCCTGGAAGAGTGTATCGAGACCGAACTGGAACGAATCGAAACCGACTTTCAGCAGAGCCTGGAAACCAACGGCACCTTCCTGGTTAGAGGTATTGGTCTCATCACGGCCATCTCCCTGATCCAGTTTCTCATCTTAGAAGAATTTCACCCCATGCAGGGCTTTCGCTGGCTGGCTGTCAAACAGCTGGCCCATGACTGCAGTGACGAACACTCCCGCCTTTCCAGCTGGGACATCATTAACTATGCGAGCAAGCGAGGTTATTGCCGTGGCTAACCAACATGCGGTTCATGAAAACCGGCTGGCAGAACCGGTAATCACCGGCATCAGCGACTGGCTGAACATCAATCAATACACCTATGACTACAGCAAGGTCTGCCAGCTGAAAGACCGTATTGCCAAAAAGGTCTCACCGAGCATGACGGTCCTTCAGATCTACCGGGTCATCCGGGACGAAATCGCCGCGTGGCGCAAAGACCCCAAAACCTGTGATGCGGTAATCGTCGATTTCCGCGCCTGGTGTGAACTGCACGACACGTTATCCAAAGCACTGGAAAAAAGTTTCCGCATGGAAATTGCCGACCAGGTGCTCGCCGTCAGACACCGAATTCTCACCGATGAGGCCCGCCGCCATGCCCGCTAAAAAGAAAGTGCAGGAGTGTATCACCCAGGAAACCCACCCAATTACGGTGCCGGACACCACCCCCGTTACTGAAATGGGTCAGCTGCTCAACCGCGTTCTGGAGAACGGCGCCAATATCGAAACCCTGGAACGGGTCATGAAACTCTACGAACATCGGCAGGAAAAGCTGGCAGAGCAGCAGTTCAACCACGCCTTTGCCGCTTTTCAAAAAGAACTGCCTGCGGTCAAAAAGAGCAAGACTGCCAGCTTCACCACCACCAAAGGCTACACCATGAAATACAGTTATGCCTCCATGGATGATGTGGTGCAGGCAGTTCAACCGGTGCTGCACACAGTGGGTCTCAGCTACTGGTTTGAACAATCTCAGGAACAGGTAGCGGTACAAAAGGAGGTTGAACGACAACAAGGCCTCACAGAAATACGACCGGTGACCGTTAGCATGATCACCATCACCTGCCACCTGGGGCATGTATCCGGTCACGCCATCCACAATACCGTCTCTGGTCCGGTGGACGCCAGCGGCAACAAAAACCAGATCCAGCAAATGTCCTCTGCGGTCACCTATCTGAAGCGGATCGCACTGGTCGGTATCCTTGGCGTGGCCTGCACCGATGACGATGTGGACGGCCATGCACCGGACGTACCGACGGAAAAGCCATCGGTTTACCCGGACGACGACTTCCAGCGCAACCTGCCGGACTGGACTGCCCGTATCGAGTCCGGCCGCAACACCGTGGAAGACATCATCATCAATGCCGAAAGCAGAGCCCCCCTTTCCCCCCAACAGGTTCAGCACATCCAGGCTATCCAGCCACGTTCCATCCAACCACACTCCACCCAGGAGGCCAATAAATGAAACTGATCAATGTCAAACAGGGCAGTCCTGAATGGCTGGCTTTGCGGCGGGCACACTTCACCGCCAGTGAAGCACCCGCCATGATGGGCGACAGCCCCTTCATCAGCCGTGACCAACTGATCTATCAGAAAGTCACCGGCTATACGCCACCGGTTACGCCCCAGCAGCAACATCGTTTTGATATGGGGCACGCAGCAGAAGCTGAGGCTCGCCCCATCATTGAAGTACAGGAGATGAAAACCCTCTTCCCGGTGACTGGCACCCGGACCGTGGAAGGCCTGCCCCTGCTGGCCAGCTTTGACGGCCTTGATCTGGATCGAAAACTGATCTTCGAACACAAACTCTGGAACCCAAAAGTCGTCGCCCAGATCGAAGGGGAAGGTATTGAACCCGGTTACTACTGGCAACTGGAGCAACAGCTGCTGGTCAGTAACCAGAAAGGGGGTCGGGTCATCTTTGTCTGCTCCGATGGCACCCGTGAAAACCTTCGCTGGGTCTATTACGACGCTCACGACGATCGACGTCATACCCTGATCGAAGGCTGGCATCAATTCAAGGCCGATCTGGAGCAAGCGGAGAGACTGCACGATAAAGGGAAACTCCCCAACCCGTACGCTGAAGCCGTCGTTCGACACGATGACACCTTCCAAAAAGCAGAACAGAGCTACCACCTAGCCCTGCAGACACTGAATGCCGCCAAAGCCCTGGCAGAGAAGACCAAACAGGACCTGATCGACCTGACCGGAGGTGCCAAAACCAAAGGCAGCCAATTCCAGCTCTACCCCACCTACCGCAAAGGCAACGTGAAATGGCAGGACGCCTTCAAAGCCATGCTGCCGGAAGTCCCCATGAAAGACCTGGAGAAATACAAAGGCAAACCGGCCACGGTCTGGACAGTAAAACCCCTGAACTAAAGGAGAACCTTAATGAGCAGAGGCGTTAATAAAGTCATCCTGGTTGGGCATGTCGGGCAGGACCCCGTCGTGCGCTATACCCCCGGTGGCGAAGCGGTGGCCAACATCAGTCTTGCTACCTCGGAGAAATGGAAGGACCGGAACGGACAGCCACAGGAAAGAACCGAGTGGCACCGCATCGTCACCTTCGGCAAGCTGGCAGACATTGCCCAGCAGCTGGTGCGCAAGGGCAGCAAGCTCTACATCGAAGGCAAACTCCAGACCCGCAAGTGGCAGGACAATCACGGCCAGGACCGATACACCACGGAAGTCGTGGTCACCGGCTTCAACGGACAGATTCAGATCCTGGACAAGCTGAATGAGCAGCCTGCCCAGCAACAACAACAGCATCAGCCACCACAACACGCCGCTCACCACGGCAACCATCACCAGCCACAGAACACCCGCTACCCAACCAAGACGAACCCGCCGTCATCGCCACCCGCTGAGGGGTATGACGACTACGATGACTCGATTCCTTTCTAACCCAACGGAGAATGGCAGCCCATGGATGGATTAACGGCCGATGACCTGGCTCTGGCCCTGGAGATCAAACATAAACGCGCAGCGGGCATCAACACCCGCAAAGAGGAAGCGGAACTCTCGGAAAAAATCCGCATTGCAGATCGGATCGGCGATCGAATGGGAGGACTGCCACTGGATGCTGAAACCGTGATGATCGAAATGACCGCCCTGATCGTGGCCATTACCGTGGGTATTCACAGCCCTCTAGCGAGGGATCAATCCATGCTGGTCACCGGACTGATCCTGCAACGCCTGCAGGAAAATGACCCGTACCCTAACCATCATTCAACGGAACGCATTCACTGATAGACACCAGAGCAGTCACACAACGCTGAAGAGCAAGGAAGCGAGAGGACGTTGACTATGGACAACACAGTGCTTAATAAAAACAGCACCATCACCAGCCTAGATCAGGCTGAACTGAAAATCCGACGCGCCGGTATCATTCGACTCAACCCTGAAGGGCATGAGCAGGTAGAAGGTGAGGAGCTGCTGCAAACCGTCTGTGGCTTTAACCTGGAATCCAAAACCGTGGCTCAGGCGATTAAACGACAGATCGCAAAGCATGAGTTTTGCGAAGGAAAGGACTTTACAACATCGATGTTGCAAAGTTCTGGAGGCCGTCCCAGACGGGTTTATCACTTTTCGGTGAATGCCGCGAACCATGTTCTGCTGTCCGCCATGACCCAGGAAGGCAAACAGGCCAGACAAGAGGCCATTGATGAAAAGCGGAAACAGCAACTCACGGATGCGCTCAATATACATCCGTCATCCGAAAAGCCAGCGCTGGATCAACGGGAGAACGACACACCGCAGGTGTTGCTCGAAATCAACATGGCCACTTCCCTGAAAGCCATCGCCTTTGCCGAAGCACTGGGCTTTACCGGCAACCAGAAACTGCTCTCCGCTGACCGGCTGCTGAAAAGCCAGATCGGTTTCTCCCCGCTGGAAGCCATGGGTCAGAGACAACTGATCGCACCCGTTCAGCAAATGACATTTACCCCAACCCAGCTCGGGCAGATGATGACATCACCCCAGGACGCCCGAGAGGTAAACCGACGGCTGGAAGCAGCAAGACTGCAAACCAAGATCGACCGGCAGTGGATACCGACCGACCTTGGAACGCCGTTCTGTGAAATCCTCGACACCGGGAAGTCCCACCACAGCGGTACTCCGGTAAAGCAGGTGAAGTGGTATCAGACCGTGCTGGATCGTTTAGTTCCCAGGACCGATGCCGGCCCCGAAACGGTGCCAATGGATCGGAATAGCCACGATGCTGACCCACCACTGTATGGGTCAGACGAAGACTGCGAGCCCGTGCCAAGAAAACCAAAGCGCAAACGGAACCGCTACGAGTTGGACGATTACTTCTCACTGGTGGAACTGGGGGAATTTATTGGCAGAAGCCGTCAGCATGTGGTCGAGGTGCTGGAGAAACACCGTATCATCAAATGGACCGGACAGGGGAAAAAAGGGAAATACCTGCTCACCGATAGGGGCTGGCAGTACGGCCTGATGTACGACCCCACCGAAACCCTATTTCATAACCGACAGAGCAAGCGACTGACCACCAGTAACGCACAGCCGGTACTGGGTTATGACATCCTGAAATTTTTCCATTAAAACCGGAGATGATTCAGGAAGCAGAAGAACACGCTTCATGGCAGTTGAAGCATCTTACGGGATAACAGAACCCTGTTATCCGATCGCCAGGAAAGGAGACCATGGCATGGACGTGAAATCCCCCATCGAATGCATCAATTACTCAACCCGCGAAGCCGCGTTGTACATCGGGGTCTGTAAAAGTGCTCTGGATAAATCAAGAGTATCGGGCGTGCTGTTTGGCCAGACCCCGCCCCCATTTCTCAAACTCGGACGTTCCATCCGCTACCGGGTCGAAGACCTGAAAGCGTGGCTGGACCAGCAGCAATCCTATGAAACCCTGGCACAGGCTGAGTCGGATAAAAATTTCGGCGACTATCCGAACTGATTCCGAACCTGACCAAACGCACAAAAGGCTTCCGTAGGGAAGCCTTTGTTTTTTCTACACTTTAAATTGGGTGCCTGGCGATGACCTACTCTCACATGGGGAAACCCCACACTACCATCGGCGATAAGTCATTTCACTGCTGAGTTCGGGATGGGATCAGGTGGTTCTAACTTTCTATGGTCGCCAGGCTTATCTGGTTGTCGGTTAACAGTGAACAGTGAACGGTGAACAGTTGACTGTTATCAGTTATCACTATTAACTAGGAATCCACTATTTAAGCTTTATATTCTTGCATAACACTCTACATGTATGGCTCTAACTGTTCACAGTAAACTGTCTACTGTCTACTGTCTACTGTCTACTGGAGATCGCTTTGGCGTTATATGGTCAAGCCGCACGAGTCATTAGTATTGGTTAGCTCAATGCCTCACAGCACTTACACACCCAACCTATCAACGTCATAGTCTTTAACGGCTCTTCAGGGAGATCATGTCTCCAGGGAAGTCTCATCTTGAAGGGGGCTTCCCGCTTAGATGCTTTCAGCGGTTATCCCGTCCGAACATAGCTACCGGGCAATGCGTCTGGCGACACAACCCGAACACCAGTGGTCCGTCCACTCCGGTCCTCTCGTACTAGGAGCAGCTCTTCTCAAACTTCCAACGTCCACGGCAGATAGGGACCGAACTGTCTCACGACGTTCTAAACCCAGCTCGCGTACCACTTTAAATGGCGAACAGCCATACCCTTGGGACCGGCTTCAGCCCCAGGATGTGATGAGCCGACATCGAGGTGCCAAACACCGCCGTCGATGTGAACTCTTGGGCGGTATCAGCCTGTTATCCCCGGAGTACCTTTTATCCGTTGAGCGATGGTCCTTCCATGCAGAACCACCGGATCACTATGACCTACTTTCGTACCTGCTCGAGATGTACCTCTCGCAGTCAAGCTGGCTTGTGCCATTACACTAACCGTACGATGTCCGACCGTACTTAGCCAACCTTCGTGCTCCTCCGTTACTCTTTGGGAGGAGACCGCCCCAGTCAAACTACCCACCACACAATGTCCCCGATCCCGTTTCAGGACCTGGGTTAGAACCTCAATATTGCCAGGGTGGTATTTCAAGGTTGGCTCCACGATGACTGGCGTCACCGCTTCAAAGCCTCCCACCTATCCTACACAAGCAACATCAAGATCCACTGTGAAGCTGTAGTAAAGGTTCACGGGGTCTTTCCGTCTAGCCGCGGATACGCTGCATCTTAACAGCGATTTCAATTTCACTGAGTCTCGGGTGGAGACAGCGTGGCCATCGTTACGCCATTCGTGCAGGTCGGAACTTACCCGACAAGGAATTTCGCTACCTTAGGACCGTTATAGTTACGGCCGCCGTTTACCGGGGCTTCGATCAAGAGCTTCCCTGACCACTTAATCGCTCTATCAGCAGTTGCTTCACTCGCCTATGACTTTTCAGCTTGGCTTCTCGCTTTCTTGCGATTGCTTCACTCTGATAAGCCTCGTAGTAAACCAACTCTATATCTTTATGCTGTATACCGAATCGGCTCTGTCCTGATTTATGTTCCGCCAGACGACGGCGCAAATCAGACGAATAGCCAACATAATAGTCGCCATTATCTTTAGCCTTTAAAACATATACATAATACATAAAGCGATTAAGTGGTCAGGTAACCCCATCAATTAACCTTCCGGCACCGGGCAGGCGTCACACCGTATACGTCCACTTTCGTGTTGGCACAGTGCTGTGTTTTTAATAAACAGTCGCAGCCACCTGGTATCTTCGACCAGCCTCAGCTTACGGAGCAAGTCCGATCACCAAAGCCGGCGCACCTTCTCCCGAAGTTACGGTGCCATTTTGCCTAGTTCCTTCACCCGAGTTCTCTCAAGCGCCTTGGTATTCTCTACCTGACCACCTGTGTCGGTTTGGGGTACGGTCCCTTCTGACCTGATGCTTAGAAGTTTTTCCTGGAAGCATGGCATCAATCACTTCAGTTCCGTAGAACCTCGTCATCAATTCTCGGCATTCTCAATTAAGAGAGCGATCCGGATTTGCCTGGATCCCTTGCCTACTATCTTAAACGCAGACAACCAACGCTGCGCTGACCTAGCCTTCTCCGTCACTCCGTCGCAGTCAGAAGGGGTACAGGAATATTGACCTGTTTCCCATCGATTACGTCTTTCGACCTCACCTTAGGGGCCGACTCACCCTGCGCCGATTAGCGTTGCGCAGGAACCCTTGGTCTTCCGGCGGGGGAGCTTCTCACTCCCCTTGTCGTTACTCATGTCAGCATTCGCACTTCTGATACCTCCAGCACACCTCCCGATGCACCTTCAACGGCTTACAGAACGCTCCTCTACCGGTTCAGTAGACAGTTGACAGTAGACGGTGGACGGTTTTGCCTTGAGTCATTGGTGACTTTTGTGCAAATTCGTTAGCATTTTGGCAATTGTCTGGTATTCAGTTTTCAGGTGTTCCCACTGATTTTTCTCGATGTATCCGAGATCCAGTGAGTATCTGATCCATACTCGCATTTCGTCGGCTGATCCGATGGCCATTAATAAGAACCTTCGAAATTCAGCTTTTGAAATACTCATTTTGCCATAGCCTTCAGCAACATTTGCGCATATGCCTTTACTGGCTCTGCGCATTTGATCAGCAAGCCCACGCACTTGTTCATGCTTTGGAAAGTCAAATGTTAGCTTATGAACTTCAAGTGAAGTCCGATACGCTTTTTTGAAAACTTCCAATTGCTCAAAACCTTGCATGACTTACTCAACAAACTGTGTACTGTCCACTGTCAACTGCCCACTGAACCCCGTAGCTTCGGTGAACAGTTTGAGCCCCGTTAAATCTTCCGCGCGAGCCGACTCGACCAGTGAGCTATTACGCTTTCTTTAAAGGGTGGCTGCTTCTAAGCCAACCTCCTGGCTGTCCTGACTCTTGATCACATCTCTCCAGCGCTGAACTGCCGGGCTATCTGCCAGGTTTTTACCCGATCCTGCAATTTCGCCCAGCCTTCCCATACCACTAACCAGCCGGGCTGCCCTGTATGCTTTGAATCACCCCAACCACCAAGCCGAGCAATCGTTTGAAGCAGCCAAGTGACTGTTGGCGGCTTATCGGGCAACGCTTTTTTTTCATAGGTTAGCCAGAGAACCTGCCATTCATCATCACTGACCACCTCATTCGCGAGTGTTTTTTCACTCCAAAGCTTTCTGTCTTTGTGCTGCCTGTCATTCGGTAACATTAATGCTTCACGGATTTGCATTAGTCTGACAGCGACAAACATTAATATGACCGCAAGTCGTTCAATGTTATCCGGAGATTGCAGACGAAGCCTTTCTACTCCTGCTCCCGATTTCCAAGCCTTATGGAACTCTTCTATTCGCCATCGGAGCTCGTAAAATCGAATGATAGAGCGACAGTCTTCGAATGTTTCAATATCTTCAGTTGTCAATAGTACCCAGTGCAAACGGTCTTCGGAGTCATTGCCAATCTCTTCAGCCGACACAATATTCATAGTTACCGGTTCCGGCCTGCCGCCTGGCCTTTGCGGCGCCTGTATTGTCATCTTCTTTCTTTTGACCTGCAGCGTTGCCTTTCGCTTCTTTCTACCTCCTTTTTGAGGAACCACTATCGTATATTTCCCCAACACTTCAGTCTGAGCTAAGGAATCAAATAATAAGAGTTCGCCATCCACCAGGATTCTGTTTTGTGTAGCTCTTACAACAAACCGCTGTCGGTTATCCAGTTTGTAGTGCATATATTCGTATATATCCGCCTCCCGGTCGCAAACACTGATGATGTCAGGCATTTTACCCCCCATCCTTTGTTCTGTGTTTTCAGAGGCTCTTTGCCACTTAAAGCTTTCCTTTCCCTCGTAAGGTAGCTGACGACGTTGGTTCTTTTTCCCCCGCTGAACGTCCTCTCTAACCCATCGTTCTTGATCAATAAGCCCAATGCTTCGCTCTGTATCCGCATCAACCAAGAAGACAGAGTGGACGTGGAATCCTCTGGTTTTAGAGCCTTCAGGACCTCCAAGATCACCAAGCTCGGATCTGACAGCATGTTTATAACCCAGGGTTGTTGTATCTTCGAGAGCCAGAAGTAGGCGAGACTGTCTCGCTATTTTGGCAGTTGCCTGAAAGCCTGCCTCAGCTATTGCTTCAGGCTTTACGGCCTCATTCTCAATCAGCCGGTAAGCTCCAGTTACCAGTGCGGTATAACCTTCGCATGAAGATGACAAAGAATTACCGGTATGAGCTGAAAGCTCGGCAGCAACTTTGACAAGTCGTTTTGTACGTCGAGTATCGCCCAAATCAGCACATCCAAAAGTTAGTTCTGACCATGGTTTAGGAGAAAGTGGAAGCATGACCTGTTTTATCAGTGAGAAATGATAGAACAAGGTAGCTATTTGTGATCAAGAGACAGCCTGGCTGTCTGGGCCTTCTCACATCGTTTCCCACTTAACTGTTACTTTGGGACCTTAGCTGACGGTCTGGGTTGTTTCCCTTTCCACGACGGACGTTAGCACCCGCCGTGTGTCTCCCGTGATTGCACTCATCGGTATTCGGAGTTTGCATGGGGTTGGTAAGTCGGGATGACCCCCTAGCCCAAACAGTGCTCTACCCCCGATGGTGAGACACGAGGCGCTACCTAAATAGCTTTCGAGGAGAACCAGCTATCTCCGGGCTTGATTAGCCTTTCACTCCTATCCACAGGTCATCCGCTAGCTTTTCAACGATAGTCGGTTCGGTCCTCCAGTTGATGTTACTCAACCTTCAACCTGCCCATGGATAGATCGCCCGGTTTCGGGTCTACTCCCAGCGACTGTTGTTCCGAAGAACACGCCCTATTAAGACTCGGTTTCCCTACGGCTCCCCTATGCGGTTAACCTTGCCACTGAAAGTAAGTCGCTGACCCATTATACAAAAGGTACGCAGTCATCAGTGGACAGTTGACAGTAGACAGTAGACGGTGAACGGTTCAGGAAGTGCCTGTTTCTGGCTCCCTGTTCCATTCCGACGTTCTATCATCCAGCGACGGTGTTTCAGCCTTGCAGTCAACCGTGCTTTTGCACATTAACTGTCTACTGTCCACTGTCAACTGTCCACCGACTCCCACTGCTTGTACGTACACGGATTCAGGTTCTATTTCACTCCCCTCAACGGGGTTCTTTTCGCCTTTCCCTCACGGTACTGGTTCACTATCGGTCAGTCAGGAGTATTTAGCCTTGGAGGATGGTCCCCCCATGTTCAAACAGGATTTCACGTGTCCCGTCCTACTCGATTTCACAATGATTGGCCTTTCGTGTACGGGGCTATCACCCACTATGGCGACACTTTCCAGAGTCTTCCACTAAACCAAAAATTGCTTAAGGGCTGGTCCCCGTTCGCTCGCCGCTACTGGGGGAATCTCAATTGATTTCTTTTCCTCCGGGTACTTAGATGTTTCAGTTCCCCGGGTTCGCCTTCCAAAGCCTATGTATTCAGCTAAGGAATAACGGCTTATGCCGTTGGGTTTCCCCATTCGGAAATTCCTGGATCACAGCTTGTTTATCAGCTCCCCAAGACTTATCGCAGATTACCACGTCCTTCATCGCCTCTGACTGCCAAGGCATCCACCGTGCACGCTTAGTCACTTGACCATATAACCCGAAGCAATCTGTTTCAGGTCCGCTTCCCGCCACCCGCTACCTGCGGCCCGTAAAAGCAATGGTAAATAACTACCTTAACGATCTTCAGTCATCAACTGGTCACTGTTAACTGACCACTGACAACTGAACGCCATACACATTAGCTATTACCTTTCGGTAATTAACTTGAGAGTGTCTCAGCAAGAATTTTCTTTAAAAGACGCACGTCTTTTAAATCAATTCAGCTTAATTTGGATTCCACATTTTTAAAGAACAATGACTTATAAAACTGCGAATGCAGTTTTATTATCAAACAATTCGTGTGAACGCTTATGGACGGCGGTTGGTTAGTATCAATTAAGGAGGTGATCCAGCCCCAGGTTCCCCTAGGGCTACCTTGTTACGACTTCACCCCAGTCATGAATCACTCCGTGGTAATCGTCCTCCCCTATCCCGAAAGAAAAGGGGTTAGACTAACTACTTCTGGAGCAACCCACTCCCATGGTGTGACGGGCGGTGTGT